>NZ_BAAJMD010000010.1:0-152960 GCF_057548395.1 Halopseudomonas sp. 4NH20-0008
TTATACTGAAACGCCCCGCCTGGAAACAGCGCGGGGCTTTTCTTTGGGCGCAATTAACGGGTCAAGGCTCGCTGCAAGCTTGAGGCTGGAAGTGAAACCCAAGCCATGCAATCAAGAGACTGGTGCGCGACACAAGTCTCTTGACCCAGCGCACCAGCCACAACACCCTCGGTCAGCCTTCAGCCTTCAGCCTTCAGCTGCCAGGAAAATCAGCCCCTCGAAGTGCTTGACGCCCCACTCACTCAACCCAATCCTCTTCCAGCTTCAAGTTACTGCGCGGCTTTCTTCCATTCCTCTTCTTGCAGTAAGCGCCACATGATCTTGCCGGTAGGCGACTTCGGAATGCTGTCTGTGAACTCGATGACGACAGGGCATTTGTATGCCGCCATATTCTCCTGGCACCAACTTATGATGTCTTCAGCACTGGTGTTCTCGGCTCCTGCGGCAAGCACGACGAAGGCTTTGACGGTTTCGCCGCGGCGCGAGTGAGGTGAAGAGATGATGCAAACTTCACGTATGCCTGGGTGTGAATACATCAGGGATTCGACCTCAGCCGGCCAGACCTTATAGCCTGATGCGTTGATCATGCGTTTAACCCGATCAACCAGGAAAAAGTAACCCTGCTCGTCGTAGTAGCCCAGATCTCCGGAACGGAAAAAGCGTTTGCCGTCGAGCTCGACAAAGGCTTCGGCGGTTGCTTCCGGTTTATTCCAGTAGCCCTGAAAGATCTGTTCGCCACGCATGATGATTTCGCCAGTCACCCCGGGTTCGACTTCCTCGAGTGTGTCCACATTGATAACCCGGGAGTCCACACCAATGATCGGAATTCCGAGACACTGAGGTTTGCATGCCTGGGGAGGGTTAACGTGGGTAGGGGCAATGGTTTCGGAGAGACCATAACCTTCCATATAAGTCAGACCGGTTTTTTCAATCAGTTTGGCGGCTACGGCTGCGGGCATGGCTGCACCGCCACCACCAATGCTTTTCAGTGTGCTGATGTCGTACTGGTCAATATCTGGATCAGACAACATGTCGACCACCATGGTGGAGATGTTGCGCCAGGTATTGACCTTGCAGCGTTGAATCAATTCGGCAGCGACCTTGCGATCCCAGCGCGTCATGACAACCAGTGTGCCGCCTACATAGAGGGTGCTGTTCATGCAGGACTGCATGCCGGTGACGTGGAACATGGGAACAGACACCAGGTGCACCACATCATGTTGGGCGTTGGTCCATACGGCGCCGTAGACGGTGGTCGCCATGACGCTGTGGTGGGTGTGTACACAGCCCTTTGGATTGCCTGTGGTACCGGAACTGTAAGGGATTACGCAGAGGTCATCAGGTCCGCTGCTATGGGCAGCAGGCGCAATGTTTTGCTGGATAGCGGTTTTCCAGTCGGTAATACCGGCAGTACTGTGCTGGATTGAGGCCATTTGCACGGCTTCAGGCAAGGCCAGGTCTGTCGATTGGGTTATGTAATCCGAGTAGGCGCTGACAATGATTTCGCGCAAGTGCCCTTCGCCGATGTGTTCGCTAAGATGCTCGAGCAATTCCTGAGCGCAAAGCGCAATCGGCGCCTGGGTATCTTCGATCAGATATTTAAGTTCTGCTGCGCGGTTCATCGGATTGACCGGTACCACGACGGCATTGGCACGCAGAATGGCGAAGTAGCCGATGATGTATTGAGGGCTGTTCTGCATATACAGCAGTACTCGATCCCCGGACTGGACGCCTGCCTTCATCATGTAGCCGGCAAGCGCCTCTGCTTGATGTTTGAGTTCTGAATAGGTGATCTCGGAACCGTAATAATGAATCGCAGGGTGGTCGGGGAAGCGCAGGGCCGATACGGTGATGTTGTGGAACAGGCTGGTTGCAGGCAGTTCCAGTTGCTTGGGTACCTGGGCTGGCCAGACGTCGAAATGGCGATCGAACATGCGTGTATTCACCTCTGCTTTTATTGTTGAGTTGCCATGGCTGATGGCAATTGATGTACTAATACTTTGCCAGATTAGCTGGCTTAACCAAACTTTTGGAATGGTCAGTCGTATTGGTGTTGGCTGGTCATAAGCAGATTGTAGGCGGCAAGAAAAATGCCCGCCCTGTCACGGCCCTCAGGCCATATGGGTTATAGTAAGAAGATGATTCCAGTGGCTTTTGTGTCCATGACTGGAATGCCCCCCTTGCCGAGGAGAACTGAGATGAGTCAGGACCGCGTTATCATTTTCGATACCACCTTGCGAGATGGTGAGCAGAGTCCCGGTGCGTCGATGACCAAGGAAGAGAAGCTACGGATTGCCAAGGCATTGGAGAAGTTGCGGGTCGACGTGATTGAGGCCGGTTTTGCCATAGCCAGCCCGGGCGATTTTGAAGCGGTTAAAGGTATTGCTGACACCATCAAGGACAGCACGGTGTGCAGCCTTTCTCGTGCCGTCGATGCCGACATTGACCGTGCCGCCGAAGCGCTGGCGAATGCCAACAGTGGGCGCATACATACCTTCATTGCCACCAGCCCGATCCATATGCAGTACAAGCTCAAACTGCAGCCGGATCAGGTTGTGGAACAGGCTGTTCGTGCAGTCAAGCGCGCCCGAAACCTGTGTTCCGATGTTGAGTTTTCCTGTGAGGACGCCGGTCGCTCGGAGATTGATTTCCTTTGCCGCATTATTGAAGCGGCGATTGATGCCGGTGCGCGCACCATCAATATTCCGGATACCGTGGGTTATGCCATACCACAGCAATTTGGCGAGACTATCAGACAGATTATCCAGCGCGTGCCGAATGCCGATAAAGCGGTTTTCTCGGTACATTGCCACAACGATCTGGGGCTGGCTGTTGCCAATTCCCTGGCAGCGGTGATGTCCGGTGCGCGTCAGGTCGAGTGCACTATTAACGGTTTGGGCGAGCGCGCCGGCAATGCCTCGTTGGAGGAAATCGTGATGGCGATCAAGACCCGCCACGATGTGCTCGGAGTGCAGACCGGCATAGTGACCGAGAATATCCTCAGTACCTCTCGACTGGTCTCGGGCATCACCGGGTTTCCGGTCCAGCCGAACAAGGCGATTGTCGGTGCCAATGCCTTTGCCCATGAGTCCGGTATTCACCAGGACGGCGTACTCAAGCACCGGGAAACTTACGAAATCATGAGCGCCCAGTCGGTTGGCTGGCATACCAACAAATTGTCCCTTGGCAAGCTGTCGGGTCGCAGCGCCTTCCGTGCTCGCCTTGAGGAGCTGGGTATCCAGTTGTCGGGCGAAGAGCTGAACGCCGCCTTTGCACGCTTCAAGGAGTTGGCTGACCGCAAGCATGAAATCTTTGATGAGGATCTGCAGGCGCTGGTTTCCGACACCCTGACCGAGGTGGTTGAGCATGTGCGACTGGTTCATCTGGAAGTGACCTCGCGCATGGGTGAGATTCCCGATGCACATTTGCTGCTGAACGTCGAAGGCCTTGAACGCGAGGCCCACGCACAAGGGTCCGGGCCGGTCGATGCGACGTTCAAGGCCATCGAGCAGATTGTCGGGTCGGGCGCCACCTTGCAGCTGTATTCGGTCAATGCCATTACCCAGGGTACCGACTCGCAGGGTGAGGTCACAGTTCGGCTGGAGAGTGGCGGACGCATAGTCAATGGTAACGGGGCGGACACGGATATTGTGGTGGCATCAGCCAAGGCTTATATCAATGCACTGAACCTGATGCAGGCCGGCGCCTGCCGTGCTCACCCCCAGGCGGCTGATGTCTGATGCGTGAAAGTCTGCGGCAATCCTATCTGACGGCCATGGGTGTCACCAGTTGGGTGCCAACTGAGCCATTGGCCCATGCTGCTCAGCTGTATCTGGCTGAACCTGAGGAGACTGAACCTGAAGTTTTGGTCGCAGTGGAATCGCCTGAGACAACGGCTTCACCCGTCCCGATGAGGGCCCAGCAGACAGTAACGGGCGCAGCTGAAACCAGGACTCCCGCTGCACCTTTGCTCGCTGCGTTGAAGTCGAGTCAGCCGCTTAAAGCTCCTGCGCCCAAGGTGCAGCGCCTGGTCGCCGAACAGTCTGGGCCAAGCGCTATAGAAGCGGTTGATGTCGCCCCTTTTTATTTGCAGTTGTGGGTGGCAGGTCCCTGTGCCTTGCTGATCGAGATTGCCGATCCAGGCTTGGAAAAAGGTACACCGCACTTTGCCTTGTTGTGCGATATTCTGCGGGCCGCAGGATTGCCGGTAACACCCAGGCTGCAAGCTGACTTTCGCTGGCCTTTGAGCCGCAACCCTCAGGTTGCTCGTAGTGCCGAGGCGGCGAGTGAGGCGCTGCAGGCTTTCATGCAGGCACGCCTGGAGCAGAGTGATATTGTTTCCATCGGCTGTTTTGGTGCACTGACCGGTTTGCTGGTTGAGCCGGATCCGCATTCTGCTTCCGCGTTATGTGGTCGCGAGGCTCGGCCGGAGCAACTGGTTGCCGCCTGGTTCTCTGCTGATCTGCAAGGATTGATGGATTCAGCTGATGAAAAAGCTCGGTTATGGCACTTGTTGAAACGGGTGATGCCGCGCTGGCAGGACAGGGCATGACGGATGTGCACTATCGGGCCATGCTCGAGTCTGATATCGATGAGGTGCTGAAGGTCGAGTTTGCTGCATTCAGTCATCCATGGACCCGTGGTATTTTTCTCGATTGCGTGCGTTCAGGCTATGAGTGCTGGCTGATTTACCGCGGCAATCAGCAGGTAGGTCATTCGGTGTTGTCGCTTGCCGGCGATGAGTCGCATCTGTTGAATATCACTATCAAGCCGGAAAATCAGGGTGCTGGTTTGGGTGCGCTGTTACTGGAGTTCATTATTGAACGGGCCAGGCAATCAGGCGCAGAGGTGACCTTTCTTGAGGTCCGGGCTTCGAACCAGTCAGCAGCGCGGCTTTACGAACGATTTGGCTTCAATGAAATTGGTCGGCGGCGCAATTATTATCCGGCAGTAGGTGGCAGGGAAGACGCTTTGGTCATGGCCTACTCGCTGATTGAATGAACAATGACTCCAATAAGGCAGTTCCATGAACGATCTTAATCAACTGTTTGACAATAACCGTGCCTGGGCTGAAGCGATCAAACAGGAAGATCCCGACTTTTTTACCAAACTAGCTGGTCAGCAGGCCCCCGAGTATCTCTGGATTGGCTGCGCTGATTCCCGTGTGCCGGCCAACGAAATTGTCGGCCTGCTGCCAGGGGAGCTGTTTGTCCATCGCAATGTCGCCAATGTGGTTTTGCATACTGATCTGAACTGCCTGTCGGTCATGCAGTTCGCCGTTGATGTCCTGAAAATCAAGCACATCATAGTGACCGGCCATTACGGCTGTGGTGGCGTGCGTGCGGCTATGCACAACAAACAGCTGGGCCTCAGCGATGGCTGGCTGCGCTCGATCCGTGACCTGTACTATGAGCAGCGCAATGAGTTACGTTTGATTGAAGATGAAGAAGCCCAGCTGGACTTGATGTGCGAGTTGAATGTGATGCGCCAGGTTGCCAATGTCAGCCATACCAGCATTGTGCAGAATGTCTGGCATCGTAAGCAGCCTTTATCCGTACATGGTTTCATTTACGGTATCAAGGATGGGCACCTCAAAGATCTCGGGGTCTCTGTCAACGGGCCTGAGCAGATTCCCGAGCAGTACAGGCTAAGTCCGCCTTGAATGCAGGCGCGCGCTATTGGGCAATGGCAGGTCTGGTTTTATGCTGCCTGATCTGGGCCGGTAACGCGTTGATTGCCCGTGCCAGCGCGGGCGTACTCCCCCCCGTTGGCCTGTCGTTCTGGCGTTGGATGGCGGCCTTGCTGTTGCTGCTGCCTTTTACCCTGCGCGGCCTCTGGCGTGATCGACTGCTGTTGTTGCAGTACTGGAAACAGATTGGCGTGCTGGCCGCGCTGAGTATTACCAGTTATAACACCCTGCTTTATCTGGCGGCGCAAACATCCACGGCGATCAATATCACCCTGGTCAATACCGGACTGCCTGTAGCCGCCTTTATCTGGACCATGCTGCTGCTACGGCAGCTTCCCGGCAAAGCTATGCTGCTTGGCACGACGTTATCCTTCCTGGGGCTTCTGGTGATTCTCAGCATGGGCGATCCGGCCCGTCTGCTTGGTCTGAGCTTCAATCCCGGTGATCTGATCATGGTGGTGGCGGTGCTGGCCTGGGGGCTGTATTCCGTTCTTCTACGCATGTGGATGCTGCCCCTCTCGGGTATGACACAGTTAGCCGCGATGCTGTTGTTTGGCGTACCGCTGCTGTTGCCTTTTTATCTCTGGGAATACAGTCAGTTTGGTCCCATGCCGCTGGACGCCAACAGCCTTATGGCAGTTGCCTATACGGCGATACTGGCCTCGCTGGTAGCCTATCTGGCCTGGAATAACGGCGTCAGGGTCCTGGGCCCGGCTACAGCCACACTGTTCAGCTACCTGATGCCGGTATTTGCCTCCCTGTTGAGCATTCTGTTGCTCGGTGAGGCGCTGCAGTGGTTTCACCTGCTGGGAGGCAGCTTGACTTTTGCCGGCCTGCTCTTGGCAACGCGAGAGGGGCGTAAAACATGACCCGGCTCTGCGTAATCCCGGGTGACGGTATAGGTCAGGAAGTCGTACCGGTTGCTGTCAGGGTGCTGGAGCGACTGATTGCCGATCTTCAGGTAGTCGAGGCAGCGGCTGGCTGGGACTGCTTTCAGGCTACTGGCGAGTCTGTACCTGCGGCCACACTTGAAGCCATGCGCGCATGCGGTGCCGGGTTGTTTGGCGCGGTGTCTTCACCTGCTCATGCGGTGCCGGGTTACCGCAGTGCGATTATTCAACTGCGGCAGTCACTCGGGCTTGGGATCAATCTACGACCCGTGCGCAGTTGGCCAGGCCTGTCGGCCCGCAGCGGGATCAACCTGTTGATACTCAGGGAAAACAGCGAAGGCCTCTATGTAGGTGTTGAGCGTCAGGTGTCGGCTGACCTGGCCGTAGCTGAGCGGCATATTTCCCGGCAGGCTAGTGAGCTGATCGCCCGCCGAGCCGTCGAGATTGCCAGGTTTCGCGGCGCCCGCAGAATAACCCTGGTGCACAAGGCCAACATCCTGCCACTTACCTGCGGTCTGTTCCGTGATTGCTGTCGCGAAGTGCTGCAGCAGGCCGGTCTTGATGCCCTGGTGGATGAGCGGCTGGTGGATGTGGCGGCCTTGCAACTGGTCGAACAGCCTGAGGCCTTTGATCTGCTTATTACCACCAATTTGTTCGGCGATATCCTGTCTGATCTGGCCAGCTACTGGTCGGGGGGGCTTGGTACGGCGCCATCACTGAACTGGGGGCAGGGCATTGCCCTTGCCGAACCGGTCCATGGCAGCGCGCCTGATATTGCCGGGACGGGGCGAGCCAATCCGCTGGCTGCGGTGCTGAGTGCAGCGCTTCTGCTGCGCTATCATTGGCGAGTGGAGACAGAAGCCAATCGTCTGGAATCTGCGGTTGAGGGACTATTGACGGATATCAGCCCCGGCCAGTTGCGGCAGGAGACGACGCAAGGCATTGAGGCTGAACTTCTGGCGCGGTTATAAAGCGCAAAAAAAAGGCTTAGCCGAAGCTAAACCTTTGAAAAGGTTGGTGGCTACACCTGGACTTGAACCAGGGACCCCAGCATTATGAATGCTGTGCTCTAACCAGCTGAGCTATGTAGCCATCCGAGGCGCGCATTATTCAGTTGTGGGCGGTGAAAGTCAAGACCTTGCAGGCGCTTTTATTTGTCAGTCAATTCAAGTGTTTATTGCTGTGACACAGGGTCTTCGTGGTTGCTTTTGGGCATGTTGCTTCAATCAAGTAATGCAGTTTTAGCCCTGTGCGTTCCACCCACTGTTAACGACTATCCAGGTGTAGCGCTGTAGGTACTCGTCCATCGTTAAGGGCTTGGGTCAAGCCGACGTCGAGCAGGTACAAACGCGTATCGTCCAGTCCGCCCTGATCAGCCAGCCAGGCCTTGATGACAGTATTGCGTTGCTGGGCCAGACGCCTGAGCAACAGTTCACTGCCTTGCCACCTTTGCAGTAACGCCTCCTGCAGCGCTGTCACTCGTTGTTCTCTGGGCAATGCGCTGATGTGCTCTGGCAGCTCAGGATTGACCCGTTCGAGATAGGCGGCCTCCAGCAGTACCAGTCTTTGACGCATGGACAGACTGTCCAGGTCCAGATCGGTGGCCTGCTCTGAACTGTTGTTGTCTTGTTGATGCCAGCGTCGTTGCAGTTCAAGATTCAGGCGTTGTTGTGCCAGCAGCGGCCCGTCAGCCTCGACCGAACTCATGCCCTCAATATCCAGTTGCAGGTTGGGCCGCTGCTTGAGTGCGCTGGCCAGGGTTGCAAGGGTCTGTTCGGCCTCGGCATCCAGTTCGGCACTGCCGGGGGCGAAGCGTATCTGGCTCAGATCAAGCTGGTCCGCCCCTTGGACCAGTCCGGCGATGAATTTGAAGGGTGCCTGGGTCGCACGCACCAGGAGATTGCGCAAGGTCTGCATGACGATCGGCATGACACTGAATTCAGGGTTGTTCAGGTCACCGCGGACCGGGAGCTGGATATCGATGTTGCCCTGACCGTCCTTGAGCAGTGCGACAGCCAGTCGGATCGGCAGATTCAGGGCGTCGGCACTGTCTACCTGCTCGCCCAGCTGCAGATCTTCCAGCAGGACTGTGTTCTCGGCGTTTAACTGCCCCTGCTCAATGCGGTAGTGCAGATCAAGATTCAATCGTCCTTTACGAATCCGGTAGCCAGCGAACTTGCCTGAATAGGGGGTCAAGGTGGTCAGCTCGAGCTGCTGGAAGCGTGTGCGAATATCCAGGCTTTCCAGTGGTGAGAAAGGTGTCAGACTGCCCTCGATGCTGACCGGAGCATATCGGTCGACCCGGCCCTTCAGGTCAACCCGCGCCGCTACATTGCGCTGATTGTCGAGGGTGCCGATCTGGCCGTTGATCTGCTCGATGGCGGTGGCAAAGTTGGGTCTGAGGCTGAAATCGGCAAAGTTGGCCGAGCCGTCATTGATGCGGATGCCGCCGATTCGCAAGCCGACCGGCGGCTCGCTTGATATGGCCTCGGGTTCAGCAGGCCGGGGTACCCGGAGGGCATCGATATTGGTGCTCAAATCTGAATTGATGATAAAGCGCAGGTAAGGTTGTTGCAGGCTCAACTCGCTGATATCCAGACGCCTGTCGCGCCAGCTTAAACCGGCAACATGCAGATTTTGCCACTTGAGCAGGTCGCGTTGCTGCAGGCCGTCGACCAGATGAAGGTTGCGCAGGTCGGCTTCACCCTCAACCATGAGTTCAAGCGTCTGTTGCTGTTGCAGAGCGATGTTCAGCTGCGCATCCAGTGCGCCACTGCGCAGCTCAAGGCGCACAAAGGGGCTGATGTAGCTTTGCAAGGGGCGTAGATCAAAGCTCTCGAGTGATAGCTGGATATCAGCGCGAACCGGAGCCAACGTCACACGTGCAGAAGTGGCTAACTCGCCCTCGACGCCTACGCGGGTTGTCAAATTAACCTCAAAAGGCGCTGTGGATGCACTGTCAAAACCCTCAAGCTCAAGGATCAGTGGACCAATATCCAGCGCCTGTGGGGCTTCGGGGAGCCGGTCGAGCAGGGACAGGTGGTAGTCGCTGAGCCGGGCCTTGTCGATCTGTACACGCCAGCCGGGTTGCGCGTCGCTAACGGGTTCAGCTTGTCTGGCCGGCAGCAGGCGCATCCAGTTCAAGCTACCGTCCGGGTCGCGCTCCAGTGAGGTTTCCAGCCCCTGGCTGAGTACGGTACCCAGGCGTATTTCGCGTGCTTGCAGGTTAAAACTTGAGTCCTGAATCTGCAGCGTGCGCAGATTCAGCAGATGGAGCTCATCGGCATCCAGCAGACTGAGCCGGTCCAGCTGTGCTTCCAGTTTCTGCACCTCGAGCTGCACGCCATTGTCTGTGCTGAACTGGTAGTTGAGGGCCATGGCCGCATTGCCGCTGGTCAGCTTGAGAGGTAATACCCCCTGTAGATAGGGCGCCAGTCTGATCAGGCGCACATCGGTCAGTTGCACCTGTCCGCTGGAACCCAGGGGTGCCAGGCTCAGCTGCCCCTGCCAGTCCAGTGTGGCGCCATCCGGGCCACTGGCATTCAACTGCAGGTCGCCTTGCTCATTGGCTACCGTGCTCAGATTGTGCAGTTGCAGGTTGATCGCGTCGTAGCTGTGTCGGACCTGTTGGCCGGGGCGCAGATCCTCAAGGGTCAGGCGGTTATCCTGCAGTACCAGGCGTGCTATACGCAGGGGAAACAGGCCCTGATCTTCAGCAGGAGGCGCGGTCGGGTCGGATTCGGGCAGGCGCAGCACCTGCAGCAGGTTCAACTGGCCCTGTTGATCCAGTTGCAGGTAGCCCTGGGCGCCAACCAATTTGAGTTCGGACAGCTCCAGCGCGCCGCGCCACAGGCTGCGCCATGCCAGATCGGCCTCCAGGCGTTTGAAGCCGAGGACCGGGGTAGGGTCGTCGCCAAGATGGAACTCGTGCAGGACCAGCTGCAAGTTGAAGGGATTGAATTCGACGCGCTGCAGCTTCGCTGTCTGGTTGCTCAGCGTACCGAGTTGTTGATTAACACCGTGGAGAATGATCGCTGGCAGCAGCAGAACGCCGAGCAGGCTGTAGATAAACAGCGCCAGTACCAACCAGAATGATCGGGAAAGGGGGCCTGAACGCATCGATACGGCTCTCCTGGCAAGTCTGAACAGAGCCAGTATGGCAGCAAAAAAGCCTGTCGGGGTGTCTCCGGCAGGCTTTTGTCATCTGTTTTTCAGACGTTGAACCGGAAGTGCATGACGTCGCCATCTTTGACGATGTATTCCTTGCCCTCCAGGCGCCATTTGCCGGCTTCCTTGGCACCGGCTTCGCCGTTGAACTTGATAAAGTCCTCATAGGCGATCACTTCGGCACGAATAAAGCCTTTTTCGAAATCGGTGTGGATTACGGCAGCGGCCTGTGGCGCCGTCGCACCGATCTTGACGGTCCAGGCCCGCACTTCCTTGACCCCGGCGGTGAAGTAGGTCTGCAGGTCGAGCAACTGGTAGCCGGCGCGAATCACGCGGTTCAGGCCGGGCTCCTCGAGGCCGAGGGACTCAAGAAACATGTCCTTTTCCTCACCATCGTCCAGCTCGGCAATTTCCGCTTCGATCTTGTTGCACACCGGCACCACCAGCGCACCTTCTTCCTCGGCAATGGCCATGACCACATCCAGGTGTGGATTGTTCTCGAAGCCATCCTCGGCCACGTTGGCAATGTACATGACCGG
The DNA here is from genome assembly GCF_057548395.1 of Halopseudomonas sp. 4NH20-0008. Taxonomy (NCBI): domain Bacteria; kingdom Pseudomonadati; phylum Pseudomonadota; class Gammaproteobacteria; order Pseudomonadales; family Pseudomonadaceae; genus Halopseudomonas; species Halopseudomonas sp. 4NH20-0008. The sequence goes on from NZ_BAAJMD010000010.1 coordinate 11,286, forward strand.
CTTGCTGGTCAGCAGGTGAAAGCTTTTAGCCAGCAGGCGCTCTTCCGGGCTCAGGTTTTTCAGCAGCGAGCGCGCGGGTTTGGCCTCGGTGAAATGCGGGATGAGTTTTTCCAGCAGGGCTTTCTGCGCGACGGCATCCTTGTCACCACCCTTGGCATTGCGCGTGACTTTATATAGCTGTTTTTCGCAGCTATCGAGATCAGCGAAGATCAGTTCCAGATCGATGATTTCGATATCGCGCTTGGGGTCAACGCTGTTGGAAACATGGATCACGTTTTCATCTTCGAAACAACGTACTACGTGAGCGATGGCATCGGTTTCGCGGATGTTGGCCAGGAACTTGTTACCCAGGCCCTCACCCTTGGAGGCGCCGGCAACCAGCCCGGCGATGTCGACGAACTCCATGGTGGTCGGCAGGACTTTCAGCGGCTTGACGATGGCCGCCAGGGCATCCAGGCGAGGATCGGGCATGGGCACTATGCCGCTGTTCGGCTCAATGGTGCAGAACGGAAAGTTCTCGGCGGCAATACCGGACTTGGTCAAGGCATTGAACAGAGTGGATTTGCCGACATTGGGCAGACCGACGATACCGCAATTGAATCCCATACTGGTGTCCTCTGCCGCAAAGCGGCGAATAATGTAATCAGGCTTTGAAGCTGTGCAAGCGTTGCATGACCTTGGTCCAGTCACCCTTGATGATGCCCGGCAGTTCGCCTATGGCTTCATCGATACAGGCGTCCAGTGCGTCCTGCTCGGCCTTGGGTGCGCGCCCCAGAACAAAGCCGGTTACCTGCGAACTGTGGCCAGGGTGGCCAATACCGAGACGCAAGCGGTAAAACGTATTCTCGTTGCCCAGTCGGGCAAGTATGTCTTTAAGACCGTTATGCCCGCCAGTACCGCCACCCTGTTTGCACTTGACCACGCCGGGAGGCAGGTCGAGCTCATCATGGGCAACCAGTATTTCTTCGGGGGCAATGCGGTAGAACCCGGCCAATGCGGCTACAGCCTGGCCACTGCGGTTCATGAAGGTAGTGGGGATTAGCAGGCGGACATCTTCGCCTTGCAGGCTGAGGCGGCCAGTCAATCCGAAAAATTTGCTTTCCATGCGCAGGGCGACGTTGTGTTTGTCAGCCAGACGCTCAATAAAAAGGGCGCCAGCGTTGTGACGGGTCAGTTCATATTCAGGTCCGGGATTGCCCAGACCGACGATCAACTTGGTTCCCTGAGTCACAACGTGGCGCCCCTCTGGTTTCAGCGATGTTACTCGGCTGATTCCTCGCCTTCATCAGCAGCGGTGTCTTCAGCAGTCGCAGTACGCGGCGCATGGACGTTGGCAACCGGAAGGTCGTGGTCGGCACCTTGAGCCAGGGCAACCAGGGTCGCGCCTTTTGGCATCTTCAGGTCTGACAGGTGAAGGATTTGACCCAGCTCAACCTTGGCCATATCGACCTCGATGAACTCCGGCAGATCCTTGGGCAGGCAGGTGACTTCCACATCGGAGATGGTGTGGGAGATGATGCCGCCACCCTTCTTCACGCCAACACAGCTGTCTTCGTTGATGAAGTGCAGGGGTACATGAACGGTGACCTTGTGACCGGCCACGACGCGCAGCAAGTCGGCATGCATGATGCGCGGCTTGGCAGGGTGGCGTTGCAGGGCCTTGAGCAGAACGTTTTCTTTCTTGCCATCAACCGAGATGCTGATGATGTGCGAGTAGAAGGCTTCGTTCTCGAGGGCCTTGTTCAGTTCGCGGGCTTCCAGGGACACGCTCTGGGGGGCCTTGTCACCACCGTAAATGATGGCTGGTACCATATCGGCGTTACGACGCAGGCGGCGGCTCGCACCTTTCCCCAGGTCATTACGCGCTATCGCTTTAAGAGTGAAGTCGACCATAGTTAGTCTCCTTGCTGAACATCCGGGCACTTGCGACCAGCGCGTCGGATGATTGATATAAACCTGACTGTCATCAGTCAGGCTGTTTACCCAGAGCCCGGTTCCTAACGGAACATGGCGCTGATGGATTCTTCATTACTGATGCGGCGCATGGCCTCGGCAATCAGTGGTGCCATGTCCAACTGGCGAATACGTGGGCAGGCGCTACCGGCTGCCGACAGTGGAATGGTATTGGTTATGACCAGTTCATCCAGCTGCGAATTGCTGATGTTTTCGATCGCCTTGCCCGACAGAACCGGGTGCGTGGCATAGGCAAAGACCTTTTCCGCACCGTGTTCTTTTAGCGCAGTGGCGGCATGACAGAGCGTGCCGGCGGTGTCGACCATGTCGTCAATCAGGATGCAGTTGCGGCCTTCGACGTCGCCGATGATATGCATGATCTCGGACTGGTTGGCCTTGGGCCGGCGCTTGTCGATAATGGCCAGATCAACGCTCAACTGTTTGGCTACGGCACGGGCACGCACGACGCCGCCAATGTCGGGCGAAACGATCATCAGATTATCGTGACGCTGGCTGATCAGATCGTCGACCAGTACCGGTGAGCCGTAAATGTTGTCTACCGGGATATCGAAGAAGCCCTGGATCTGGTCGGCGTGCAGGTCGACGGTCAATACCCGGTCAACGCCAACGGTACCAAGCATGTCGGCAACCACTTTGGCGCTGATGGCGACGCGTGCGGAGCGCGGGCGGCGATCCTGACGAGCGTAGCCAAAATAGGGCACAACGGCGGTGATGCGTGATGCGGATGAACGGCGCAGGGCGTCAGCCATGATCACCAGTTCCATCAGATTGTCATTGGTCGGTGCACAAGTAGGCTGGATGATGAAAACATCCTTGCCACGTACGTTCTCGTTCAGCTCTACGGTGACTTCACCGTCGCTGAAGCGGCCAACCGAGGCGTCGCCAAGGGGAATGTGCAATTGACGCACGACGCGTCGCGCCAGATCGGGGTTGGAGTTCCCCGCAAAAACCATCATCTTGGACACGCTGCATTACCTTTCTGGGTAGTGGTCAGTGCGATTGAATGCGTATAGGGCACCGAATGCTTCAGGTACCTGACACAGTCAAAAAGTCGATTGATTGCTGCCGGAGGAAATGGCAGGGGCGGCTGGATTCGAACCAACGCATGGCGGGATCAAAACCCGCTGCCTTACCGCTTGGCTACGCCCCTGTATCTAACAGTCCGGATGCACGGCTGCATCCTTATTGCACCTGTTTGTTAAGCATTTGGTGTAACGGTGAACTGTTACATCCTCTTGCAACAAAGCTGTGCAGAGTGGCTGGCAACCGGGCGCGAACTTTATCAGCTTCGCATTCGTTTGGGAAGGCCCCAAACACACAGCTACCAGTACCAGTCATCTTGGCTTCACAATAATTGTCAAGCAAGATCAACGCGTTACGTATTTCCGGGTAACGCGCCTCAGCAACCGGCAAACAGTCGTTTTTGCCGCCTTGGCTAAGGAAGGTCGCTAATGTAATGGGCTGGGTATCACGCGTCAACCTCTGATCGGAAAAAATCTCCGCTGTACTGACCTCGCAGGCCGGTACCAGGACCAGATACCAGGGTTCATCAAGGGTTACCGGGGTCAGTTGCTCACCCACACCCTCTGCCCAGGCCGCCTGGCCCTTGACGAACACGGGTACATCGGCGCCCAGCTGCATGCCAAGCTCGGCCAGTTGATCCAGACTCAGGTCGGTTTGCCACAAGTGGTTCAGGCCGACCAGCGTGGTCGCGGCATCCGAGCTGCCGCCACCCAGACCGCCACCCATGGGCAACTGTTTGTGTAGCCGGATATCAACGCCCAGCCTGGTGCCGCTGTGCTGTTGCAGCAACTTTGCAGCCCGGGTAATCAGATTATCAGCAGCGGACACGCCGGGCAGGGTGCTGTGCAGCAGGATCTGGCTGTCATCTCGAAGGCTGAAATCCAGCGTGTCGGCATGATCAATAAACTGAAACAGGGTCTGCAGCTGGTGGTAGCCGTCAGCACGACGTCCGGTGATATGCAGGAACAAATTCAGTTTGGCCGGGGCAGGCAGGCTCAGGCTGTTGCGGCGTGAACTCATGGCTGACGGCCTGGCTCCCACTGGGTGACCACCAGGGTCAGCAGTACATCGTGACCGGACAATTGCAGGCGTTGTGGCAGTTGCATGCCGTCGACCTGTTGGTAACGGCTGTATTCGATTATCCAGCCAGCCTGACTGAGCCTCGCCAGGCGGCTTTCGGTATCCAGTAGCAGGCGGCTGGTACTGTCCGGAGACGGCAGTCCACGGACCCACCATAGCAGGTGCTCTACCGGCAGGCGCCAGCCAATCTGCTGTTCCAGCAAGTCTTCTGCGGAGTGCGCGTAAAGCGCGGGTTGGCCGGCCATTTCCAGCGTTACCCCGTCAGGGCTGCCTTGCAGGCGAGTCGCGCCACGGCCGAGTGGGCCGGACAGGCGAATATCGTAATTCTTCTTTTGTTGCAGCCAGGTCAGCGTACCGCTGGCGTTTTCGTTTGGCGCGCGGACGCCGATCTTGCCCTGCAGCACCCAATTTTCCAGTGGCAGAATACTTTGGCGGTGGGTTTGCCAGGCGGCGGCATCACCACCAAATTCCAGGGTTTCGCGTTTATGCAGGCTGCTACAGGCTGACAACAACACCAGCAAGGCAATCAGCATCAGGGGGCGTAAGAGCAACATTATTCAGCAGCTTCCAGTCGTTGGCGGGTTGAACGTACCAGCGGACTATCTGAGTCCTTTTCCAGTGCTTCGTTCCAGATTCGCCGGGCCTCCTGGTGTTTACCTTGGTGCCAGAGCACTTCGCCAAGGTGGGCAGCTACTTCCTGGTCGGGAAAGGCGGCATAGGCCTGGCGCAGATACTGCTCGGCAAGGTCCAGATTGCCAAGGCGGAAATGTACCCAGCCAAGGCTGTCAGTGATGGCAGGATCGTCAGGGCTGAGTTGTGCGGCCCGCTCTATCATGGCCAGCGCTTCGTCGAGGCGTTCGTTGCGGTCTGCCAGGGTGTAACCCAGTGCGTTCAGAGCCGAGGCGTTATCCGGGTCAAGCAGCAGGACCTGTCGTAGATCGGCTTCAAGTTGTTCCGGCTGGCCCAATTGTTCAGCCAACAACGCCCTGGTGTAGAGCAGATTACTGTCCTGCTCGAATTGGTTCAGCGCCTGGTTGACCCGCTGCATGGCGATATTGGGGTGGTGAGTAAACAGGCTTTCAATCTCGATCAGGTAGAGCTGCAGGGCGAGATCGGGGTTAAGGCTGCGATCATCACTCAGTAGCACCGCCAGTTGGTCCGTCTGCCCCTGCTCGCTGAGCAGTTGGCTGATACGCAGGCGTGCGGTCAGAAAGTCGCGCCCGGACTTGACCTCGCGCCAGGCCGCAATGGCCTTGTCCTGTTGTTGCAATTCAAGGTAGGCCACGCCCAGATGATAGCGTGCGGTATCGTTTTCAGGCTCCAGGCTGAGTAACTGTTCGAAATGCTCAACGGCGTTTTCGAATTGACCCGCTTCAAGGCTGATCAGCGCCAGGGATAGCAACAGCTCGGTATCCGCCGGATTCTGTTCGGACAGCAGTGCGAACTGGGCGCTGGCGGCATCGAGTTCACCGTTGCTGACCAGAATTCGGGCTAACAGCAGGCGCATACGGTTGTCGTCCGGCTTGTCCAGCAGACCCTGATGGAGTAGCTGAATCGCTGCCGGGTTGTCACCGCTGTCTGCCAACAGGCGCGCGTGTAGCATGCGTGACTGTGGCTCGGCGGCAGCCAGAGGATTGTTTTCAAGTAATGTCAGCGCCTCGTCCCCGCGTTCTTCCTGTTGCAGTAGCAGCGCGCTGGCAAACAGCAATTGTGGGTTATCGGGGTAGCGTTGGCGCAGCTTGGTCAGGCTGGTGAGCATGGCCTGGCGAGTTGGGCTGTCAGTTTGTGCCGCAGTCAGGGCGAGAAAGTCGAAATGCGTCTCGCCTTGCATGCTGAGCACGTTCTCCATGGCCTGCATGGCCAGCTCATGCTGGCCGGCACGGGCTTGATGCAGAGCCACTGAACGGAAGGCATCGGGATTGTCCGGGGCAACCTCGGCCCACAGTAGAGCCATTTCCAGTGCCGGTGCCTGGGCGCCCAGAAACTCGGCAACCCGCAAGGCGCGCTCGATGATGCCGGCGTCACGGGTCTGGTGGGCCTGCAGTAGATAATTGCCCAGCGCGATATCATAACGGTTACGCTGGCCGGCAATTTCAGCGGTCAACAGATCGTAGAGCGTTTCCTTGGGGAAGGGTGCATACACCACGGGCACATCCGTTGTTGACGGCGAGGCGCTGGATGGTTCTGGCGTCGGCTCTGGTGTCGGTGGCTGGCTGACGCAGGCGCTCAGCAGCAGGGCAAGGGACAGGGCCAGCAGGGGGCGATGAAATGATGCCTTCATGGGTGCTCGGGTCTGTTCAGGCGGAGCCGTCATCATGACACAGGATGGCGAGCAAACCCACTGGCCGAAGGGAATTGATCGGCACTGGCATACATAGGACAATTGCACGCTTAGTTCACATTAATGGGGCATCATGGGCTTCCTTGCATTCGGGATTAATCACAGGACCGCCGCAGTGGATGTGCGCGAACGCGTGGCATTTGCTCCTGAACGGTTGGCTGATGCGTTGCAGCGCCTGCGTGATGAGACCCAGACCCAGGAGGTCGCCATTCTGTCGACCTGCAACCGCACGGAAATCTATTGTGCGCAGGATCATCCTGATGCCGAGCGCCTGCTGAACTGGATGGCCGGTTATCATGGTTTGTCCCCGGACGAGTTGCGCCGTTGCAGCTACCTGCACAGCGACACTGGTGCGGTCAGTCACATGATGCGTGTCGCCGCCGGGCTCGATTCCATGGTCCTGGGTGAGCCGCAGATTCTCGGACAGATGAAGGATGCCTGGCAGGCTGCGCGCAGTGCGGGGACCCTCGGGCCCTACCTCGACCGTCTGTTCCAGAGTACCTTCAACACGGCGAAACAGGTGCGCACGGATACGGCCATCGGTGAAAATCCGGTGTCGGTAGCCTTTGCGGCGGTCAGTCTGTCGCGGCAGATCTTTTCCGATCTGCGCCGTAGTACCGCGCTACTGATTGGTGCGGGTGAAACCATCGGTCTGGTTGCCCGGCACCTGTTCGAGCAGGGCGTGGGGCGCATCATTGTTGCCAACCGTACGCTGGAACGCGCACAGCTGCTCAGTGAAGCCTTGGGTGCCGATGCGATTTTGCTCAATCAGATTCCCGATGTGCTGTCCCAGTGCGACATCATTATAAGCTCCACTGCCAGCCCCCTGCCGATTCTCGGAAAAGGGGCGGTCGAACGCGCACTCAAACAACGCCGGCACAAGCCCATGTTCATGGTCGATATTGCCGTGCCGCGGGATATTGAACCCGAGGTGGGTGAGTTGGCCGATGTCTATCTGTATACCGTGGATGACCTGCACGAGGTCATTGAAGACAATTTGCGCTCCCGCCAGGATGCTGCTCAGGCGGCTGAACGTCTGGTCGATCAGGGCGCTGGCGAGTTCATGCAGCGGCTGCGTGCACTGGCGGCAGTGGACGTATTGCGGCGTTACCGACTCAAGGCCGAACAACTGCGCGATCAGGAATTGCTGAAGGCCCAGGCGCGTCTGGAGCGCGGCGCTGATCCGGCGCTGGTGCTGGCAGAAATGGCGCGTGCGCTGACCAACAAGCTGCTGCACGATCCCAGTGTGCAGCTCAAACAGATGAGTGCCGAGGGCCGTGCCGAGGCCCTGGCACTGGCCCAGGAGCTATTTGCCCTGGATGATGACGAGAGCATACAAGGCGAATCATGAAGGCATCCCTGTTAAACCGTCTGGACAGCATGCAACAGCGTTTCGAAGAATTGTCGGCGCTGCTCAGTGAAGCGGAGGTGATTGCCGAGCAAAATCGTTTCCGTGCCTATTCCAAGGAATATGCCGAACTGGATGCGACCATGCAGTGCTATGCCGACTGGCAGAAGGTCGCCGCTGACCTGGAGGAGGCGCGCAGCCTGCTCAAGGACGCTGATGCGGATTTGCGCGCCATGGCTGAAGAGGATGCCGCCGACTGTGCCGAGCGTCTCGAGGCTCTGGAGGAACAGCTTAACCTGCTGTTGTTACCACGCGATCCGAATGACGAGCGCAACGTCTTTCTTGAAGTCCGCGCCGGCACTGGCGGTGATGAAGCTGCGATTTTTGCTGGTGACCTGTTCCGTATGTACAGCAAATATGCTGAGCAGCAGGGCTGGCGCATCGAGATACTGTCCGAGAACGGTGGCGAGCACGGCGGCTTCAAAGAGGTCATTGCCCGGGTCGAAGGTCAGGGCGTGTACGCCCGGCTGAAATTCGAGTCCGGCGCCCACCGGGTTCAGCGCGTGCCGGCGACCGAGTCACAGGGCCGCATTCATACCTCGGCCTGCACCGTGGCGATTATGCCCGAACCGGATGAACAGGCGCAGATCGATATCAACCCGGCGGACCTGCGGGTCGATACCTATCGTTCCTCGGGCGCCGGTGGTCAGCATGTGAACAAGACCGACTCGGCGATTCGTCTGACCCATTTGCCCACCGGTATTGTGGTCGAGTGTCAGGAAGAGCGCTCCCAACACAAGAACCGCGCCAAGGCCATGAGCCTGCTGCAGGCCAAGCTTGATACCCAGCAACGTGATGCCCAGGAAAAGGAGCTGTCCGATACCCGCCGCGCATTGGTCGGCTCGGGTGACCGCTCCGAGCGCATCCGTACCTATAACTTCCCCCAGGGCCGAGTTACCGATCATCGCATCAATCTGACTCTCTACAGTCTCGACGACGTGATACAAGGGCAGTTGGATCAGGTGATCGAGCCGCTGCGCCGCGAATACCAGGCCGACCAACTGGCCAGTCTGGAACTGGTCTGATGCCAAACATCGGTGAACTGCTGGTCACAGCACAGCTGCCGGAATCAGACACCGGGCTTTTGGATGTCGAGCTGCTGCTGGCCCGGGTGCTGGGCAAGTCGCGCAGCTATTTGCATACCTGGCCCGACAAGCAGCTGTCGGCGGGTCAGTTGGAGGCCCTGAATGCCTTGCTTGAGCGGCGTCGACAGGGCGAGCCGATTGCCTACCTGCTCGGGCGTCAGGGTTTCTGGACTCTTGATCTGGAGGTCAGTCCGGCGACTCTGATTCCGCGTGCCGATACCGAACGGCTGGTTGAGGTTGCGCTGGAGTTGGCGCCTTCTTCAAAGGCCCGTGTGCTGGACCTGGGCACGGGCACCGGCGCCATTGCTCTGGCGCTGGCTTCGGAACGACCTGGCTGGACTATTCTCGGTTGTGACCTGCAACCCGAGGCGCTGGCGCTGGCGTTGGACAATCGTCAGCAGACCGGTTTGGCCGCTGTCGACTTTGTCTGCAGTGACTGGTTTTCTGCCTTGCAGGGCCAGGTGTTTGATCTGATCGTCAGTAACCCGCCCTATATTGCCAGCGACGACCCGCATCTGGCACAGGGCGATGTGCGCTTCGAACCAGCCAGTGCCCTGGTCAGCGGCAAGGACGGGCTGGATGCCATACGTCATATCATCGCCAGTGCCCCGGACCATCTGGCTCCTGGTGGCTGGCTGTTGATCGAGCACGGCTGGCAGCAGGGTGATGCCGTGCGTGGCTTGTTGCAAACCCAGGGCTTTACCGCGGTGCAATCCTGGCAGGATTTGTCCGGACACCCGCGTGTCAGTGGAGGGCAATGGCATGGATGACCAGCAGCTGCTGCGTTACAGCAGGCAGATACTGCTGGCACAGGTCGATATTGAGGGCCAACAGCGGCTGCTTGACAGCCGGGTGCTGATTGTCGGCCTGGGTGGGCTGGGCGCCCCGGTAGCGCTCTATCTGGCTGCAGCCGGAATCGGTGAGTTGCATCTGGCTGACCATGACAGTGTTGATCTGAGCAATCTGCAGCGGCAGATCATTCATGCCCAGGCCGATATCGGTCGGCCCAAGGTGCAATCCGCGGCACAGCGCCTGCAGGCACTGAACCCGACAGTTCGGGTGCTGACCCACGCGCAGGCATTGGCTGATCAATCGCTGCGTGATGCCGTTGCTGGTGTGGATCTGGTATTGGACTGTTCGGATAATTTTGCCACGCGTCAGGCGGTGAATGCCGCCTGTGTCGCAGCGCGTGTGCCGCTGGTCAGTGGTGCTGCCATTCGGCTCGAGGGCCAGCTCAGCGTGTTTGATTCGCGCCTGACCGATAGCCCCTGCTACCAGTGCCTGTATGGCGCCGGCGATGATGTCGCCCTAAGCTGTAGCGAAGCCGGCGTGCTTGGCCCTCTGGTGGGGCTGGTTGGCAGCCTGCAGGCATTGGAAGCGATCAAGGTGCTGGTTGGTTTCGGCGAGCCCTTGATTGGCCGCCTGCTGTTGATTGATGCACTGGGCTCGCGTTTCCGTGAAATGCGCGTGCGCCGCGACCCTGCCTGCAGCTGTTGTGGTACGGCAGATGAATGACAGTCCGGTCGGGGTATTTGATTCAGGGGTCGGCGGCCTGTCGGTCCTGGCCGAAATTCGCTGTCAGTTGCCCGCTGAGTCGCTTCTCTATGTGGCGGACAGTGCGCACGTTCCATACGGCGAGAAAAGCCCGGAAATGATTCGCCAGCGCAGCCGGGCGATTGCCGCTTTCCTGCTGGAGCGCGGCGCCAAGGCGCTGGTGCTGGCCTGCAATACCGCGACCGCCGCCGCTGTCAATGATCTGCGCAGTCTCTATGATCTGCCGATTATCGGCATGGAGCCGGCGGTCAAGCCGGCGGCCCTGGCCACGCGGACCGGTGTGGTCGGGGTGCTGGCGACCACAGGCACCCTGCAGAGCGCCAAGTTCGCCGCCTTGCTTGACCGCTTTGCCGGGTCGGTCAAGGTTATCACCCAGCCGTGCCCAGGCCTGGTTGAACTGATCGAGCGGGGTGAGTTACAAGGTCCGCGCCTCGAAGCATTGCTTCAGGATTTTACCCAGCCGTTGCTGGCGCAGGGCTGTGACACCTTGATCCTCGGCTGTACCCACTATCCCTTTGTACGCCAGGTTTTGCAGTCCATGCTGCCGGGTGTGACTCTGATTGACACTGCTGGCGCAGTAGCCAGACGACTGGCGGAACGTCTGCAGGTCAACGAGCTGCTGGCGACAGGGCCCGCTCGAGCTACCGCGTTCTGGAGCAGTAGTGATCCGCATGGCATGCAAGCCTTACTGCCGCTGTTATGGGGGCAACATGCCGAGGTAGACTTGCTGCCGGTCTGATGTTGACTATATTTTCAATACGCTACTTTCTGTTAAAAGCCTGTTAAGGAACGTCCCATGTTGAAATCCCAGCTTCGGCTGATCGCCTGTGCAGCGCTGCTGTGTTCGGCTCCCGCTGTCATGTCGCAAACCTCGTTCACGCTGGAAGCGGGGCACAGTTCGGAATCGGATACTACTTATCGTGCCAGCCTGCAGTTCGACTTTGGCCGCACTCTGTGGCAGAGCCAGTCTGGCTCCATGCAGCTGGGTGGCTATTGGGATGCGGGCTTCACGCACTGGGAGCGGGCCAATATCAATACTGTGTCGCTGACGCCGATGTTTCAATTGAACTTCAGCGCGTCTGGGCGGCGTTTCACGCCTTTCCTGGAGGGTGGCATTGGTGTGGCGTTGTTCTCTGAAACGCGCTTCCCGACCAATACCGATATTGCCAGCCGTTTTCAGTTCGAGGATGTGCTTGGCGCCGGTGTGCGCCTGCCATCGGGTAGTGAGCTTGGTTTGCGCTGGTATCACTATTCCAATGCCGGCATAAAGCAGCCCAATATGGGCGTCGAGAAGACCGCTGTGTATTTCCGCATGCCGTTCTGAATGCTATTCAGACGAATACCCGTCTGATGTGACGTCGCTTCTTCACCCTCTTTCAGGGGTTTGACGCAGCCGCAACTGTTCTCGATAAAGATGGGCAAAACCGTGCAGTAATGGAAAGACGATCGCCCAGATACCGGCCAGCAACAGCGCGCTGGATGTTGGTCCCAGAGGCAGACCTACGTCAGCCATAGCAGCACCGGCAAAGTACGAGAAGGGTCCCGATACGGCCCCCAGCAAGGCGGCCAGCCAGATCGGTTTGGCCGTCCAGGCCAGGCAATGATTCAGCGTGGTAGCCAGCAGTGCCCAGAGGGTGACCAGCCAGAGCGGTGCCAGCGGAGAATCACCGGGAAAGCGAAACACGCCCATCTGTAACAGAAAGGAGTCCAGGGCGGCCCCAGCCAGCATGACGCTTATGACCAGTTTGCCTTCTGCCGCCCAGCTGCTGACCCAGAAAAAGTGGATCAGCAAGGCGGCCAAAGGGATCAGCAGCCAGAGACTGTTACCGCCCAGCACGCAGGCAAACCAGCCGGCCTGGAACAGCAGTGCGTTGGCCAGCAGTTTGAGGCGCATGTCAGGCTCCCAATTCATACAGGTTGAGTTCCGGTCGGGCGTTGGGCTTGCTCAGCAGAATCTGAGCGGTGCCGATCGAGCGCTCAATGAAGCCGCCTTCGCAATAGCACAGATAAAACTCCCAGAGCCGGAAAAAGTAGTCATCATATCCGAGATGCTCAAGATGGCCGCGGGCATTCTTCAGGTTGTCGTGCCAGATCCGCAGTGTGCGCGCGTAATGGCTGCCAATATCTTCCAGGTGCAGCATGGACAGATCGGTATGACGGCGTGTCAGCTCGCCCACCAGACTGACCGAGGGTAGAGAGCCGCCGGGGAAGATATAGCGCTGGATAAAGTCGACACTGCGGCGGGCCTGGTCGTAGCGCTGATCGCGTATGGTGATGGCCTGCAACAGCATCATGCCATGTGGCTTGAGCAGTTTGGCGCAGGTCTCGAAGTAGGTACGGAAGTAGGCGTGACCGACGGCTTCGACCATTTCGATCGATACCAATTTGTCATAGGTGCCGGTCAGTTCGCGGTAGTCCTGCAACAACAGGGTCACTCGATCCTGCAGTCCCAGCGCCTCGACCTTGGCGGTGGCATAGGCGAGCTGTTCGCGCGATAGCGTGGTGGTGGTTACCCGGCAGCCATAATGCTGGGCCGCATAGATCGCCATGCTGCCCCAGCCGGTACCGATTTCCAGCAGGTGATCCTCGGGCTTGAGCTCCAGTTTGCGGCAGATGCGTTCGAGTTTGTTCAGTTGCGCCTGTTCCAGATTGTCCGAATCCGGTGGAAACACGGCGGCCGAATACATCATGGTCGGGTCAAGGAAGTTTTCAAACAGGTCATTACCCAGGTCATAGTGCGCCTGAATATTGCGCCGGGAACCCTTGAGCGTGTTGCGGTTGAGCCAGTGCAGCAGTTTAAGGGCCGGCAGGCCAAGGCGTGCCAGCCCCTTTTCCATGGCATCCAGCACATCCAGGTTGCGCACGAAGATCTTGGTTACCGCGGTCAGGTCCGGGGTAGTCCAGTAACCATGAATATAGGCCTCGCCTGAACCGATGCTGCCGTTGCTGGCAATCAGCGGGTAGGCCGCCTGGCTGTGCACATGGATTTCAGCGTGCAGGCCATCGGCGTCGGCCTGGCCAAAATGCATGGCCTGGCCCCGGTCGTGGATGGTCAGGGTGCCGCGCTGCAGCGCCTTGAGCTGGCGCAGCACCAACTGGCGGCTGAGGCGCACCAGCCAGCTGTTGCGGGTTTTATCCTCTGGACTGGCTTCTCGGGTATTGCCGAGCAAGGCCATTGTGCGCTCGCGGGCGTCAGGCTTGACCGCATCACAACAGCTGGCGGCTGATTCAGACCTGTTGGCTTTCATCGGACTGCTCCTTAACCTGAATGGCGGTGGTTGCCACAGCGCTCAGCGGTGGCGAACGATGATCAAATATCGGTGTGCGCTTGATGGCCAGGCGCAAGGCTTGCCAGTAAATCCCTATGACGGTCTTGGCGACCATAAAGGGGAATGACAGTGCTTCACGGCGCAGCAAGCTGGCACTGAGCGGATTACGTGACAGGGTCAGGGTGGCATCGAACAGCTTGCTGTCGCCCTGCCAATCCTCCATATGCACCAGTAGCGATTGCTGCGGTTGGTTGAAGCGCATGCGGTAGTGCAGCTCGGCTGGCAGAAAGGGCGAGACATGAAAGGCTTTGTCCAACTCGAAGTGCTGCAGGGCCTGGCTGCTGTCAGTGGCCATGACGTAACAGAAACGCTCACGCCAGGGTGTGTTGGAGACCTCGGCAATAATGGCTCGCAGTTGTCCAGCGGCGTCATGGCAGTAGAAGAACGACACCGGGTTGAACAACATGCCGAAGCTGCGTACCTGGGTCAGCAGTCGAACCGGGCCGTGCAGATCCAGACCCAGTTGGGTCAGCACCAGACGTTGGGCTGACTGTTGCAGTGATTCTCCCGGCTGGCGATGCTGGGTCAGGTAGTCGGCTTCACGAAAGCGCATGGGCGACCACCAGCGGCCGGACCATAGCCCACTCATGGAAAACACCTCGGCCTGCTCCTGTAGATCCAGCCACAGCAAGCTGATGCGGTAGTTGAAGGCATGTTTGCGCGGGGCATGTCGGCGGTGCCGAACCTGCCCGGTATAGAGCGCACTATGCAGTGACATCAGAGCGACTCTCCCAAGGCGCTGGTAACGCGTAGTGCACTGACCACGCCATCCTCATGGAAGCCGTTGGCCCAGTAGGCGCCGCAGTAATAGGTATGCTGTTCACCGAGCAGTTCCTGCCAGCGCGCCTGGGCAGCACTGGCGGCCAAGCTGAACTGCGGGTGGGCATAGGTGAAACGGGCAAGGATTTGCTTCGGGTCTATGGCCTCGGTCTGGTTCAGGCTGACGCAGAAGGTGGTGTCCGATTCGATACCCTGCAGAATGTTCATGTTGTAGGTCACCGCCGCTGGGCGTTCAACCGCCTGACCAAGGCGGTAGTTCCAGCTGGCCCAGGCCAGCTTGCGTTTAGGTAGCAGGCGGGTGTCGGTGTGCAATACAACGTCGTTGTCGGCATAGCCGATGGCGCCGAGGATATCGCGTTCGGCGTCACTGGGGTCGGCCAGCATGGCCAGCGCCTGATCGCTGTGGCAGGCCAGAATGACCTTGTCGAAGTGCTCTTCGCCACGCGCACTGATCAGCGTGACGCCCTGGTCGTCGCGGCGAATCTGCTGCACCGGACAGTTCAGCAGGATGTTGTCGCGAAAGGGCTCGATCAGCGGCTTGATGTAGGCGCTAGAGCCACCCTTGATGACCCGCCATTGAGGGCGATCACTGACCGACAGCAAACCATGGTTGCGGAAGAAGCGCACGAAAAACTGCAACGGAAAAGCCAGCATGTCTGCCAGTGACATGGACCAGATGGCCGCGCCCATGGGAATGATGTAATGGTCAATAAAGCGTTGGCCATAGCCTTTGCTCTTGAGGTACTCACCCAGGGTGATGTCGGCTTGAATACTGCCCTTGTCCAGTTCGGCCATGGCCTCGCGGTTGAAGCGCAAAATGTCCCTGACCATGCCGATGAAGGCTGGTGAAAACAGGTTGCTGCGCTGGGCAAAAAGACTATTGATGCTATGACCGTTGTACTCCAGTCCACTGGCCGGGTCATGAACGGAGAAGCTCATCTCGGTCTCCCGTGAACTGACCCCGATCTGATCCATCAGGCGAATAAAGTTCGGGTAGGTCCAGTCATTGAACACGATGAAGCCGGTATCCACGGCATACTGGCGACCTTTGACCTCGACATCGACTGTATGGGTATGACCACCAACCCAGTCCGCCGCCTCAAATACACAGACCTCGTGCTGGCGCGACAGCAATCTGGCGCACACCAGTCCGGAAATACCTGAGCCTACAATCGCAACCCGCATCAATGCTGTTCCTTTTCTTCAGAGGGACGGGCCATGCCCTTGGTCAGGGCAAAGCGCAGACTGCCAGGCAGGCTGCCGAGCAATCGCAGTACGCCGATGAACAAACCGGGGAAGCGGATTTCACGCTTGCCCTTATGCAGGCCACGGATGATGATCTCGGCGGCCTTGTCGCTGCTGACCTGCATGGGCATCGGAAAGTCGTTGACTGCGGTCATGGGCGTTTCGACAAAACCGGGGCTGACCAGGGTAACGCCGATCTTCCATTGCGCCAGATCCAGTTCCAGTGCCTGAAACAGGTAGCGCATGGCCGCCTTTGAGGCGCCATAGGCTTCTGCCCGGGGTAGAGGCAAAAAGGTCACGCTGCTGCCAACGCCAACCAGCCGTGGCTGCTCGCCCTTGCGCAGCAGCGGTAGAGCCACTTCGATACAGTGAACGCTGCCCTGCACATTGGCCTGCATGACGCGCTGGAAAAGCGCTGAGTCGAAACGATCGACATCGACGTATTCGCAACAACCGGCATTCAGAATGGCCCAGTCCAGGGCGCCCCAGGCTTCAAGCATGGCGTCTCCGGCGGCCTTGACCTGATCAAGGTCGGTGAGGTCGGTCGGCAGAACCAGTATCTGTCCGGGGAAGCGATCGGACAGCGCTTGCAGAGGTTCAGCCCGACGCGCACTCAGAGCCAGCAGGTGGCCCTGGGCAGCCAGTTTTTCGGCCATGGTCAGGCCGATGCCGCTGGACGCGCCAGTCAGCCAGATACGTTTTTGCGCGCTCATGCCAATCTCCTTTTTAACCACTGTATCAGACTGCCAAATAGCGGAATGTGTTCATACAGCAGGGCGCCGGCATCATAATAGTCCCGGTGCCGATAGACCTTGTCATCGCGATAGGCGATAAAGCTGCAACCCGGAACGGCGATAGGCTTGCCGGATTTGAGGCGCGGATGCTGATAGGTCATGACCCAGCGCAATACTGCTTCGCCCTCGGCAAGCACATCAATCTGTTGAAAGTCGAAGTGGATTGATGTGACGTTCTCATAGAGTTGTGCGCAGTAGTGGGTCATGGCGTCCAGGCCGACAACCTCATGCAGGGGATCGGTGAAGTGTAGATCGGCATGATAAAAATCAGCCATGGACGCCAGATTGTCCTTGTTCAGTGCGGCGAACGCCTCGGCGAAATACCGGGGAAAGTCCTTGTTCATGCCGTTTCTCCCAGGTTTTTGAAGGCATCCAATGCACGTTTGCGACTGGAACCAAGGTCAACAATGGGTTTCGGGTAACTGTGGGCAGAAAACAGATCTGCTGCGGGTGGCTCATGGATCTGTTTGGCGTCGTAGTGGGCCAGTTCGGGTACCCAGGTGCGGATGAACTCGCCCTTGGGGTCAAACTTGCGCGACTGGCTGACCGGGTTGAAAATGCGGAAATACGGCGCTGCATCGGTGCCGGTAGAAGCGCTCCACTGCCAGCCACCGTTGTTAGCCGCCAGGTCACCATCAATCAGGTTGCGCATGAACCAGCGCTCACCTTCGCGCCAGTCGATCAGTAGGTTTTTTGTCAGAAACATGGCCGTCAGCATACGCAGTCGGTTATGCATCCAGCCGGTTGCCAGGAGCTGGCGCATGGCGGCATCGATGATCGGGATGCCGGTTTGACCCTGTTGCCAGGCTTGCAAGGCTGCCTTGTCGTCGCGCCAGGGCACCTGTTCCATTTCCGGACGGAAAGCGCGATGCCGTGATACGTGCGGATAGCAGACCAGGATATGCTTGTAAAACTCACGCCACAGCAGTTCGTTGATCCAGCTAACCGCGCCGGGATTACCGCTGTCGAACTCGCCGCGGTTGGCGCCGATGGCCGCATGCAGGCATTGGCGTGGCGACAGTACGCCGGCGACCAGATACGCCGAAAGCCGGCTGGTGCCATCAACGGCCGGCAGGTCGCGTGTACTGTCATAGCTCTGCATGACGTCATCGGCAAAGAGCCTCAGCCGCTCGACGGCGGCCTGTTCACCCGCTGGCCAGAGCTGGCGCTGGTCTTGGCTGACAGCGCTGAAGCCGTTAATGCTATCGGGCAATGGATCAGATTGAATGGTTGTTTCGGCCTGTATGGCTGGCTCAGGCAGACAAGCGGGAAGTCGTTCGTGCAGTTGCAGATAAGCCTTTTTGCGAAACTGACTGTAAACCTTGAACATGCCGCCGGCTTGGGTCAGCAGGCTGCCCGGGGTAAACAGGATCTGATCGGTAAAACGCTGGCAACTCAGCCCGTTATCAGTGAAATGCTGCATCACTAGATCGTCGCGCTGCTGTTCATGTATGCCATATTCGTTGTTGAAGAATAATCCCTTTGCGCCGAGCTCATTGGCCAGCGTCATGAGGCGTTGGGGTGCGTCGGTCCAGCTGTCCAGACTGATCACGCGCAGCGGTATATGCCTGTCCTGCAAGCGAAGCGTCAGCGCCTTGAGGTTACGCAGCCAGAAGTCGATCTTGATGGCCGCGTCATCATGCGCCAACCAGGTTTGTGCGCTAATCGTGCATACGGCGACAACTGGGCCTTCCAAGCTGGCGCGGTAAAGGGCGTGGTTATCCTGCAGGCGCAAGTCATTGCGCAACCAGCACAGCTGTACAGGCTTCATTGCCGACCCCCGAGGATATCCAGCAGCAGCGCATGACTTTCTGTTGCCCGTTCTTCAAGCAGGCCAAGGCCAAGCGAATGAAGCGCTTGGTGGTGAATTCTGATGGTTGGACCAGCGATCATCAGGGTTCCGGGCAGATGCGTCATCAAGGTCGGCAAATGGCGGCGCAGTTGCGCGAGCTGCAAGGATTGGCTGCTGAAAAGGACCAGCGCTTGGGGTGCTTCATGATCGGTAAGCAGTGACAGCTCACTGGCCGGAACCTCCCATTCAATTACTTCGACACGGTAGCCGGATGCACTGAGCATGAAGGCCAATAACCACATGTCCGCTTCACAGTGTTGGTCTGACAGGCTAGCCAGCAGCACGGGCGCATCATCAAGGGCATTATTGGCCTGTTGCAGGCACTGCGACAGGGTACTGTGCCACCAACCATGAAAGAAGGCTTCTTCAATGTGGCTACCGAACTGACCTTGCCAGCGATTATGCAGTTGCGCCAGCAGCGGTTCGAAAACTTCTTTGCAGAGTTCGAGTTTATCCAGGTTGAGCACATTGTCTGCAAACAGCTGATTGAGACGTACTTTGTCAAACTGCTGCAGAGCGTGGCTGTAGTGCTGGATCAGCCGCAGTGACTGTGAGCCAGTGGCGTCTTTGGGGTTGGACGGATTGTTGATCAGTTGCTTGACCTGACCGACGGCGACGCCGCGCCCAAGCCAGGTCAGAATATCCTGAATCTGGCGAACATTGGCTTCAGTGTAGAGTCGATGTCCGGTGCTGGTGCGGTGCGGCTTTATTAAACCGTAGCGGCGCTCCCAGGCCCGCAGGGTGACCGGGTTTACCCCGGTTACCTTGCTGACTTCACGGATCGGCAGCATGACGCTGGAGTTCATATCCATAGGCGTCCGGCGCTGTCGGTGGGGCGATATGGTGCGCTATAGGGTGTGAGCATGATCGACCTCTACTTATACAGCTATATGTTCCTGTATAAGATTTAGTCTACACGACGCGTTGATTTGTACAAGTATTTAAATACTTGTGGTTAATGCCAGCCTTGTCGCCACTGGTCGCGGTCCTGCAATCCGTGCCAGTCCAGAATTTCACTGCGACGGCTGAGCACCGCTTCAAGCTCGACACTGATGATGGTGGCCTGCTCATCTTCGATACAGGCAGTCACCATAAAATGCTTTTCCCGATTGCGCGGTTGCACGGCGGTCCATTTCGAGTGCAACAACTTGCGTGGATTGAATCTGTTCATCGTAACCCGAGTAACGCATGGGCTGCCTGACGACCACTCAGCCAGGCATTTTCCATTCGCCCACCCATGCACCAGTCGCCGCAGGCGTAAATACCCTTTTCTGGCGCTGCCAGGGCGCCCCATTGCGCGTCGGCGGAAGGGCGGGCATAGAGCCAGCGGTGTGCATGCACGAAGTTGGCTGCAGGCAGGTTGAACCCCAGTACCTTGGAAAAAGATGCCAGCATCAACTGAATGATCTCTTCCTTGTCAGTATCGATGTGCTCGCTACTCCAGGCGGGTGTCGCCTGCAATACCCAGTTATCTGCGTTGCCCGTGCGTCCGGGTTTGCTGCTGTTGCGGGATATCCAGTCCAGGCAGCCGGAGCGCACAAAGCAAGCCTCGACTGGAGTATCGAGTGGTTCAGCAAAGCTGACGGCCAGCGCCCAGCCCGGCTCCATGTCTATTTGCGCTGCAGCCTGGGCCAGTTGCATGGCCGGCTCGAGCAACGGCGCGGCCTGTGGTGCGGGTGCGGCGACAACGATACGATCGAAAGGACCATGCACCTGCTGTTGTTCGTCGATCAGTTCCCAGGCCTTTTCGTTCTGTTGCTGGAGTCGGATTATGCGGGTGTTGCTAACCAGCTTCAGATCCTCCAGCAACCCGCGCGACAGGGCGGTCATGCGCGGGGCGCCAACAAAGCGTTGTTGTTCGTCCTGCGAGGGTCGCAGGCCGTCCTGGTCATGAATAAACAGCGCCGGTTGCCATTCGGCTACCCAGCCTTGGTCAAGCCAGTGTTTCAGCTCATGGCGGAAATGGTGATCACGGGCGGTGAAGTACTGAGCGCCCATATCCATGTCGCCGTACTCGGTCCGTTTGCTGCTCATGCGCCCGCCGCTACCGCGACTCTTGTCAAACAGCACTACCTTGTGGCCGGCATCGGTCAAGGCTTTGGCCGCACTGATGCCAGCCAAGCCGGCGCCAATCACTGCAATATCCATGGCATGCATAATGTTTCAGGGTTCCTGTGTGATCGCGGGGACGTTATAAATTTAACACTTGTTAGCTCGACAAAACTTGTACATACATAATTCTCTGTATAGCATCCTGTAATTGTGAACTGTCTGCAAGTTCCTGTTATCCCGGACTGCTATGCTTCGCCTCTGTCACCTTCAGTTGCATGCAGATCCACTCCAACCTTTCTGAGGCGGGTCTCAGCATGCCGACTTATCCGTTTTTACTTTACGACATGGAGTCCTGAACTATGCATGTACTCGTTACCGGAGGTACAGGCCTGATTGGCAGCGCCCTGTGCAAGCGCCTCGTCAGCGATGGTCATCAGGTCAGTGTCTTGAGCAGACAGCCTGAGCGTGTTGCCGGTGTCTGTGGCCACCAGGTGCGTGGCGTTGGGCAATTAAGCGATTTGAACGAGGCCGGTATCGAGGCCGTGGTCAATCTGGCCGGAGAACCCATTGCCGACAAGCCCTGGACGGACAAGCGCAAAGCGGCACTGTGGGCCAGCCGGGTTACCCTGACCGAGCAGCTTGTCAGCTGGATAGGCACCTTGTCGGTAAAACCGAAGGTTCTGGTCAGCGGCTCGGCGGTTGGCTGGTATGGTGACGGTGGTGACAGTCTGATTACCGAGGCCAGTCCTGCCCGTACCGAATATACCCATACTCTCTGTGATGCCTGGGAGTCGGCGGCCAAGCGAGCTGGCGCGCATGGCATCAGGGTCTGCCTGCTCAGAACCGGATTGGTGCTGGCCGCGGACGGCGGCTTTTTGCAGCGCCTGCGTATGCCATTCAAGCTCGGGCTGGGTGGTCCTATTGGCTCGGGAAAGCATTACATGCCCTGGGTCCATCTTGAGGATATGGTGGGTATTATCCAGTTTCTGTTGCAATCGCCGGAGTGCAAAGGGCCCTATAATGCGACGGCACCCAACCCGGTGACGAACAAGGTCTTCGCCCAAGCCTTGGGCAAGGCCTTTGGTCGGCCTGCGTTCATCCCCTTGCCCGGTTTTGCCCTGAAACTGGCGCTGGGTGAAATGGCCGGCTTGCTTTTGACCGGACAAAATGCGGTGCCGGAAAAGCTGTTGAAGGCGGGTTACCGGTTCCGGTTTGATCAGCTTGATACGGCGCTGGCTGACGTTGTTCATCCCTGAAGGAGTAATCTACTGATGTCTGATCGTGCGGTTTTGCTTGCCAACCTCGGCTCCCCTGCAAGTACCGAGGTGGCTGATGTGCGCCGTTACCTAAACCAGTTCCTGATGGATCCCTATGTTGTGGATCTGCCCTGGCCGTTGCGCCGGCTGCTGGTGGGTCTGATTCTGTTGTTGCGTCCGAAAAAGTCCGCTGAAGCCTATGCATCGATCTGGTGGGAAGAGGGCTCGCCGCTGGTGGTGATCAGTCGCCGTGTGCAGCAGGCGCTGCAGGCCAAGCTGGATATGCCGGTGGAGCTGGCCATGCGCTACGGTCAGCCGTCGATTGAAAACGGACTGCTGGCGCTCGCCAAGCGTCCCGGAATAAAGGAAGTGCTGTTCATGCCGCAGTATCCGCAGCATGCCGACAGCACCACCACGACCTCGATCCGCGAAGCTGAGCGGGTCATCGCCGAGCACAAGCTGGACCTGAAACTGACGGTGGTGCCGGCCTTCCATGCACGCCCCGGCTATATCGATGCCCTTGTTGCCAGCGCCTCAGGACACCTGGAGCAGGGCTTTGACCATGTCCTGTTCAGTTACCATGGCTTGCCTGAGCGGCACCTACGCAAGGCTGATCCGACCAAGTCACATTGCCTGGCCTATCCCGACTGTTGTGATCGTCCATCCCCGGCCCACGCTACCTGTTATCGCGCCCAGTGCGTGTCCGTGACCCGCGCCTTCACCCAGCGCATGGGTATGACTGACGATCAGTGGTCGCTGGCTTTTCAGTCCCGGTTGGGCAAGGACAAGTGGATTGAGCCCTATACCGAAGCACGTATCGACGAACTGGCTGCCCAGGGCGTCAAACGCTTGCTGGTCATGTGCCCGGCTTTTGTCGCCGATTGCATCGAGACGCTGGAGGAGATCGGTGATCGGGCGCGGGAACAGTTTATCGAGGCGGGTGGTGAGGAGCTGGTTCTGGTGCCCTGTCTCAATGACCATCCGCAATGGATAGAGACCTTGGCAGATTGGTGCCGAACCGAGCCGAGCGCTGCCTGATGTGCGGCGGTGTTTGAGATTTTTATGCCCTTGCACCGGTATTCAGGGGCATAAAAAGTCTGTTTTTGCCAAGGAAGTCACGTTTTTACCGCGTTGATAGGCGCAATAGCGCTGTAAAACCGTGATTCAGACTGGTATTTTTCTCTTCACTTCAATTGCCCGCCGCTGTCCCGTTGTCTCGGCCTTAACTGGATTCTGAGACATGGATAGTCACAGATCGGTGCTGCACTACGCCAACCTCAGTCACGCGCGTCGCCCTCGAGGTTGCTCACCCGGTTTTTCCCTTCTGGAGTTGCTGGTTGCCCTGCTGATCCTCAGTGTCGGGGTGTTGGGTGCTGCCAGTCTTCAGCTCAATGCACTCAAGTACAGCAGCAGTGCAGGCCACATTACCCACGCTGGTTTCATTGCCCAGAACATGATTGAGCGCATGCGCGCTAATGCCGGAGAGTTGGCAGGCTATGCGGGGCATTACCAGGGTGACTGTCAGCCGTCAGTTCCCGCGCCGGGCATTCTTGCTCGGGATATTGCAGATTTTGCCGCAGCGGTCGCCTGTCATCTGCCTGAGGGCCAGGCGCGCATCGACATCAGTGGCGACTGGGTAGAGGTCGAGCTCAGTTGGTCAGAGCAGCGAATTGATGCCACGCCGGCCCAGGTAAGGCTGCGTGCGCTGATGGGGGCAGAGATATGATGACTCCGTCTGCTCCGTCCTATGCGAGGCGAAGACAGGCTGGCTTGAGCCTGATTGAGTTGCTGATCGCGCTGGCGCTCGGACTGACGCTCATTACTGGCTTGCTGCAACTTTTTCTGGCCAGCAAGCAGACCTTCGCCCTGCAGCAGCAGGTAGCCATGACTCAGGAAAACGCCCGGTTTGTCATCGAGCGACTAAGCGCTGATGTGCGCCAGGCAGGCGCCTATCAATGCCTCGACTGGCAGCACCTGGACAGCGAACAGCAGCACCTCTTGCCGCCTGCCCTGAGTCAGCCAGTCAGTGTCGATAACGGGGTATTGCGCCTGGTCAGTGCTTTACCTGTCTCGGACCGTCGCACGAATCTGCCCGCCTGGCGCTATGGTGCGACCTGGTTGCTCGCCAGTGACTGTCAGCACCGCATGCGTATCAGTGACGGCCCGGGTTTAACGCTGGAAGCCGGGGAAGTATTGATTCCCGTGCGTCTGGTGGAGTACCGCTTGGCCGAGACGGGCTTACAGGTGCGGCTCCATGGACGTGGACGCTTCGACACGCTGGTGGAGGATGTCCATGCCTTTGACCTGAGCTTTGGTCTGGCGGCCAGCCCGGAGCAAATGCAGGTGGCGGGCGATTATCAAACGACATTGACTGCCCAGACTTTACCTCGTCTGCGCTCGGTGCGCCTGCATCTGTTATTCGGCAGCAATGGTGTCGACGCCATAAGCCGGACTTTTACCCAGGTGGTCATGTTGCGCAATCCGCCGCTTAGGGAGCATTGAACATGCCTATTGTTCCCAGGCTCAGGGAGGATGGTGCAGTCCTGGCGATCTGCCTGGTTTTTTTGCTGATGGTGACCCTGCTCGCCTTAGCGGGTTCACAAGCGGCCATCAATCAGCAGCGTATGGCCGGTAACTACCTAAGTCAGCAGGGGTTGTTGCTGTCTGCCGAGAATGCCCTGGTTATGCTTGAGCGGGCCCTGTTGAGTGGCGACATGGCGCTGCCCGAGCTGCCCTGTCCTCAGTCTGATTGCGGTTTGTCGGCTACAGGCAATCCGGTTGGTGCTGAGCAACTCAGCGCGGCTGGCTGGCGGCCCATCCCGGTTCAGAGCCATGCCGACGGCATCAATCATTGGTATCGGTTGTCATTGTTGCCGCCAGCGACCCCGGATCAGTCGGATCAGACGCCGTTACAGGGCCGCCGTTACCGGCTGGCTGTCATCGCGTTGAGCGCGTCACACCATAGTCTTGTGGAGGCTGTGTATGAACTTCAACCCAGGTAAGCTTTGTTGCCTTTTGAGCTTGTATCTCGGTGCTCTGGCACTGCCGGCGTCAGCCACAGACAGCGAGGCGGGTTCTCAGCGACCGGTGGATTCGGGTCAGGTCGTCAGTGTCCAGATCCATGGGCAGGCAGTAGACGCTGAAGAGGATGCCTGTGCCGATAGAGAGCTGGCGATCCCGCGGGTCAGCGGCGACCTCAAGCTGGTGGCCCATGCCGATTGCGCGCTGACCCGCATCCTTTGGCGGCAAGTCCGATGAAGGCAGGTGAGGCGGCGTTTACGCTGATCGAGCTACTGGTGGTGCTGCTGATAGCTGCGTTGTTGTTGACCCTGGCCTTGCCGGCCTATCAGGAACATCAGCGCAAGGGGCGTCGCGCGGAAGTCGCAGGGCTGTTGCTGGAAAACGCCCAGCAGCTTGAGCGCCAGCGTGCGCTACAGGGCGCCTACACCGCCGTAGCTGGCCTGCATCAGCAAAGTCCGCGCAATGGCAGGGCGCTGTTTCGACTGGCGCTGGAGTTTGATCAGCACAGTTATCGGCTCAGTGCCCGCGCCGTCGCGGGTGGGCTGATGCAGGACGACCCCTGTAACCATTACCAGCTTGACCACCTTGGCCGGCGTCTGCCCGCGGACGCGCGCTGCTGGTAAGCAGCGACTCAGTCGGCCGTTGCGGATTTGTCAGTCTGGCTCTGCGGCAGAATCAGGTTGAGCAGGATAGCCACAACACCACACAGGCTGATGCCCTGCAGGCTGAAACTCTGATTGCCGATCAGCAAGCCGCCGATGCCAAATACCAGAGTGACCGAGACGATACAGAGATTACGTGCTTCCGACAGGTCAACCTGATGGCGTACCAGGGTGTTCATGCCAACCACAGCAATGGAGCCGAACAGCAGACACAGAATGCCACCCATGACCGGCACCGGCATACTGAGCAGCACGGCACCGAACTTGTCGATAAAGGCCAGACCGATGGCAAAACAGGCGGCCCAGAGCATCACATGCGGATTGAAGTTGCGGGTCAGCATGACGGCGCCGGTGACTTCCGAGTAAGTGGTATTTGGCGGCCCGCCAAGCGCCGCCGCCGCAGTGGTCGCCAGGCCATCACCGAGCAAGGTGCGCTGCAGCCCGGGCTTGCGGATATAGTCCTTGCCGGTCACCGAGCCGATAGCTAGCACATCACCGATATGTTCGATCGCAGGTGCGATGGCCACCGGAATCATGAAGAGAATTGCAGCCAGTTTGAATTCCGGGCTGACAAAGCCTGGTATGGCGATCCAGTCAGCCTTGCCCACGGCACTGAAGTCGACTATGCCAAGCAGCCACGACAGGCTGTAACCCACCAGTACTCCGGCCAGAATTGGCACCAGTCGGAACAGACCACGGGCGAAAACCGCGACCGCAATGGTGGTACTGAGAGATGCCAAAGCAATGATAACAGCCAGCGGATAGTCGACCAGTTGTGCGCTGCCGTCGCCGGTTTTACCCATCGCCATGTTGACCGCGACCGAGGCCAATCCAAGACCGATCACCATGATCACCGGCCCGACCACGACCGGTGGCAGCAGTCGCTGGATAAAGCCCGGACCGCGCAGGCGTACCAACAGGCTCAGGAGTATGTACATCAAGCCCGCCACCATCAGCCCGCCAAGGGTGGCCGGCAGTCCCCAGGTCTGGTTGCTGTACATGATGGGGGCGATAAAGGCGAAGCTGGAGGCGAGAAAAACCGGCACCTGGCGCTGGGTGGTGAACTGGAATATCAAGGTGCCGATACCGGCGGTAAAGAGCGCGACGCTAGGATCCATGCCGGTCAGCAAGGGCATCAGCACCAGTGCGCCAAAGGCGACAAAAAGCATTTGTGAGCCGGCGAGGGCACTGCGCCAGCCGGTTGTATCCAGTGCTTGCATCAGTCGACATCCTTCTGCTTGGTACCAAAGATCTTGTCGCCGGCATCACCCAGGCCCGGGATGATGTAGCCGTGCTCGTTCAGGCACTGGTCAACCGAGGCGGTGTAGATAATCACATCCGGATGGGCTGCCGTGACTCGGCGAATCCCCTCTGGCGCCGCAACCAGTACCAGTGCGCGAATCTCCCGGGCCCCGGCTTTCTTCAGCATGTCGATGGTGGCGACCATGGAACCGCCGGTGGCCAGCATGGGGTCAATAATCAGGGCCATGCGCTGGTTCAGTTCGCCGACCAGTTTTTCCAGATAGCTATCTGCTTCGAGGGTCTGCTCGTTGCGAACCAGGCCAATGACGCTGACTTTGGCGCTGGGTATCAGGCTGAGCACGCCGTCGAGCATGCCCAGTCCGGCGCGCAATATAGGTACCACGGTGATTTTCTTGCCCGCGAGTTTCTCGACCTCCACCTGGCCACACCAGCCTTCAATACTCACGGGCTCAACCGGCAGGTCCTGTGTCGCCTCGTAGGTCAGCAGGGCGGCGACCTCCTGGGCCAGTTCGCGAAAGTTCTTGGTGCTGATCTCGGCGCGGCGCATCAGGCCGAGCTTGTGGCGAATAAGCGGATGACGGATTTCTTTGACAGTCATGGTAATGGGCTCTTTATGCGGGGCGCGGACAATTCAGACAGGTTAAACCAAGGCAGCGCCGGGGTCATCCGCAGAAATCATCGCATCCCAGGACTTGCACTTGACCGGGCAGGTCAGTAGTTTTCCAGTCTCAGCTACCGGGTGGAGTGGACCATGACAATTGATGCACAGCAGGCCAAGCAGGTCATGGCGGCAGCAGACTGCCTGTATACCCCACAGCAATTGCACGCGGCGCTGGATCGCATGGCGGCCGAGATCAATGCCAGCCTGACTGATACTGACCCGCTGGTTTATTGTGTGATGAATGGCGGCCTGGTGGTGACCGGGCAGTTACTGCCAAAACTGAGCTTTGCCTTGCAGTTGGGTTATCTGCATGCCAGCCGTTATCGCAATGCCTTGTCCGGTGGTGAGCTGGTCTGGAAAGTTCAGGCCGAGCACGCGTTGCAGGGCCGCACTGTGCTGATCATTGACGACATCCTCGATGAGGGACACACCCTGGCGGCGATAGTCGACTATTGCCGCGCTGCTGGCGCCGCGCAGGTGCTAACGGCGGTTCTGCTGGATAAACAACATGGGCGCAAGGCTTATGCGGGCATGCGTGCCGACTTTACCGGACTTGAGATCGAGGATCGCTATATCTTCGGCTTCGGCCTCGATTACAAAGGCTATTGGCGCAATGCTCCGGGCATCTTTGCCCTGCCCGAGGGCTGATACTGGCCTGCTTTCAGGCTGATTGAACCTGTGCCAGTTGCCTGTTGATCAGCCGTGCGGCCTTGTCCGGGCTGCTGACAAAAATTCGTTGTTGTCGCTCTGCACCCACTCCTGCGCGTTTGAGTTTTAACCGTACCTGCGCCCGCACACCGATCAGGTAGACCTGAATACCCCGGCGCTGCAGGTCATGCAGGGCTTTCTCGAACAGTACCAGCGCACTCATATCCATGCTCGGCACCGCCTGCATATCGATGGCCAGATAGCGTATGCCATCATCGTAGGTGCTCATGGCATGCAGAGCCTTGTCGGCGGCGGCAAAGAACAGCGGGCCGTTGATCTGATACAGGGCTACGCTGTCGGGTAGGTCGGCGAGGGCTTTGTGCAGTTGCCTGGGCACTCTATTGCCCTGGCTGAGATCGGCCATGCGCTTGATGAACAGGACCGAGGCCAGCAGCAAACCAACCCCCACCGCCAGCACCATGTCAAACAGCACAGTCAGTACCAGGCAGATCAGCAATACCCAGATATCCTGACGGGGTCCGATACGCAGCATATGCGCGATATGCGGCGCCTCGCTCATGTTCCAGGCCACCACCAGCAACATGGCCGCCAGTGAGGCCATGGGCAAATAGGCAAACAGATCGGCCAGCAGCACCACCGCCAGCAGAATCACCAGCGCATGTATCACGCCGGCCAGTGGCGTATGGGCACCGGCGCGAACACTGGTGGCCGTGCGGGCAATGGCGGCGGTAGCAGTTATGCCGCCAAAGAACGGTACCAGCATGTTGCCCAGTCCCTGGCCCATGAGCTCGGCATTCGGGTCATGTCGGGTATTGGCCATACCGTCAGCGACCAGAGCACAGAGCAGTGATTCGATAGCACCTAGCATGGCGACCGCCAGCGCCGGGGGCAGCAGATCGCGGATCAAGGCAAAGTTCACCGTGAGTGGTTGGCCGTCGCCACCGGGCAGACGCCATGGCAAGACCCACTGCGGCGCGAAGGGCGGTATGCCGGCATGCATCACGCCGTCCAGCTCGAAACTGAAGCGCGAACCCAGGGTCGCCACCGGAATGTCGAGGTTCAATAACAGAGCGGCTAGCAGGCTACCAAGCAGCAGGGCAACCAGATGCCCCGGCACCTTGGCGGTCAAGAGTGGCCACAATAGCAAGACCGCCAGCGTACTCAGTCCGACCAGGCTGTCACCCCATTGAATGCTCGGCAGGGCCGCGCTGATGGCCTGCCATTGTTCAAGGTAATGCTGATGCTGACCCACGCCCTGCAAACCTAGAAAATCGGTGATCTGCAGGGTGGCAATGACAATGCCGATACCGGCGGTGAAGCCCATGACCACCGGGTAGGGGACAAACTGGATCAGGTTGCCCAGCCGAGCCAGGCCCAGACAGAACAGGATGACACCGGCCATGACAGTCACCAGCAGCAGTCCGCCAAGGCCATATTGCTGGGTGATCGGTAGTAGAACGACCACAAAGGCGGCGGTGGGGCCGGAAATATTGAAACGTGAGCCGCCTGTCAGCGCAATGATCAGGCCGGCAACAATCCCGGTATACAAGCCATGCTGAGGTGCAACCCCGACGGCAATCGCCAGGGCCATGCCCAGCGGAATGGCAATGATACCGACCGTGATGCCCGCCAGCAGGTCGCCGCGCGCCTTGCTCAGACTGTAGCCATCTTGCAGGCTGGCGCGCAGGGCACTGAACAGAGGGAATGAGCGGCCTGACGAATTCGACATGGCAAATCCTGAATTGACAGCAAGGCGGGTGGATGCCACAACAGAC
The DNA here is from genome assembly GCF_057548395.1 of Halopseudomonas sp. 4NH20-0008. NCBI lineage: Bacteria > Pseudomonadati > Pseudomonadota > Gammaproteobacteria > Pseudomonadales > Pseudomonadaceae > Halopseudomonas > Halopseudomonas sp. 4NH20-0008. The sequence goes on from NZ_BAAJMD010000010.1 coordinate 41,110, forward strand.
TTTTCAATCCTTGGGGCGAAAGTATGACGTACAGAAGCAAGGGTCTTTTTAGCATACTCCTGATTCTGGCCTGTAGTGCACCTATGGCTAACCCGGTCGTTCTGCCGCACGATCTGGCCTTGCCGGATGACCTTCATGGGGTGCGACAGGATAAGCCCGATCAGATGCTGTTTCAGGTACAGGACTACAGCCTGACCCTGGGCACCGAATATCGTACTAATACCTCCCCAGGCTCGCAGGATTCAGGTATCTGGATGCGCCTGGCCGGTCAGTCGCTGATCCATGGCAGTCCTGTGCGTCAGGCCCGCATCAGTTTTACCGAAGCTGGCGTCAGAGCCAGACCGGCGCGCATTGATCCGGTCAGCCAGACCTTGCAAATGAGCATGCCGGCGGGCCAGCTGGAGCTGTTGTTGCGCTTGCTCGAGGGATCGCAGCCCGTCTATGTTCAGGCACGCTTCTACGGTAACGGTACGGTCTGGACTGATGTCCATACTGATCCGATTGGGCGTTGAGGCGTCAATTCAGTTAGTTCTTCGGTACCTCCCTAGTGAACCAGGGTCAGGCTGAGTACAATGGCGTCACTTTTTTGAATTCGAAGCGGGCAGACAGATTATGCGTAAAGACAAGCAGAAGGTGATTGGCGAGCCGATGACAGAGGCGCAGATTGCGGCTTTTCTGGAGGCCCGTCCGTATGCCGGTGAATCGGTTGATCAACATATTCTGACCCGCGCCTACCGGGGCCTGCGGGCTCATGATTTTGAACACTTCCTGGCACTGTTCAGCGCGGCGGGTTTTGACCTGAATGCCAAGGATGCCCAGGACCGCAGTTTCCTGCAGGTGCTGCGTGAGCATGCTCAGGCTGAGGACTATGTGGCCGCCATGGAAGCCGCTGGCGCCCAATAGGGAGCCCCTTAAAAACGTTCTGCGTTGGCTTCTCTTCGTCCAAACGCCGGCATCCTTGCAGTCGTCGGAAAGTTTTTTAGACCTTCCTGTGTCAGGCGGCGCGCTGGTGATGGATCGACTGCGGGGCGGTTCTCGCCGCGCACAGGCTTAGCACCGGTGGCAACTCGGTCAGTTGTTTGCCCAGCAGTGACAGGTCCGCCTCATCGACTTCAATCCAAGTGCCCTGTTCGGGGGGGTGGTTCAGGGTCCAGAGTGCCCGGCAACGCCCTTGCTGATCGAGCATGGCGAAGTGACGATGGCGGCGCTGGCGACGATTCCACAGAGCAAACATGGCGCGACTCCCGTTTGAATAGAGTGTCAGTCTGATCTATGCGTGTTGCAAAGGCGTGACAGAAGCAAAACTGCCGATGCAGGTTGAACCCCTGTATGCTTGGCAAGTCCAAACGGGTGTTCAGTCGGCGCTAGCTGGCCATCCGCTTTTCAATCATTAGGAGACGGTGTCATGTTCAAAGGTCTTGCCACGTGGGTACTTGCTGGCGCTGCACTGGTGCTGGTCGGTTGTGCCCACAGCCCGCAACAACTCAATGTTCAACCTCAAATTTTGGTACCGCTGAATCCGGTAGCGCGCCAACAGCCGGTGGTAGTGACGGTACAGGACACCCGTAGCTCAAAAATCCTGGGTACCCGCGGTGGCATCTATCCGGATTCCAGCAGCATCACTATCAATGATCAGGCTTTGCAGTTGGTGCGTCAGCAGACTGAGCAGGCGTTGCGTCAGCTGGGTTTTGATGTGGTGCCCGAGGGTACGCCGAATGCCAACAGACTGACGCTGAGTCTGGCCGACCTGCGCTATCAGTCACCGGCCACGACCTATGTGACTGAGGCCACTATCAGCGCCACTTTCGCTGCCGAAGCGCGCTCTCTGAATCAGCAGTACCAGGGACGTTATGGCGCTTCGGCCCAGCACCGTTTTGGTTATGCGCCCAATCAGCAGACCAACACCCGTCTGGTCAGTGAGGTTATGAGCGATGCCCTGACGCGGGTATTCAAGGATCCTGAGATCGCGCGGATTCTGCAGCAGTAAGTGTCTCAATGACTGCCAGGCCGAGCCGATAGCTGCGTGGCCTGGCAGTTCTTCGCGTCTTTGGTCTGAATCTCAGGCTTTAGCTTCGCCCATACCTTCCTGCAGCATCTCGTCATGCTCGGTCATGTTCCAGGGCAACTGGCCGGGGCTGATATGCAGGAAATGCAGGTATTTCTCGAAGTGATCGAGGATGTCGCCAATCATTTCCTGTTGGTCGTAGCCATAGACGTCATAGGTTTGCCCGCCGCGCCGCAGAAACACCTCGGCCCGATAATAATGCTCCTCGCTGGAACCTGAGCGGCTCATTTCCGGAAAGGCAAAGCTTGGACGGGCATATTCGCGCAGGCGCACTTCATAGATGAAATCCAGCTGATCGCTCTTGATCACTTCGATGTAGGCGCGGCTGTGGTCGCTGTCGTACTGCACTTCGGTTGGCCAGCCCTGCTCTGTCAGGCTCTGTTTCAAACTCTGCATGGCTTCCAGTGCGGTTCCCGAGATAAAGCGCTCAACTGATGCACGGTCGGGAAAGTTGATGATGCCGGTCAGACGTTTTTTCCATGTCGTCGTCGGATTGCCCGTGCTATGTCGACTGGCCTGCATGTGGTGCAGCAGGCTCTGGTCACGATGCCCCTCAATGATCAGTGCCCGCCACATGCCGATGGCGGCGATCAGCATGATGATGGCAAAGGGCAGGGCGCTGGCGATGGTCATGGTCTGCAAGGCGCCGAGGCCACCCGCTACCAGCAGTACAGAGGCTACCACCCCTTCAAGAATGCACCAGAAAGCGCGTTGCCAGACCGGAGTGGCCGTGGAACCGCCGGAAGCCAGAGAATCAATGACCAGTGACCCTGAGTCCGAGGACGTGACGAAGAAGGTGATGATCAGGATCACGGTGATAAAGGACACAATGGAGGTCAGAGGCAGGCGCTCGAAGAGTTTGAACAGCGCAATTGCCGTGTCACTTTGCACCTCGGTGATCAAGGCGGTATAGCCTTCATTCATGATCAGGTGCAGTGCGGTGTCGCCAAAGATGGAGAACCACAGAAAAGTGAAAATCGTCGGTACCAGCATGACGCCTACGACAAACTGGCGAATGGTGCGGCCGCGGCTGATCTTGGCAATAAACAGACCGACAAAGGGCGCCCAGGCAATGGTCCAGCCAAAGATGAACAGGGTCCAGTTGCCAATCCAATCGCTGCGGGTATAAGCCTGCAAGTTGAAGGTACGTTCGACAATGTTGTTCAGATAGCTGCCGGTATTTTGCAGAAAGGTCTCAAGGATGAAGATGGACGGCCCGACGCTGAAGACGAAGAGCATCAGCGCCACGGCCAGCACCATATTCACGATTGACAGGTTTTTCACACCCTTGTCGAGCCCGGCCAGAACCGAGATCAGTGCCAGTGTAGTAATTGCGGCAATGGCAATGATTTGTACTGTGGCACCCACCGGTATGCTTGGCCACAGGTAGTTCAGGCCGGCATTGATCTGTGAGACCGACAGCCCCAGAGTAGTGGCAATACCAAACAGGGTGCCCAGAATGGCAAAGACATCCACGGTATGACCTATAGGACCGTAGATGCGATCGCCGATCAACGGATACAGGGCTGAACGCATCGAGAGCGGCAGACCATGGCGAAAGGCAAAGTAGGCCAGTACCAGTCCGACCAGGCCGTAGATGGCCCAGATATGAAACCCCCAATGGAAAAACGCAATCTGCATGGCCTGCTTGGCGGCATCCACGGTTTCAGCCGCTCCGGCCGGCGGTGCCGCGTAATGCAGCACCGGTTCCGCCACGCCAAAGAACAGCAGGGCGATACCGTAGCCGGCAGAGAACAGCATGGCAAACCAGGCTGGGAAGCTGTATTGCGGTTCGGAATGATCGGGACCGAGCTTGATGTGTCCCCATTTGCTGAAGGCGACCAGCACGATAAACACCAGAAAGATGGCTACCGCGAGCATATAGAACCAGCCAAAGGTTTTGGTGATGTAGGCCAGCGTGGCACTGAAGACCTCTCCTGCCAGGGTTGGATTACTGATGGTGCCGATCACCAATAGCAGTGTGACGATCACCGCAGGGGCAAAAACCGGAAGTAGGATGGTCGAGTTCTTCAGCAGCCTGTTGTCAGTCATGTGTGCTGTCCTGTGTCAGAGTTCTGGCCTGATTAGGGCCTGAATCAGCAAAAGATTGGAGTTAATTAAGCGCTAATCGAATTGCATTGTAGCAATTTTGTTTATAACTGCGACATTCCGTCTGATTGTTATCCAGATCTGTCGGTTCTATGGTGGTACTGGACTGGCTTAATAGAGGGCTTGCTATGATTGACGCGACAACCGAGGTTGACCTGAACCGTCACCAGCAGCCTGTAACGCTGTCAGACCGCATTGCGCTGGGTACGGTCAAGTTCATGCGTTTTTTTGCCGATGTGTTCTTTGCCGGACGTTATGGCCATCGCGCTGTTGTGCTGGAAACCGTGGCAGCGGTCCCGGGCATGGTCGGTGGTGCCATACAGCATTTGCATTCGCTGCGCCGGCTCAAGGATGACGACGGCTGGATTCGTACGCTGCTGGATGAGGCGGAAAACGAGCGCATGCATCTGATGACCTTTGTGCATATCGCCAAGCCCAGTGCTCTGGAGCGCCTGCTTATCGTGATAGCGCAGGGGTTGTTCTATAACTTGTTCTTTGTCCTGTATCTGTGTTCCTCGCGGACGGCACATCGCATAGTCGGTTATCTCGAAGAGGAGGCGGTCTTCAGCTACACCGAATACCTGGCCGGTGTGGATGAGGGGCGTTACGAGAACATCCCCGCCCCACAGATTGCCATCGACTATTGGTCGCTGGGATCGCAGGCGCGTCTGCGCGATGTAATCCAGGTTGTCAGGGCCGATGAAGCCGGGCACCGCGATGTCAATCATGGCTTTGCCGACCAGTTGGCCGAAAGGGATGGAGTTCAGCCGCTGCTGAAAAGCCAGGTGTTATTCAGTCCTGCGACTCGGCAGGGCACAGGTGAACTTCAACTCGGGCAATGCCGGAGCGCAGCATGTCGATCTGCACCGCAGCCTGACGGGACAGGTCAATGATGCGGTTGCCGGTGAAGGGGCCGCGGTCGTTGATGCGCACCGCTACCTGACGGCCATTGTGCAGGTTGGTGACACAGGCCTGTGTGCCAAAGGGCAAGTGCGGGTGTGCGGCGGTCAATGCGGTCTGATCATAGCGCTCGCCGCTGGCGGTGGCCCGGCCATGCAGCCGGGAGGCATAGTAGGATGCCTTGCCCACTTCAAAAAAAGGCGGTTCCGGATTGGACGCGCTGGCAGGGACAAGCAGGCTACCAGCCGCTATCAGCAGTAACAGGCAGGGCAGCCGGATTGTCATGCTGCCTGCTGCCCGGGTTGCTTGCGCCTGCCGGTGATCATCAGCCTAGCCCTCAAGCTTCTGCTTGAGCAACTGATTGACCTGTTGCGGGTTGGCCTTGCCCTTGGACGCCTTCATCGCCTGACCAACAAAGAAGCCGAACATCTTGCCGCGCTTGTTTTCATCGCTGGCACGGTATTGCTCGACCTGCTCGGCATTGGCCGCCAGCACCTCATCCAGCATGGCCTCGATGGCGCCGCTATCGGTTACCTGCTTCAGGCCCTTGGCTTCGATGATGGCATCGGCACTGTCGCCTTCACCTGCGGCCAGTGCTTCGAAGACCATCTTGGCGATCTTGCCGGAGATGGTGTTGTCCTTGATCCGTGCGATCATGCCACCCAGTTGGCTGGCACTGACCGGCGACTGCTCGATATCCAGGTCCGACTTGTTCAGTAGACTGGACAGCTCGCCCATCACCCAGTTGGCGGCAAGCTTGGCATCACCACAGGCATTTTGCACAGCTTCGAAGTAATCAGCCATTTCGCGCTGGGCGGACAATACGCTGGCGTCATAGGCAGACAGGCCGAACTCGGCTTCAAAGCGCGCGCGCTTTTGCTGTGGCAGTTCTGGCAGTTCCGCTCGTACCGAGTCGATAAAGGCCGGCTCAATCACTACCGGCAACAGATCGGGATCGGGGAAGTAGCGGTAGTCGTTGGCTTCTTCCTTGCTGCGCATGGAGCGCGTCTCGTCCTTGTTTGGATCGTACAGGCGAGTTTCCTGGATCACCTTGCCGCCATCTTCGATCAGTTCGATCTGGCGCTGGACTTCGGTATTGATGGCTTTTTCGATAAACCGGAACGAGTTGACGTTCTTGATCTCACAGCGGGTGCCGAACTCGATCTGGCCCTTGGGGCGGATCGACACGTTGCAATCACAGCGCAGCGAACCTTCTGCCATGTTGCCATCGCAGATGCCCAGATAACGCACCAGCGAGTGGATGGTCTTGGCGTAGGCCACGGCCTCCTTGGCACTGCGCATGTCCGGTTCGGAGACGATTTCCAGCAGGGGTGTGCCGGCGCGATTCAAGTCGATACCACTCATGCCGTGAAAATCTTCATGCAGGCTTTTTCCCGCATCCTCTTCAAGATGCGCGCGGGTCACGCCAACGCGCTTGACCGTGCCGTCCTCCAGGGTGATATCAAGAAAACCCTTGCCGACAATCGGCAGCTCCATCTGGCTGATCTGGTAGCCCTTGGGTAGATCCGGATAGAAGTAGTTCTTGCGTGCAAAGACGTTGTTCATGCCGATCTCGGCATCGATAGCCAGACCGAATTTGACCGCGTTCTTCACTGCCTGGGCATTCAGTACCGGCAGGGTGCCGGGCATACCCAGATCAATCAGGCTGGCCTGGGTGTTGGGCTCGGCACCAAAGGTCGTGGCGCTGCCGGAGAAGATCTTTGAGGCGGTGGTGAGCTGGGCATGTATTTCCAGCCCGATTACGATTTCCCATTGCATAGTCTGTCCTCAGTCCTCTCAGAAGCCGCTTGGCGTGCGGGTGTGCCAGTCGCTGACCTGCTGGAACTGGTGCGCAATGTTCAGCAGGCGGGCTTCGCTGAAGTACGGACCGAGCAGTTGCATGCCGATGGGCAGGTCGTTGGCAAAACCGGCTGGCAGGGCAATGCCCGGTACGCCGGCGAGGTTAGCGGTGATGGTGTAGATGTCGGTCAGGTACAGGCTGACCGGATCGTCGATCTTTTCACCAATCCGGAACGCCGGGGTCGGCGAGGTCGGGCAGAGAATCACATCAACCTGCTGGTAGGCGGCCATGAAATCGTTCTTGATCAGGCGGCGGATTTTCTGTGCCTGCAGGTAATAGGCATCGTAGTAGCCGGCTGACAGGGCATAGGCACCGACCATGATCCGACGTTTGACTTCGGCACCAAAGCCTTCGGCGCGAGAGCGCTTGTACAGGTCGGTCAGATCGGCCGGGCTGTCACAGCGATAGCCAAAACGAACGCCATCAAAGCGTGACAGGTTGGATGAGGCCTCGGCCGGAGCGATCACGTAATAGGCGGGGATCGCCAGTTCGGCATTCGGCAGGCTGATCTCATGAATTTCGGCACCCAGGGCCTGCAGTTGTTTTACTGCCGCCGCGATGGCATCAGCGGTGGCCGTGTCCAGACCGGCGGCAAAGTACTCCTTCGGCAGGCCGATGCGCAGGCCCTTGATCGAGTCGTTGAGACTGGCTGAATAGTCGGGAATCGGCTGGTCGACGCTGGTTGAGTCGCGCTGGTCGAAGCCGGCCATGACCTGCAGCATGAGCGCGCAGTCTTCGGCGTTGCGCGCCATCGGGCCGCCCTGATCAAGGCTGGACGCATAGGCGATCATGCCCCAGCGTGAGACCCGGCCGTAGGTCGGTTTCAGGCCGGTCAGCGCAGTAAAACCGGCTGGCTGGCGGATTGAGCCGCCGGTATCGGTGCCGGTGGCAGCGGCGCACAGACGTGCCGCTACGGCAGCGGCAGATCCGCCGGAGGAACCGCCCGGCACGTGCTCGGTATTCCATGGGTTGCGTACCGCACCGTAGAAGCTCGACTCATTGGAGGAGCCCATGGCGAACTCATCCATGTTGGTCTTGCCCAGCATCACGCTGCCGGCGTCGAGAAAGCGCGCGGTGACACTCGACTCGTAGGGCGCAATGAAATTGTCCAGCATCTTCGAGCCGCAGCTGGTGCGTACGCCGCTGGTGCAGAACAGATCCTTGTGCGCAATCGGGATGCCGGTCAGGGCCGTCGCGCTGCCATCGGCCAGCCGACGGTCAGCGGCCGCAGCCTGGGCCAGCGCCAGCTCCGGCGTGACGGTTATGAAGCTGTTGAGCAAGGCATCGTGCTGCTCTATCCGGTCAAGGTAATGTTGTGTCAGCTCGACACTGGAAAGGGTTTTGCTGTGCAGAGCCTGTGACAGCTCGGCCAGTGTTTTCTCATGCATGGGGCAGTTCTCGTTTGATAGCGCGGCGGGCTTACTCGATAACCTTGGGGACCAGGTACAGGCCGGCCTCGGTCGCGGGGGCAATGGCCTGGTAGGCATCGCGCTGATTCTGTTCGGTTACCTGATCGTTGCGCAGGCGCTGGGTGGTTTCCAGCGGGTGAGCCAGGGGCTCGATGCCCGCGGTGTCGACGGCCTGCATCTTGTCGATCAATTCGAGGATGCCGGACAGTTTTGCCGTAGTGGCGGGAATATCCTGTTCATCCAGGGCTATTCTTGCCAAATGGGCGATCTTTTCCACCTCGGTGCGGTCTAAAGCCATGTGCCGTTCTCCGTCGGGTTAGGACTGAACAGTGGTCAAACGACCACTTGCCCTTAACGTGGGGTGATATTGTCGAGGTTATCGACACAAAGGCGCGAATTTACCATAGTCGTGCCTTGCCCAAAAACCCCGCCATTGTTAGAGTTGCGACACTTCCGGAAGTACCGATCAGTTACCTGCTCTCAGTGTGTTGCTCCTGTCAGGTAGTTTATCAGTGTTTCTTTTACGATTAACCCACGCGTACCAGGGTGTACTCATCGCATGTTCAAAAAAATTCGTGGCATGTTTTCCAGTGATCTTTCCATCGACCTGGGCACAGCCAACACGCTTATATATGTCCGCGACCGCGGCATAGTTCTGAATGAACCCTCCGTTGTCGCCATTCGTACCCACGGCAACCAGAAGAGCGTGGTGGCTGTCGGCACCGAGGCCAAGCGCATGCTGGGCCGCACCCCAGGCAACATTCAAGCCATTCGTCCGATGAAGGACGGCGTTATTGCCGACTTCAGTGTTTGTGAAAAGATGCTGCAGTATTTCATCAACAAGGTCCATGAAAACAGCTTTATCCAGCCTAGCCCCCGGGTGTTGATTTGTGTGCCATGCAAGTCAACCCAGGTTGAGCGTCGTGCCATCCGCGAGTCGGCTCTGGGTGCCGGTGCCCGTGAGGTTTTTCTGATTGAAGAGCCCATGGCTGCCGCTATCGGTGCCGGCTTGCCGGTTGAAGAGGCTCGCGGCTCCATGGTAGTAGATATTGGTGGCGGTACCACTGAAATCGCGCTGATCTCGCTTAACGGTGTGGTCTATGCCGAATCGGTCCGGGTCGGCGGCGATCGTTTTGATGAGGCCATCGTGACTTATGTACGCCGCAACTACGGCAGTCTGATCGGTGAGTCCACGGCTGAGCGCATCAAGCAGGAAATCGGCGTCGCCTTTCCTGGCGGTGAAGTGCTGGAAGTCGATGTCCGTGGCCGTAACCTCGCCGAGGGGGTGCCACGCGCCTTTACGCTGAACTCCAACGAGGTGCTTGAGGCCCTGCAGGAATCCCTGGCGACCATAGTTCAGGCCGTCAAGAGTGCCCTGGAACAGTCGCCGCCGGAGCTGGCATCCGACATTGCCGAGCGCGGCCTGATTCTGACTGGTGGCGGCGCCCTGTTGCGTGATCTGGACAAGTTGCTGACCCAGGAGACGGGCCTGCCGGTGATCGTTGCCGAAGAGCCGCTGACCTGTGTTGCCCGTGGTGGTGGCAAGGCGCTGGAAATGATGGACATGCATACCATGGATCTGCTCTCTACTGAGTGATGTGCAATCGGGTCGGATCCAGCGCGGCAGCCATTCAGATGTTCGGTTGCCAGCGATCCAGCCCTTGACTGCAGGCTATCCTGAGTTGCGAGGACAACACCATCAAACCGCTTTTCATCAAGGGCCCGTCGCTGGGCTTTCGTGTTCTGGTCCTGTCGGTGCTGTCCATTGCGCTGATGGTGGTGGATGCGCGCTTTACTACCCTGCAACCGCTGCGCTCGAACCTGAATCTGGTCCTTACGCCGCTCTACTATATTGCCGACCTGCCGACCCGAGCCTGGGATAACACCTATCAACTGCTGACCAGTCGCGCTGACCTGATGGCGGAGAACGAGCGCCTGCGTGCCGAGTCCCTGCTGATACAAAGCAAGTTGCAGAAGCTGGCCGCGCTGACAGAGCAGAATGTGCGTCTGCGCGAACTGCTGAATTCTTCATCGCTGGTCGATGAGCGGGTACTGGTGGCCGAGCTGGTGGGTGTAGACCCCAACCCCTTTACCCAGCGCATCCTGATCAACAAGGGTGAGCGGGATGGTGTCTTCCTTGGTCAACCGCTGCTGGATGCCACCGGCTTGATGGGTCAGGTAGTTGAAGTCATGCCCTACACCGCCCGCGTGCTATTGATCACGGATGCCTCCCATAGCCTGCCAGTGCAGGTCAACCGCAATGGTCTGCGCGCGATCGCTGCCGGCACCGGTAATAACGAATGGTTGGAGCTGCGTTTTGTTGGCGATACCGCCGATATCCGTGTCGATGACATTTTGGTCAGCTCGGGACTGGGTCAGCGCTTTCCGGCTGGCTACCCGGTAGGCCGCGTTACTTCTATCACCCAGGATCCGGCGCAGCCCTTTGCAGATGTGCGCGTGGCTCCGACCGCCCAGGTCAACCGCAGTCGATACATGCTGCTGGTGTTCAGTGTCGCCTCCGGTTATGGCAACGAGCTGCCGGCGGTCGAGCTGGACGTCTCCGCTGCCGAGGCTGACACCGACACCACACCTGAGGCGGCGGGCGAGCAGCCGGTCGCACCGGTAACGGACGGGGAGCAAACCGATGCGAACTAGTCTGATAATCGGTTTGACGATACTGGTTGCGCTGCTGCTCAGTGTTATGCCCATGCCATCACCCATCGATCAGGCGCGGCCAATGTGGCTGGCCATGGTGCTGGCCTATTGGGTTATGGCCATGCCGCACCGGGTTGGCTTGCTGACGGCCTGGATGGCCGGCCTGGCCTCCGACGTGCTCTATGGGCAGTTGCTCGGCCAGCACGCCCTGGTAATGACCCTGGTCGCCTGGATGGTGTTGTTGCTGCATCAACGCATCCGGCGCTTTCCGATCTGGCAACAGAGCATGGTCATGTTGCCGGTACTGGGAATTGCCCAGATGTTGCTGTTGTGGCTCAACAGCCTGGCGGGCAATCGTCCTCCGACCCTGCTGTTTCTGTTGCCTGTGGTTGTCAGTGCACTGCTCTGGCCCTGGCTGTTTTCCGTATTGCGGGTCGTCAGACGCCGCTTCCACCTGCTTTGATGATCGCGCCCGATCTGTATCTGGCCTCGGCCTCACCGCGGCGCAGTGAATTGCTGAGCCAGATCGGTGTGCCGCACCATCAATTTGCCTGCGATGTGGATGAGCGGGTGCTGCCTGGTGAGTCGCCAGATAACTATGTTGCGCGGGTTGCCCGGGCCAAGGCTGAGGCGGGCCTTGCGCGCGTTCCCGCTGGGGCTGTGGTCCTGGCAGCGGATACGGCGGTGATTCTCGGTGGCCGGATTCTCGGTAAGCCGGCCGATGCCGACGAGGCTTTTGCCATGCTTCGTGCCCTGTCAGGAAGAACCCATGAGGTCCTCAGTGTGATTGCGGTCGCCGATCAGACGCGACTGGTCAATCAGTCGGTGCGTACAGGTGTGCGTTTCAGGGTATTGGCTGACAGTGAAATCCACGCTTACTGGCTAACCGGCGAGCCCCAGGACAAGGCCGGGAGCTACGGTATTCAAGGGTTGGGCGCGGTATTCGTCGAACACATCGAAGGCAGTTACAGTGCCGTGGTCGGGCTACCCTTGCTGGAAACGGCTGCGCTACTGCGCAGCTTTGGCGTCGCCTGCTGGCAACAGCCCTGAATGGGATGTGGATTTCCGGTATTCTGATGAGCAGAAACAGGTCGCTTGCGAGTGCCTGCTGCCATAATGCGTTGGAGAGCCCATGAGCGAAGAGATTCTGATCAACATCACACCGATGGAAACCCGCGTTGCGCTGGTGGAAAACGGTGTGCTGCAGGAAGTGCACATTGAGCGCACGCTGCGCCGCGGCATTGTCGGTAACATCTACAAGGGCAAGGTTGTTCGGGTATTGCCCGGTATGCAGGCGGCTTTTGTTGATATCGGTCTGGAGCGGGCGGCGTTTATTCATGCCTCAGAGGTCTCCGAGCGCGAGGGCGCCGCGGTGGAACCGATTACTGCGCTGCTGCACGAAGGCCAGGCGCTGGTGGTTCAGGTGACCAAGGACCCGATAGGTACCAAGGGCGCCCGGTTGACCACCCACCTGTCGATTCCCTCACGTTTTCTGGTCTATATGCCGCGTACCCCGCATGTGGGCATCTCGCTGAAAATCGAGGAAGAGAGCGAGCGCGAACGGTTGAAACAACTGGTGGCCGACTGTATCGCCTCCGAGGGCATTGATGAAGCAGGTGGTTTTATTCTGCGCACCGCGGCTGATGCTGCCAGGGAAGAGGATATTCTCGCCGATATCCGCTACGTGCGCCGGCTGTGGCTGCAAATATCACAGCAGACCCAAAGCGCGGCATCACCTTCGGTCATTTATGAAGACCTGTCCCTGGCGCTGCGCACGCTGCGCGACCTGGTCAGTCCGCGCACGGAAAAAATCCGCGTTGACTCCCGGGAAACCTTTCAGAAAATCGAGTTGTTCGTTGAGGAGTTGATGCCCGCGGTGCAGGGCTATCTGGAGCATTATCCCGGTGAGCGGCCGATCTTTGATCTGTATGGCGTCGAGGATGAAATCCAGAAGGCCATGGAGCGGCGCGTCATGCTCAAGTCCGGTGGGCACCTGGTGATTGACCAGACCGAGGCGATGACCACCATCGACGTCAATACCGGCGCGTTTGTCGGTCACCGCAATCTGGAAGAAACCATCTTCAAGACCAACCTCGAGGCGGCTACCGCGATTGCCCGGCAACTGCGTCTGCGCAACCTCGGCGGTATCATCATTATCGATTTCATCGATATGGAAGATGAGGAACACCAGCGTCAGGTGCTGCGCACCCTGGAAAAGCAGCTGGAACGTGACCATGCCAAGACCAATATCATTGGTATTACCGAGCTGGGCCTGGTGCAGATGACCCGCAAGCGTACCCGTGAAAGCCTCGAACAGATTCTCTGCGAACCTTGCCCGTGCTGCACGGGTCGCGGCATACAGAAGACTCCCGAAAGCGTCTGCTATGAAATTTTCCGGGAAATTCTTCGCGAGGCCCGCGCTTATCAGGCGGGCGCCTATATGGTGCTGGCCTCGCAAAAGGTGATTGACCGGCTGTTGGATGAGGAGTCTGGGCATGTGGCCGATCTCGAACTCTTTATCGGGCGGCCGATCCGCTTTCAGGTTGAGACGGTCTACACCCAGGAACAGTACGATGTGGTGCTGATGTGATGGCGGCCTGATCCATGAACTGGCAACGGCAGCTCAAGCGACTCCTCGACAGCCTGATCATCCTGCTGGTGATCTGGCTGCTGCTGGCGGCGGCCTATGTCAGTCTGGGCCGGCAGTTTGTTCCGGCTGTTGCCGAATACCGATCAGAGTTGGTGAGTTGGGCTGAGGAGCTGAGTGGTCGGGCCATACTGCTCGAGGGCCTGAGCGGTGAGATGCAGGGCTCGCAACCGGTACTGGCTTTGCGCGGTCTGCAGGTGCACGCCGATGCGGACAGCAACAGCCCGGTGCTCTTTGCCCTGGACTCGGTGGTGGCGCGCATCGATGTCTTTGCCAGCCTGTGGCAGCAGCGGCTGGTCATGGATGCCTTGCAAATCGACGGTCTGACCCTTGAGCTAGTGGAGGACGAGCAGGGTCATTGGCAGCTCTATGGCCTGGGTGATCGTCAAGCAGGCAGCCAGGGGCGAGATGCCGCGCTGCAGGTACTGTTTGATCAGCGCCGTATCACCTTGCTCGATACCCGCATCAAGATCAGTCCCTTTGAGCAGCCCGAGTGGCAATTCGAAGAGGGTGAGTTGACTCTGCTCAATCGCGCCAATAGCCAGCGCCTGGATGGCCGCGTTCGTCTGCCCGATGGCCAACTGATCAGTTGGCAGGTCCAGAACAGTGGCGCCCCGGGTGACTGGGAGTCACTGGGGCTGGACTTCTATCTTGAGCTGCCGGCGCTGGATTGGGCTGAGCGCCTGCCAGTAGCCTGGCTGGCGCGTGCGCATATAGACCAGGTGATCGCTGGAGGTCGCTTCTGGGGGCGTTGGGATGCGCAACAGTTACAGCACCTGCAAGCCCAGCTGATTGCTCCGCACGTGCAGATGACGCTGGTAGAGCCACTGCCTGAGATCCGTGATCTGCTGGCCAATGTCAGCTTGAACTGGCCGGCCAGGCAGCTGCAGGTTGAAGGTCTGACCCTGCGACTTGATGAGCACCTGTGGCCGCAGACCCGGTTGTTGTTATCCCGTGAGGGCACGGAGGGTGATTGGGATCTGCGCCTGGACAAACTGCCGCTGGCACCGTTGGCGGACGTGTTGCATGCCAGCGTGAGCAATGAACAAGTACGTGAGGCTATTGCCACACTGGCACCGCAGGGTTATTTGCACCATGTACACCTGCAAGCGGGCAGCCAATTGCAGGACCTGGATGCATTCTCCCTGCAGGCGCGACTCGACAATGTGGGTATCCAGCCTTATAAGGGCGTGCCGGGATTCAGTGGCATCAGCGGCAGTTTAGCGGGCACGCCTGCGACTGGAGACGTTCGCCTCAACAGTGCTGACTGGGGTATGCATTTACCTAATCTGTTTCCCGATCCCTGGCGCTATGATGCCGTGCAGGGTGCGTTGTTCTGGCAATGGTCGCACGAAGCAGGCTTGCAGCTGAGCGCCCCCGGCATGCGCATCAATGGCGTGGAAGGTCAGATCGCCGCGCGTTTGAATCTGCATCTGCCCGGACCAGAGGCGGTCCCGACCATGTCATTGCAGGTGTCCCTGCAGGACACCCGAGCTGATATCTACCACCCTTATTTGCCGACCTTGGCGCCGGCCTTTCCGGCCCGGCTGAGTGACTGGCTGGCGGACGCAGAAGTACAGGGTCAGGTACCGCTGGCGGTATTCAAGTACGAGGGCTCCTTGCTCAAGGGGGCAACGCCCGAAGAGCGCCAGATCGATCTCTATGTGCAGGTGCAGCAGGGTAGCCTGAACGTGCAGCCAGGATGGCCGCGCATCGAGCAGGTGGAGGCGCGTCTGTACCTGAACAGTGGAGTGCTGAGTATCAAGGATGCCAGCGCGCAGATGCTCGATACCCGCCTGGGTACGGTGCAGATTCATACCGAACGGCCTGACCCCGAACGGCCCTCACGCCTGCATGTGCAGACTGCCTTTGACGGTAGCCTGGAGAATGCGCTGACCCTGTTGCAGGAGACGTCCCTGGCGCAGGCCTCGAGGAACAGTCTGGCAGGCTGGCGCGGGCAAGGTGTGCTGCAAGGCGATCTGGCGATCATCCTGCCCTTGCAGGCCGGTTCCCGCCCGGACGTGCGAGTTGATTGGCAGGCGGATGTATCCCGACTGGACATTCCGCAGTTGCAGAGCCCGCTGGAGGCCATCCAGGGGCGCTTTGCCTTTGATCTGGCGTCGGGCCTGAGTGCCGAGCAGGTCAGCATGCGCTTTCTCGGCCAACCGGTGACCGCCAGCGCTGCGCAACAGCAGGGCGCTCAGGGCATTCGCCTGGAAGGGGTGCACCCGGTCAGCAGTCTGCGCAATTGGTCATTGCTGTCGGCCTGGCCAGACGGACTGCTTCAGGGGGATCTGGTCTGGCAATCGGATCTCCAGCTTCTGCCCGGTGAAATGCGCTTGCAGGTCAGCAGTGAGTTGCAGGGTGTCAGCCTGGCCTTGCCGGGTCGCCTGGCCAAAGCCGCGGGCAGCCGCTGGCCGAGCCGTTTGATGCTGACCCAGCAGGGTGATCGGCGGAACTGGCGTTTCAATCTCGGCCCGGATCTGCGTGGCCAGATCACGCAATCGGCAGCCCAATGGCAGGGGGATATCCGGTTGGCCAGCGGCGCGCCACAAGTAACCGAGGTCGAGGGGCTGACCGTCCAGGCTCAATTTGAACATTTCGACCTGCCAACCTGGCAGGCCTTGCTGCGCGCATTGCCAGGCCGCTCGGCAAGTGATTCCGCCGCGCCCACTGCGCCGCCTACCGGGCAATGGCTGCACAGTCTGGATGTGCGGGCAGCACGTTTCAGTGGTCTGGGTCAGGAGCTGGATGACCTCGGACTGAGCGCCATTCGTACCGATCAGGGCTGGTTGCTCGATCTGGATCAGAGCAGAATTCGCGGTCAGGTGGTTCTGCCCGATGCCGTGGGCGCCAGCATGACGGTCAATCTGCAGCGCCTGCATCTGAACAAGCCAGAACAGCCGGTGGCGGAGGAGGCAGTCATCGAGCCCCTCTTGCCTGAGGACCCATTGCGTCAGGTGCGTCCGGAAACCCTGCCGTCAGCCGATGTCAATATCGATCAGCTGTACTGGGGGACAGAGCCGGTTGGCGCCGTCAGCTTCAATCTCAGGACCGACGCGGAGGGTCTGCGTGCCGAGGCGTTGCAAGCCGACCTGCGCGGCCTGCAACTGAGCGGGGACCTGACTTGGGCCAGTCTGGAGCGGGGCAGTCGTTTCAGCGGCCAGGTACAGACCGCTGACATTGGTGATGTGCTCAAGGCCTGGGGCTTTGCGCCAACCTTGACCAGCAGTCGCTTCAATACCGATGTGAACCTGCAATGGCCAGGTTCACCGGCGTTCTTTGCACTGAGCCGCAGCTCCGGTGAGCTTCAACTGGTTGCCAGTGACGGCGCGCTGCAAAGCGGCGAAGGTTCTGCCGATGCCCTGCGGGTCTTTGGTCTGCTGAATTTCAACGCGCTGACCCGTCGCCTGCGTCTGGATTTCAGTGATCTGTTCGGTCGTGGTACCGCCTATGACAGTCTGGCCGGTAGCCTGCGCTTCACCGAGGGTGTGATGCAGACCCAGAATCCGCTGGTGATGGACGGTCCTGGTGCCAAACTACAGCTGGAAGGGAGTCTGAATCTGCCGACCAATCAGGTGGATATGGGCATGCTGGTGACCCTGCCGGTGACCAACAACCTGCCGCTGGCGGCGATTATCGCCGGTGCGCCCTACATTGGCGGCGCTCTATTTATCGCCGACAAGATTCTCGGTGACCGGGTCGCCCGATTTGCCTCGGTCAAATACAAGATCAGTGGTGACTGGCAGCAGCCCAATATCGAATTTGATCGCGCCTTTGACAGCAAGGCCGCGCTGGAGGAGAACTGAGATGCAGCAGGTGGCAGCGATTCAGATGATCAGCGGGCCGGATATCCAGAGCAATCTGCATCAGGCTGCGGACTTGATTGCTCAGGCTGCAGCAGCAGGCGCTCGGTTGGTGCTGTTGCCGGAATGTTTTGCCCTGTTTGGTCCGCCACAGATGCAACCGGTGGCAGCGGCTGAGTTCAGCAAGCAGGGCCCGATCCGACGGTTTCTTGCTGAGCAGGCGCGCCAGCAGGGTATCTGGCTGATTGGCGGCAGCATTCCCTTACCGCGCAAGGCTGGCGGCAAGGCCATGGCCAGTTGTCTGGTGCTGGATGATCAGGGTGTTGAAGTAGCACGTTACGACAAGCTGCACCTGTTTGATGTGGAGGTTGCAGACAATCAGCGCAGCTACCGTGAGTCCAAGGATTATGACTTTGGCAACGAAGTGGTGTGCATCGAAACACCGGTAGGCCGTGTCGGGCTGACCATCTGCTATGATCTGCGCTTTGCCGAGCTTTTTCTGGCCCTGAGTCGGGCTGGCGCTGATCTGATTGTGGTGCCGTCGGCCTTTACTGCGGTGACCGGCGCGGCGCACTGGGAGGTATTGCTGCGTGCCCGGGCCATCGAAACCCAGTGTTACATACTGGCGGCCAATCAGGGTGGGCAGCATGCCAATGGCCGTGAGACCTTTGGGCATAGCTGCCTGATCGACCCCTGGGGTGATGTTCAGGCCTGCCTGCCGATCGGAGCAGGCGTCGTCAGTGGCGTGATCAACGCCGAGAAAATCCAGTCTGTGCGCCGCGCCATGCCGGTTGCCCAGCACCGCCGTTTTGCGCCGGCCGACACCCTTGTCCCGGCTGCCAGGAGTAATGAATCATGACCCACGCACTTGCTCACGTAGAAGACCAGCTGTTGCTGCCGGCTGAACTGAGCCCCGACAGCATCGCCAGTATTCTCGGCCAACTGATGTCGACCCCGGGCGTGGATGCCGCCGACCTGTATTTTCAGCATCAGATCAGTGAAAGCTGGTCGCTGGAAGACGGCATAGTCAAAGAGGGCAGCTTCAATGTCGATCAGGGCGTGGGTGTGCGTGCCCTGTCCGGCGAGAAGACCGGTTTTGCCTACAGCAACGATATTCGTCTGCCCGCCCTGACGCAGGCGGCCGGCGCCGCGCGTTCGATTGCCCGCGCCGGTCAGGCCGGCAGCGTGCAGGCCTGGGAGCGCGGCGCGGCGCCAGCCCTGTACCGCGCGGAGAACCCGCTGGAGGTCATGCCACAGGAACACAAGGTTGCTTTTCTGAAGCGTCTGGATGCCTACACCCGCAGCCTGGATCCGCGCATCACCCAGGTCAGCGTCAACCTGGGAGGCGTGCATGACACTATCCTGGTCGCCGCCAGTGACGGTACCTGGGCGGGGGATATTCGCCCGCTGGTGCGTCTGAATGTCAGCGTGATCATCGAGCATAACGGTCGTCGTGAGCGCGGCAGCTTTGGCGGTGGCGGTCGTACCGATTACCTGTTCTTCGAGGCTGAAGAGCGCGCCATGGGCTATGCTCGCGAGGCCGTGCGCCAGGCCACCGTCAACCTTGAAGCAGTGGCGGCGCCCGCTGGCAGCATGCCGGTGGTCATGGGCCCGGGTTGGTCCGGTGTGCTACTGCATGAGGCAGTCGGCCATGGCCTGGAGGGCGATTTCAACCGTAAGGGCAGCTCGGCCTATAGTGGACGGATCGGCGAGCAGGTGGCATCACCACTCTGTACCATCGTCGATGACGGCACCCTGCCGGGGCGCCGTGGCTCACTGAGCATGGACGATGAAGGTCAGCAGACCCACTGCACCACCCTGATCGAAAACGGCATTTTGCGTGGCTACATGCAGGACAAGCACAACGCCCGCCTGATGGGCGTGCCGGCCACGGGTAATGGCCGGCGCGAGTCCTATGCCCATCTACCCATGCCACGTATGACCAATACCTACATGCTGGCCGGGGAAAGTGATCCTGAAGAGATTATCCGCTCGGTCAAGAAAGGCATCTACTGTGCCAACCTGGGTGGCGGTCAGGTGGACATCACCAGTGGCAAGTTCGTGTTCTCCACCAGCGAGGCCTACCTGATCGAAGACGGCAAGATCACCGCCCCGGTCAAAGGCGCAACCCTGATCGGCAACGGTCCGGAGGTTATGAACCGCGTCTCCATGGTCGGCCACGATCTGCAGCTCGACAGCGGCGTAGGCACCTGCGGCAAGGACGGACAGTCAGTGCCGGTAGGCGTCGGTCAGCCGACCTTGAAGATTGATCAGATTACGGTGGGGGGGACAGGCTGAGCGCGAAGTTCTCAGCCTGTCAGCGGCAAGCCACAAGCTACAAGTGGCAAGCCATAAGCCATAAGCATGGGTATGACTGTTTGAGTCTACCTTCAAGCTAACTCTTTGGGCCTTAGCGGCCGCAAGATTTTGCTCCCGCGCGCTTGGCTTGTAGCTTTTTGCTTTCAGCCCTTTTTTTCGTGTCGTATGAACATATCAAGTGCGCAACTTCTTGCGCACTTAGCCCTTTGAATTTAATAGCTATTTTATTGTTCGACGAATGGCCAAGTGCCTGTTCATTTTTGTCTACGGATTCACACTTCCCCGTCAGCAAAATCTGCGACAATCCGGTCCCTCTTGGACGATAAGGAACATTGGATGTTCGCCCCAGCCAATCAGGCCGACTTCACCCTCGCTATCCCCGGCATCAGCCACGACTTCAAGGTCCTGTCCTTCGACGGCGTCGAGCAGATCAGCCAGCCTTACCGCTTCGAGCTGGTCCTGGTCAGCGAACGCCCGGATCTGGATATCGAAACCCTGTTGCAGCAACCGGCCTTTCTCAGCTTTGCCGGGCAGGACAAGGGCATCCACGGCCTGATTCACCACGTCGCCCAGGGCGATGCCGGCAAGCGCCTGACCCGTTATCACCTGCGTCTGGTGCCGCACCTGTTCTACCTGGGCCTGCGCACCAACCAACGTATTTTCCAGCACCTGAGCGTACCCGAGATCATTGCTCAGGTTTTGGCTGATCACGGCATGCAGTCCGATGCCTATCGCTTTCAGCTGAACAGCGACTATGCGCCCCGGGACTACTGCACCCAGTACGACGAGACCGACCTGCACTTTGTCCAGAGATTGTGCGAAGAGGAAGGTATTCACTACCACTTTGAACACACAACCGATAACCATCTGCTGGTGTTTGGCGATGACCAGACCAGCTTCCCACGCCTGACCCGACCCACCGCCTATACCCAGGACAGCGGCCTGGTCGCCGATGAGCAGGTGATCAAACGCTTTGCCCTGCGCATGGAGACCCGGCCCAGCCGCGTGACTCGCCGCGACTACGACTTTGAAAAGCCCCATCTGCTGATGGAGGCCGCCCACCAGGCCGAACAGCCGATTGAGGGGGAAGAGCCGCCACCGCCACTGCCGGACCTGGAAGACTACGACTACCCCGGCCTGTTTACAGAACGCGCCCGCGGCAAACAGCTGGCCAAGCGCACACTAGAGCGGCACCGCAGTGACTACCGCCTGGCTGAAGGCAAGAGTGATGTGCCCAGCCTGATCACTGGCCATTTCCTGACCCTGTCCGACCACCCCAGAGCCGACTGGAACGACCTGTGGCTGATTACCGGCATCCGCCACGAGGGCAAACAGCCCCAGGTGCTGGAAGAATCCGTCACCAGCGACGTCAGAGCCGAAGACGGTTTTACCCAGGGCTACCGCAACCAGTTCACCGCCACCCCCTGGGATGTACCGTTCAGACCACAACTGGCCCACCCCAAATCCAAGGTCCTCGGCAGCCAGACGGCGGTGGTCACTGGCCCGGCTGGCGAAGAGATTCACTGCGACCAATACGGCCGTATCAAGGTGCAATTCCATTGGGACCGAGAAGGTCAGGCCGATGAGCAGACCAGTTGCTGGTTGCGTGTCTCATCCAGCTGGGCCGGTAATCAATACGGCGGTATCGCCATTCCAAGAATAGGCATGGAAGTGCTGATCACCTTCCTCGAAGGCGACCCGGATCAACCGCTGGTTACCGGCTGCCTGTACCACAAGGGCCACCCCACCCCTTACGAGCTACCGGCACACAAAACCCGCAGCGTGTTCAAGACACTGAGCAGCGCCCCCGGTGGTGGCGGTGGCTACAACGAACTGCGGATTGAAGACAAGCAAGGCGAAGAACAGATCTACCTGCACGCCCAGCGCGACTGGGACGAGAACATCGAGCACGACCAGACCATCCGCGTCGGCAACGAACGCCATGACCGGGTGGAGGCCAACAGCTACTCGGAATTCATGGCCGAGGAACACCACACTACCCACGCCGAGCGCAAAACCGAGATCAAGGCCAATGACCATCTGACGGTGGGCACCAGTCAGCACGTCAAACTGGGTACCGGCCAGTTCATTGAGTCGGGCAACGAAATTCACTACTACGCCGGCCACAAGGTTGTTATCGACGCAGGCATGGAACTCACCGCCAAGGGCGGCGGTTCCTTCCTCAAACTCGACCCCAGCGGCGTAACCCTCAGCGGACCCAATATCAAGATCAATTCGGGTGGCTCGCCTGGCAGAGGGGCAGGGGCCAGGCCGGCGCTGCCGGGGGATGTGTTGGCGGCTGATAGTGATGAGGCGGGCAACCTGTTGGTTGTAAATCAGAGACAGGCACTTATGCAGAAGAAACCTCTATGCACCATATGTGAGGCTGAAAATGAAGGTGCTACCGATGCCTGACGATTTAGCGCTGCACAGCCTGCCATGGCATATGAACTGCTTTCTTCTTCTTGATGGAATCAGTGTTGAGGCTCTGCCAAGAAAACTCTACGAATGGTCCGACTCACCCGAGATCGAAGTCCTTTATCTGCAAACACCCTGGGCCGAGTTGAGCGATGTATCACCCCACCTGATCAAGCTGAAAAACGCGAGTGATCCTGTTCTTGCTGAGTTTCTCGCGCACCAGGCGGAAGAATGGGGATACCTGATATTCAGTTCAAAACAAAGCCACGAAATAACCGATCACCTTCGCAAGTTGATCAGCGTCGAGCATCCTCTGGGCAAAGCCATGTTGCTGCGCCTGGCCGACCCTGCCGTAGCGCATGCTTTGTTCGGACTCGCCAACGAGAATAAAAATGCCGCGTTGTTTGGGCCCATTGAGCAACTCCATGTGCATGATGCAATTAATCAAGCTTGGCACTTCCATCAGAGACCGGGTGAAGAAGCAGCGTTAAGCAAAATACCATATCGGTTAAGTGAGTCTGAGCTGGACGCATTGGGCGAAGTTGATTTCCGGCAGACAGTGAGCTGGCTGAAAAGCCATATGCACAAACACTTTCCTGACTTTCTATCGGCAATACCTGATGCGCAACAATGGAAATCAATGTACGACCTGGCAAACCGGGCCTACCAAGCCGGCTTTACCAGCGAGCGCGATATTGCACTGTATGCCAATGTCTTTGGCTTCCTGGGGCAAGACGCTCTGGATCACCATCCTGACATTGCCGCGCTTGTGACCAAACCCAGCCAGCAATCACCCTCACAACGCATTGAACAAGCCGCCAACCTTGCAGAATCGAGAATGGCCCTGCTGGAAAGGAATCCCGCATGACAGCACAGCAACCACCCCGTCAAAGTCAAGCCAATGAAGCTGCGGGCGCACGGAGCTTCACCGACAGCCGAGCAGCAACGGCTGCATGCCCACTCATGAAGCTGAAACTGCAACTGGTTCCCTTGCGTTATGGTCTGGTCGAATACCTTGACCCGAGCAGTGAACTGGCAATGCCCTTTCGTCTGCAATCACGACCTTTGGGTGTGCGGATGCTACGCAATGGATTCCTGTACATCATCGAAGAACAAACCGGTTATCTCCATGAGTATGAAATCGTCGGAGGAAACCTGAGTAAGTTGTTATGGCAAGATGCCGAGGTCAGCTCCAATAGTCGCATAACCAATATTGGGCCAGCCAAGCTGGTGTTTCCGCGTCAAAGTACGCTGTATGTGGCTTACTCGGAGGTGCAATGGACTGCCGCCAAATGCTCACAAGTTCTGGGCCGCGCAGAAGAGCGCAATCACTTTATGCAGCAGGTCAATCCAGGTAGCGCAAACCCCGCTACCGGCAGCGCCCATCTACTGACCTGGCAACAGACCGAGCGCTGGTTGGCAGAAATCGCTGAGGGCAAGCAAGCAGTAGCAAGGCCAGCGCTACCCGAAGGGGCATACCCAGATGAAACACTGCAGTACGTTTGGGAAACACCAAGCCTGTTCAAAGGCACAACCATTGATGCTCTGAAGAATCAGGTTATACCCGAATACCAGGACGACGCACTGTGCCTGGTTATCAGGGATGATATTGGAGTAATGCGCGATCTGGCTAACTTTCAGGATCAGGTAGTGAGCTGGATCGACGACTGGGCAAACGGCGGCGCACAACCTGGGGCCAATGAACGCGACTATATGATCGCGTGTTACATCGAATCACTGTCGCTAATGACCGACCAAGGATTGGAGCAGGTAGCTGAGTTTACCGAACAGCCTGATATTCAAGCCATGTTCGAAGACCTTGAGAAGCTTCCTGAGCCCCAGCAGGAACAAACGCGACAAAGCTTGATTGACTGGCTTAACGTGGGCAGCAGCCAGGGCCATTTACCCAGAATAGATGATCCCTCTCACCCTGCTGAGCTTAAACGCAGAATTGACGGGATTTACAGTGAGCTCAACTCATCAAATGGCATCAGGATTGTTGCACGGGCCGAGGCAGCGATTGAGGATTATTACTTCAATCAGTGCATGGCGAACGCCGATCCACTGTTCGTTGAGCGCCACAGGCCCGCCATAATTCGCGTCAAACGCGACCATAATAAACGTGTTAAAGGCGTACTTACCGGTGTCGACTTGGGTCAACGCGGCATCAATGACCTTATTGACAGGCCAGCAATGGACGCCGCGCTTGAGCGTGATCGCGCTAATCTCAAGCGCTGGAATGAACTGCTGGATGCCATTACCGCTGATCGTCTGCAAATGATCACCAACAATCGCTTCCATCTTGCTGCCTGGTACTACGACAGCACCCAAGCCCAGCAAATTGGGCTGGCTTTCAGTGCTCAATACGGATGTTTGAAAGATATTTGCCGCAGCGATCATGCCATTGAAGTTATTCACAACTGGCTTGAGCAGAACCCTGACTATGATCGGCCATTGTTTTTCACGCTCCCCCTCAGCACCCAGATTGAGCTGAGTAATCAGTTAGCTAGCCTGAACGGCGCCGCATACAATTTGGTCACCAATACTTCAGCCTGGGTGAACAAATTACGCGATATTGAAAAGCCTTTCCTACCAGCCCTGGATGAGCTACCAGAAAGTTCCCGCGTACTTGGTCAAAGTGCTCATCAAACCTTGAGTCCAGCCCTGGCACACGGATTTTCCCGTGCGCTGAGCCAGGCATTGCAAGCAACCCGTCTAGAACAGATTCCCTCTATGGAAGAGCTGTTTTCTGGTCTATCTAGCCCTAATGTCAGGCGCATGTTTGATGCTGCACGGGTTGAAGGTGTGACCTTCACTGTAGCCGACGCTGACGATTTGACAGCGCTGCGGCAAGAGATCTCTGATGTTTTTGAAGCTCAGGCTGAGCAGACCAGACTACGCAAAAGGCATGACGATGCCAAAACGAATTCCGGCCACAAGTCTCCGGCAGCCAAGCAAGCATTGGCAGAGTTCAAAGAGGCACGCAATATGCGGCGTGCAGCTGAGAACAAGCTCTTCGAACGCCTAAACCCTATTTCCAAGATCTCCAATTCAAGCTTACGCCTAAGTGTAGCCAGCGCTGGATACCCAGGCCTCAGCTTAGTATTTCCAGATGCCCAGCACCGTGTAGCAACCAGCATCTGGCGCAATTTGAAAACGGGGTATCTACAAGCCCCCGCTGTGGGCATGCTGGGTGATGGGGCAGGATTACTGATTGCCATCGTTCAGGCTGTCAACTTGGTGCATGTTTGGCGCGAAACAATTTCTCAGAGCGCCGAGAGCAGAGACTGGTCAGATTTCAAAGAGGCTTTGGCCTCAACCGCTGCCGCCGGGTTTATGGCCGTTCAGGCAATTACAGATACTGCACTCAATGCAAGAAGCACAACATTGCAAAGCAGTTTAAAAAACTATGCATTGAAAGACGTGCATATTCTGATGGGCAAGCTTCATGTGCGGTTGGGTTTAGCGGGTTACGGCGCGATGTTAATTACTGCATTGAACTCCTTCGGGAACCATCGTGCCAACTGGATAGCGGCAGTTAAATCAGGCAACAGTACGGCGCAAAATGGAGCCTCTACTGCAATGTTTGGTGCCCTTGGAATGACAGGTGCTAGTGGTTACGGGCTGTTCCACACGACTCATACAGGCATATCAGTGATGCGTGGTAGTTCTTGGGCAGTTGCCGGCCCGCGCCTATCAACGGTCTTTTTCCGTTTCAACCTTGCAGGTGCACTCTTTACTGTAATCGAACTGAGCGGTACCTGGTGGTATAACAGGCACAATCTCAGCCGCCATGATGCCTGGTTGCACGCAACGCCATGGAGCCGTGATGCTGACAAACGCGGCAATCTCTCTCTGACAGATTACCAGGATCAACTTCAATCTATCCTGCACACGCCAGTTGCTCAACTGCGCCACATCAGACAGGGTAACTGGGTAAGTAGCTCGCTCGGCGCGTATCAGGGAGTTGAAGTGGCTATTCAATTGCCTGGGCTGAGTCGCTCAGACCTAGTTGCCCCCGTGGGCACCCCTGCGCCGGTTCAACTGTCCTTGGCGGGCTACCAGATCCGCAAGGAGGGTCGAAGGAACGTTGAACGCTGGCAACCCATCAGCGAAGACCTGATAGTGAATACCGCGATGAATGGTGCAGGGCCGTTACAGTTGAAGATATCCAGTCCTGCCTTTCCGGAAAGCAGTGCCAAACTCGACCTGCTACTGGTCGTGCGTATTGAGATTCTTGACCAGGAAGGTCATTACAATTCGCAAGAGCATAGCATTCGTATCAGAACCCAAAGAGAAGGCGTCTACCCCACCACTGAACAGCGCTTTAGTGGCGCACCTGCTCCCAGCATGGTTCTGGATCCGCATTTTCTGACACAACAGGCCAGCGATGACTAAGCGTAAAAACCCGGCTCCGCGCGAATATCTCAAACATAACCCCAAAGCCGGAGATAAACAGCCCTTTCCGTCGGGTGTTATAACCTATCTTGCGCCGTTGGCCCTGCCAACCCAGCATCCCGCCACAGATTATCAACAGGTCGTCGGAGTGCTAAATGACACGTATCTGGTCTATGGCTCAGGAAGAGCAACCGTATCCTCATGGGAGGTGATTCTAGGAGGGCCTTTTACTGTATTTATACTATTTATATTGATACTTCCTTTAATTGCTGGTGCTGGTACGTTGTTGCTAGGTGGCACTTGGTTCGACGCCAAAGACTTCTTTTACAATACTCACATCGGATTTCTTGGGGTGGCCTCTTTAGGCAGCACTATTATCTCTCTGATCACTGTATGCACTTGGTATTATAGCCGCACTAAAGAGCAAGATCTTATAGCCCCCCGCTTCAATCGACAGCGCCGAGAAGTGTGCTTTGTGCCCGAAGGCGGCAGCAAAGCTTATATCGTGCCCTGGGAGTCACTGTCCGTCTGGACCACCGAATCGCAAGGAGTGACCCAATACGGTGTACAGCGGCAGTACGCACTTGGTATTGGCTTTCACGATAAGGCTAGTGGTCGCGACTGCATTCTTGAGTACCCTACCCCTGCCATCCCCCTGGCCATCAGCACTTGGGAAGCCATACGGGCCTATATGGAATACGAGGTGCACAGCCTCGAAGACATCCACGTTGACGATGAGCTGCATGAACCCGGCGATCCGCCCTATGAAGGACTGCACACCTTCCGCAATGCCCGACGTCGGCTGCATCGGCGCTATCGCGAAGGCGAGGTAGGCCTCTGGATGATATTTGGCTGGTATCTGTACCACGTCATGACGCTATGGACCTTGCCCGCCTTTATCGCACAACGTGAAGCACTCTGGCTGCAGCGTCGCCCCCAGACTTCTATTCCAAAAAAGATGGCAGCGTGGTCAGAACCTTTACCTGAAGACCAATGGGCCAAGCCCAGTGAACTGCTGAAGCGCCAGAGCGCGGCGGTAAAACGAATCTGGTCGAAGAAGCAACAAGCGCCTATTGCCACAGTTTTCACTCAGGCCAGACAGGAGGTGGGGGATGAACTCAACTGAAAACCTGCCTTATTGTTGGCGAGTGTGAAGCAACACGGCATCACTGCAGCACTTTTAGGGGTCAGGTCTTGCCGTTTGCCTCTCTGCTGAAGAGCTGTAGGCAAAAAGCAAGACCTGACCCCGTGTTCTCTAAAAGCAAGACCTGACCCCGTGTTCTCTGGTGGCAAGTTCGTCTTCTCCACCAGCGAGGCCTACCTGATCGAAGACGGCAAGATCACCGCCCCGGTCAAAGGCGCAACCCTGATCGGCAACGGTCCGGAGGTTATGAACCGCGTCTCCATGGTCGGCCACGATCTGCAGCTCGACAGCGGCGTAGGCACCTGCGGCAAGGACGGACAGTCAGTGCCGGTAGGCGTCGGTCAGCCGACCTTGAAGATTGATCAGATTACCGTTGGTGGTACCGGCTGAGAGGGTGTTAGGTTTGTTGCTTAAGGCTTAAGGCTTAAGGCTGAAAGTTGAATATCCGGTGTGAGTTTTGATTGCCTGTGTTAGCCAGCGGTCCCAGCAAGAAAAAAGCAACTCATTCGGTATTCGGCTTCCAGCCTTCAGCTTTCAGCGCTTTTAACCCGCCTTTTCCTCAAATCGCCCGGCAATCCTGTTCTTGCGCACCCCATCTGCGGCAAACACCTGACCACTCATGGCAATCCAGACGCCGGGTGGGCAGATGTTCAGGGCGCCGACGGCCAGGCCCAGGTTGAACAGGGCGTCGGAGTCGCGGAAACGTGCCGGTTGCATGGCGCCGGTCAGCACGATGACCTTGTCCGGAATGTCGGCCAGGGCCGCGGCGGTGACGGTCATGGTATCGGTGCCGTGGATGATCAGAATATGCTCATGGGCACAGGCGGCAATGCGGCTGTGCAGCAGGTCACGGTCTTCATCGGTCAGCTCCAGACTGTCCTTTTTCAGCAGTGACTCGACCGCATAGGCAACATTTACCCGGCCCTGTTGCAGCAGCTCGCCGACCATCGGGTCACCGATCTGGTATTCGCTCAGGGCATCGAAGTACAGCTTGTCGAAGGTGCCACCGGTGGTAAATATCTGTATAAACATGACTGACTCCCTGGTAACAGTCCTCAGTATGCCCGCAGATTCATCCAAACACAGCCCGTCTTTACCCGCTCCGGTGCAGCAATGGTGGGTGTATATGGTGCGGGCCGAGAACGGCCATCTGTACACCGGCATAAGTACCGACCCACAGCGTCGCCTGTTGCAACATCAGCGCGGCCTGGGCGCGCGCTTTTTCAATCGCAGCCCGGCCCAGGCGCTGGTCTGGCAGCAGCTTTGCGCCGATCACAGCGACGCGCTGCGCCAGGAGCGGGCGATCAAGGCGCTGACGAAAAAGGCCAAGGAGCGACTGATCAGTCAGTTCAATGATGCCCTATCACGTCTGGCGAATGACTGTGCAGGGCCACACGCAGCGACTAAGCTGAACCCACCTTGACTGGAGACCGACCCATGAGTGACCTGATTCTGCACCACTACCCGCAATCACCCTTTGCCGAAAAGGCCCGACTGATGCTGGGTTTCAAGGGCCTGGCCTGGCATTCGGTGATGATTCCGGCGGCCATGCCGAAACCCGATCTGACCGCGCTCACGGGTGGCTATCGACGCACGCCGGTGATGCAGATCGGTGCTGACATCTATTGTGATACCGCCTTGATTGCCCGTCGTCTTGAACGTGAAAAAGCGACCCCGGCGCTGTTCCCCGAGGGGCGTGAGGCGGCGGCTTGCGGTCTGGCCCAGTTTGCTGATCAGGTGTTGTTCCAGCATGCGGTCGCCATCAACTTCCAGCCCCACGGCTTGGCAGCCCGGTTTGCCGGTGCGCCGGAAGCCATGGTTAAAGGTTTCATGGCCGATCGCAAGGCGCTGTTCAGCGGTGGTACGGCCAGCAGACTGGAAACCGATGTGGCGCTGGCACAGTGGCCCGCTTTGCTGAGTCGGCTGGAAACCCAGCTGCAGCGTGATGGTGATTACCTGCTCGGCAATGAAGCCTGTGTTGCCGATTTCGCCCACTATCATCCGCTCTGGTTTGTCGCCAGCAATGCGGCTGTGGCCTCAGCGCTGGACGGCTATCCGGCCGTCAAGGCCTGGATGGCGCGTATGGCCGATATCGGTCACGGCTCGTTTACCGCACTGGATGCCGCTGAGGCTATCCGCATTGCCCATGACAGTACGCCGGAATCCATGCCGACGACTGACTTTGCCAGCCCGTCAGGCTTGAATATGGATGAAGCGGTTACGGTCAGTGCCGTGGATTATGGTACCGATCCGGTGACGGGTTCTTTGGTCTATGAAGATGCCGAAGAGATCGTCATCGCCCGTGAGGATGCCCGCGCAGGTCAGTTGCAGGTGCATTTCCCGCGCTTCGGCTTTCGCCTAGTTCGCGCTTGAACCCGCTGACCGGCAGCAACTGCTGCCGGTCAGCGGCGGCCTTTGGCGTCTAGCGTAATCGCCGTTTAGCATTGGGTTTTATTGCCAGAGGACAGGCTCGCATGATCAAGGAACGCACCCTTACTGCTGCTTTTATCGCACTGATTCTGCTCAGCGGCTGCGATGCTCAGGACACCCCCGTGACCACCACACAAACAGTCATGCCGGCGGAACCGCAAGACACCACCAGTCATCTGACCTGTGCCGATCCGCTTAACGCCTTTCTTGCCGAGACCCGGGCGCAAGCCAATGAGGGCGCCCTGAGCGACGATGCACAGTCACGTTTTCTGTCGCTGATAACGGCTTGCAAGGCGGCTTATCTGACTGAGCTGGATCTGATTGATCGCGACTATGCCAAGCTGCCCGAGACGGGCACCTGCCATCAGCGCGCCCGGCATTATCGTGAGGAGGTCAGGGTCTTTGATGCTTTTGTAGACATGGCCAATGAGCCACCGCGACCGACGCCCCATGGCCAGCTCGAGGTATACAACATTCTCGGCTCCGGGCTGATTGTGCAACTGGCAACGGTCACCTTGCATCGTGTGGGTAACTGTTCGACCGAGGCCTATGATCCAGCCAGGGTTGTACTGAACCAGCCCTGATCGGCATGAGCGCGGCAGCGCGATCCGGGCCGACATGCTAAGGTAGTCAGCTCGTACTCAGCGTCATCCTGGCTAGCCGCTCAGCCCCCGGGCTCAGTGCAGACTGTGATGGCGCCCCTCTAGATCTGGTCGGGAGAATCCGTGGAGTCAATTATCAGCGTTGAGGGCCTGAGCAAAACCTATGCATCGGGTTTTCAGGCCCTTAAAAACGTTCACTTGAGTATCAACCGGGGTGAGATTCTTGCCTTGCTGGGCCCCAACGGGGCCGGCAAAACCACGCTTATCAGCATCATCTGCGGCCTGGTCAATGCCAGTCATGGACGGGTGCTGGTGGATGGCCACGATACGGTGCGTGACTACCGCGCCGCGCGCAAGCTGATCGGCCTGGTACCCCAGGAGTTGACCAACAACATGTTCGACAGCGTACTGGCCACCATGCGCTTGAGTCGCGGGCTTTTCGGCAAGGCGCCGGATGCTGCGCATCTGGAACGCATACTGCGCGACCTGTCACTCTGGGACAAACGTGATGAGCGCATCATGAACCTGTCCGGTGGCATGAAAAGACGGGTATTGATCGCCAAGGCGCTGGCCCATGAACCGGCGATTCTGTTTCTTGATGAGCCCACCGCCGGAGTGGATGTGGAGCTGCGCCGGGATATGTGGAATATGGTGCGGCGTTTGCGCGACAGTGGCGTGACCATCATCCTCACCACGCACTATATCGAAGAGGCCGAAGAAATGGCTGATCGCATCGGGGTGATCCGCCAGGGCGAGATCATTCTGGTTGAAGACAAATTGAGCCTGATGCGCAAGCTCGGGACCAAGGAGTTGAGCATCAGTCTGCAGCAGCCGCTGGCGAGTATTCCGCCCGCCTTGGCTGACTTCAATCTGAGCTTGAGCGACAGTGGCCACTGCCTGCTCTATACCTTTGATGCCCAGTCAGAGCAGAGCGGCATAGCCGGTCTGCTGCGCGGGCTGGCAGCAGAGGGTATCGACTTCAAGGACCTGCACTCCAGCCAAAGCTCGCTGGAGGATATCTTTGTTGAGCTGGTCAATGGTGGCGACCCTACCAGACCGGATGCTGAGCCTGAGCAGGTGACAGTATGAACGGTTACGCCCTCTGGGCCATCTACACCTTTGAGCTGGCGCGTATGCGCCGTACCCTGTTGCAGAGTGTAGTGTCGCCGGTGATTTCTACCTCGTTGTACTTTGTGGTGTTTGGTGCGGCCATCGGTTCGCGCATGGCTGAGATTGACGGTATCGGCTTTGCTGCCTTTATCATTCCCGGCCTGATCATGCTGTTGCTGTTGAACGAGAGCATCAGCAATGCGTCCTTCGGCATTTACATGCCGCGCTTTACCGGGACCATTTATGAGGTACTGTCGGCTCCGGTATCACCGGCCGAGATTGTTATCGGCTATGTGGGGGCGGCGGCGACCAAATCAGTGCTGCTGGGCTTGCTGGTGCTGCTCACAGCGCGGCTGTTTGTCGATTATCAGGTCCAGCACCCGTTCTGGATGCTCGGGTTTTTGCTGCTGACGGCGGTGACCTTCAGTCTGTTCGGATTCATTATCGGCATCTGGGCCGATGGTTTTGAAAAGCTGCAGATCATTCCCCTGATGATTGTCACGCCGTTGACCTTTCTGGGTGGGAGCTTCTATTCCATCAGCATGTTGCCGCCGTTCTGGCAGAATGTCAGTCTGTTCAATCCGGTGGTCTACCTGATCAGCGGATTCCGCTGGAGCTTTTACGGTGTGGCCGATGTGCACATTGCGGTCAGCGTTGGCATGACATTGGTGTTTTTGGCCCTGTGTCTGGCCATGGTCTGGTGGATATTCCGTACCGGCTATCGGATCAAGCCCTGAGCGAGTAGCTGGATTTTCATGTCTTGAGGTGTATTGCGTGCTGCCAGTCACTGTTATCGATGCTGATTACCATAACCCCGGGCATGCCGAGGCGATAGTTGACCTGATGGATGCCTATGCCCGTGACCCGATGGGCGGTGCTGAGCCCTTGTCGGCGGCGGCCATGCAGAACCTGGTGCCACGCCTGGCAGCGCTGCCACAGGCCTTCAGTGTGCTGGCCTATGCGGGTGAGCAGGCGGTGGGCCTGGTTAATTGTTTTATGGGCTTTTCCACTTTTGTTGCTCAACCCCTGGTCAATATCCATGATGTGATGGTGTTGGCTGATTATCGCGGCCAGGGCATCAGCCAACTGATGTTGGAAAGGATCGAGCAAATAGCGCGTGAGCGCGGCTGCTGCAAGCTGACTCTGGAGGTGCTGGAGGGCAATGCATCGGCCCAGAAGTCCTACGCCAGGCTCGGTTTTGCCGGTTATCAACTGGACCCCTTGATGGGGCGGGCACTGTTCTGGCAGAAAAAACTCACCGTTTGATCAGGGGCAGGTCATGGGCGCCACCAGGCTGGCAGCGAAACGCGAGATCTTCGGTTGGGCGATGTTCGACTTTGCCAATCAGGGCTATACCCTGCTGATCATCACGGTGATCTACGGCGATCTGTTTACCCGCGTGATAGTGGGCGATGCCCCTGACTATCGGCTTGGCAATCTGCTCTGGAGCTTGGCCCTGGCCATCAGTTATCTTCTGGTGGTGCTGGCCAACCCGGTCTGCGGCGCGATCATGGACTTTACCGCGAGCCGCAAGCGCTTTCTGTTTGCCAGTTATCTGCTGACCGTGGTGGCTACAGCCATGCTCTATGTGGTTGAGCCGGGTTGGGTGCTGCTGGCCATGCTGCTGATTGTGGTCTCCAATTTTGCCTATGCCATTGGCGAGGGCTTTATTGCCAGCTTTCTCACCGACCTGGGGCCGCGCAGCGCGCTGGGCTGGATTTCCGGCCTGGGCTGGGGTCTGGGCTATATTGGCGGGCTGGTGGCGGCGGCCTTTGCACTGTTGTTTCTCGGCGAGGTGTCACTGGAGAACTACGATACCGTGCGCTGGGTGGGTCCCTTTGCCGGGGTGTTTTTCCTGCTGGCGGCGATTCCGACTTTTGTCTGGCTGCGCGAACGCGGCAGCGCACGGCTCAGGCCTGTTGGCCAGGGCTTGCTGAGCATTGGTGTTGGCCGCCTGCAGCGTACCTGGCGTGAGGTCAATCGCTTCAAGGATTTGCGCTACCTGCTGATCTCGGTGTTTTTCGCCATGGCGGGGGTCTATATCATCATTGCCTTTTCCTTTATTTACGGCGCGCAGGTGATCGGCTGGGATGAGCATGTGCGCGTCCTGATGTTCATTGTCGTTCAAATCACTGCAGCATTGGGTGCCGTTGGTTTCGGTTGGCTGCAGAGTTATATTGGTGCGCGTACAACCTACTTGATAACCCTGATGCTGTGGTTGATTGCGATACTGGCGATCTGGCAGACGTTGGCCCTTACTGAGCTGCTGCGTGACTGGTTTGACGTGCAGTGGCAGGCGCAATACGTGTTTCTGTTGGCCGGAGTATTGGCGGGTGTGAGTCTTGGTTCTTCGCAGTCGGCTACCCGGGCGTTGGTCGGGGTGCTCACGCCGCAGGGCAAGGCGGCGGAATTTTTTGGCTTGTGGGGCATGGCTTCGAAGTTAGCCGCAGTCTTCGGCATTGTTGGTCTTGGTCTGATGCAGTGGGGTTTAGGTCTGGCTGATGCCATCGTGTTCTGTTTGCTGCTTTTTGTGCTGGCGATTGCTTCTGTGCTGCCGATGCGCGAGGCGCGGGGCATGGCAGTAGCCGAGCTCTGGCAGGACGAACAGAGCGAACAGGCGGCATGATGTGCTGCCGGGCACCTGGCTGAGCGCGAGTCGCTGACATGCAATGCAACAGGCTTATTCATAAGGAACAGAATAATGGAAGGTTTGGTATTACAGATACCAGGGTCAGAGCCCGGTGAAGTGCGCGCCGACAGCGGCGTGCGTTATGCATTTGTAATGGCTGACTGGGC
Source organism: Halopseudomonas sp. 4NH20-0008 (assembly GCF_057548395.1). Lineage (NCBI taxonomy): Bacteria > Pseudomonadati > Pseudomonadota > Gammaproteobacteria > Pseudomonadales > Pseudomonadaceae > Halopseudomonas > Halopseudomonas sp. 4NH20-0008. The sequence continues at coordinate 75,779 of NZ_BAAJMD010000010.1, forward strand.
CAGTCAGGGACGACCAGCAAGGGGCGATCGGGTGTCCTTTATGGGCAATAATGGCCAGGCGACGCGAATCAAGTGCCTGAAAGCCGCGAAGGATAGCGATGCCGTATTGAAGGTGGCGGTAGCACCCTCCATGGAGTCGCGTTTTCGTCGTGGGCCAGTATCCTCTCCGTCGGCAGTGGCTACGCCGACCGTCTCTCCCCCGCCCCCAACTGCCCGGATTGAGACCCGCCGGGGTGTCGCAGCCGCCCCGGTACAGAAAACCTCGCCATTAGCGATTATCAGCCTGATTGCTGGTCTCGTTGGGCTGGTTTTTTTTGGCTCGCTGATCGCGGTTATCTGTGGACACATTGCGCGGGCGAATATCAGGGACAGCGATGGTGCTCTGGGCGGCGATGGCCTGGCTTTGGCCGGCCTGCTGCTGGGCTATCTGGGGTTATTGATTACTTTGGGTTTTATGGCGGTGATCGGTCTTGAGATGTTTGCCGACTGAACGAGTGATCTGCGTTTTTCAGCGCAGATTCGCCGCCGCTGGTCGCTGTCGGCCGTATCCGGCTCCCTGACCCGTCGTTTAACGCCGCTTGTTGCGCAGTTGCTGCACCAGTCCCTTGGGCGGGTGTTTGATCACCAATGAATCCTGGCCTTCGTCATATTCAACCCGTTCACCCAGCAGGTGCGCTTCAAAGCTGATCGACAGGCCATCGGCCTTGCCATAAAAGCGCATGAAGTTGCTCATGGTGCGTTTGTCCGGGGGGATTTCCGGCGACAGGCCATAGTCCTTGTTACGGATATAGTCGTAGAAGGCCCGAGGCTGCTCATCGTTGATCAGGCCTGAGAGTTCTTCCAGGGCCACCTGCTCACCCTGCCTGGCCTGGCTGCTGACGTAGCCGCTCATGGCCTTGGCCTTGTCGCGCACGACCACCGGCTCCATGTCGGCTTCGCCCACATAGTCCTGAAAGGCCTGCAGCAGCGTGGTGGTTTCCTGCTCCGGGTTGGCGCCTTCGACACAGCCAATAAAGTCCCTGAAGTAATCGGATACGCGCTTGCCGCTGCGGCCACGGATAAAGGAAATGTACTGTTTTGAGCTGGCGTTCTGTTTCCACTCGGTCAGATTGATGCGCGCCGCCATATTCAGGGCGGACAGATCCAGATGGCGCGCGGCGGCCACATCGAGTTGGTCGGTCACCGTGACACCCTCGGTGTGGTGCAACAGGGCGATGATCAGGAAGGCAGTCATGCCCTGGCGATAGCGGATAAACAGCACGTGTCCGCCGAGTGCCAGGTTGGAGGCTTCCATCAAGGTCTTCAGCTGCTCGCTGGCCTTGGCGGAAAAGCCAACGAAATCCATCTCCTGATCAATCAACTGCTGCAACCAGCCACTGAAGGGGTAGGCGCCGCTTTCTTCCTGAAAGTAGCCCCAGGCCTTGTTCGGCTTGCTGTTATAGGCTTCGATCAGGCCGGCCAGCAGTTGCTCCAGGGCCTCCGAGGTGAGCAGTTCGGCATCGCGCAGGGTCAGGCTGGCGGGCTGGCCGTCAGGCTTCTTGTGAATCTGGTGCACGATGCTGTTATCGATGGGCATGCAGTTTCTTCTGTGTTGGTGTGGCGGACTGGCCGAGCAATGCCTCGGCCGTCAGTTCAAAGACCGGCAATATGCGCGCGTTGTTCGCTGAGCTGGGCCAGTGCCTTGTCGGCTTCGTCGAGCTTGGCGCGCTCCTTGTCGATCACCGCCGGTGGCGCCTTGTCGACAAAGCCGGGGTTGCTCAGCTTGCCGCCAATGCGCTGAACTTCACCCTGCAGGCGGGCAATTTCCTTGTCCAGGCGCGCCAGCTCAGCCGTCTTGTCGATCAGCCCGGCCATGGGTACCAGTACTTCCAGCTCACCCACCAGCGCGGTGGCGGACAGCGGTGCTTCTTCGCCCTCGGCCAATATCCGAATGGACGAGAGTTTGGCCAGCTTCTTCAGGAAGGTGTCGTTGTCTGTCAGGCGGCGCTGATCTTCAGAGCCGGCCTTGCGCAGCAGCAGTTCCAGTTCCTTGCCGGGGGACACGTTCATTTCACCGCGAATATTACGCACACCGAGGATCAATGCCTTGAGCCATTCGATGTCGCCTTCGGCGGCGGCATCGATACGGCTGTCGTCGGCTTCGGGCCAGGGCTGCAGCATGATGGTCGGGCCGCTTTTGCCGGCCATCGGGGCGATACGCTGCCAGATTTCTTCGGTGATAAAGGGCATAAAGGGATGGGCCAGACGCAGGGCGGCTTCCAGCACCCGCACCAGGGTGCGTCGAGTGCCACGCTGACGCTCGGCTGGCGCGTTTTCATCCCAGAGCACCGGCTTGGACAGTTCCAGATACCAATCGCAGTACTGGTTCCAGATAAATTCGTACAGCGCGGTGGCGGCCAGATCAAAGCGGAACTGCTCGAGCTGACGGGTCACTTCGGCTTCGGTGCGCTGCAGTTGCGAGATGATCCAGCGATCAGCCAGGGTCAACTCCACCTGTTCTCCGGCTGTACCACAGTCTTTGTCTTCGCACTGCATCATCACATAGCGCGCAGCGTTCCAGATCTTGTTGCAGAAGTTGCGGTAGCCCTCAACCCGACCCATGTCGAACTTGATATCGCGGCCGGTCGAGGCCAGCGAGCAGTTGGTGAAGCGCAGCGCGTCGGTGCCGTAGGCGGCGATGCCCTCAGGGAATTCGGCGCGGGTCTGCTTCTCGATCTTTTCCGCCAGTTTCGGCTGCATCATGCCGCTGGTGCGTTTCTTGACCAGTGACTCGAGATCGATGCCGTCGATGATATCCAGCGGGTCAAGCACGTTGCCCTTGGACTTGGACATCTTCTGGCCCTGACCATCACGTACCAGACCATGTACATAGACGGTCTTGAACGGGATCTGCGCGCTGCCGTCGTCATGCTTCATCAGATGCATGGTCAGCATGATCATGCGTGCGACCCAGAAGAAGATGATATCGAAGCCGGTCACCAGCACATCGGTCGGGTGGAAGGTCTTCAGCGCTTCGGTCTGTTCCGGCCAGCCGAGGGTGGAGAAGGTCCACAGGCCGGAGCTGAACCAGGTATCCAGTACGTCTTCGTCCTGACGCAGTACGGCATTGCCAAGCTTGTACTTGGCGCGCACTTCGGCTTCATCGCGGCCAACATAGACCTGACCGGTCTCGTCGTACCAGGCCGGGATGCGGTGACCCCACCAGAGCTGGCGCGAGATGCACCAGTCCTGAATATCGCGCATCCAGGAGAAGTACATGTTTTCGTACTGCTTGGGTACGAACTGGATGCGGCCGTCTTCCACCGCAGCGATGGCCTGTTCGGCCAGCGGCTTGGTGGAGACATACCACTGATCGGTCAGCCAGGGCTCGATCACCACCCCGGAGCGGTCGCCCTTGGGTACCTTGAGTGCGTGCGGCTCGATCTTTTCCAGCAGTCCGGCGGCGTCAAAGTCGGCGACAATCTGCTTGCGCGCCTCGAAGCGGTCCAGCCCGGCATAGGCGAGCGGCAGGCTGGCGTCAAATGCGTCATTGACGCTGCCGTCAATATTGAACACCTGGGCGCGGGCAAGAATCGCCGCATCCTTGTCGAGGATATTGATCAGGGGCAGGGCATGGCGCTTGCCGACCTCGTAGTCGTTGAAGTCGTGGGCTGGGGTGATCTTCACGCAGCCGGTACCGAATGCCGGGTCACAGTAATCGTCGCCGACAATCGGGATGCGTCGACCGACCAGTGGCAGCTCGACGAACTGGCCAATCAACGCCTGGTAGCGCTCATCTTCCGGGTTAACGGCGACCGCGCTGTCGCCCAGCATGGTTTCCGGACGGGTGGTGGCAACAATCAGATAGTTCTTGCCGTCGGCGGTGGTGGCGCCATCGGCCAGCGGGTAGCGCAGATTCCACAGCGAACCGGTCTCGTCGTGGTTTTCCACTTCCAGGTCGGAAATCGCCGTGTGCAGTTTCGGGTCCCAGTTGACCAGGCGCTTGCCGCGATAGATCAGGCCATCTTCGTGCAGGCGTACGAAGGCTTCCTTGACGGCTTCGGACAGGCCTTCATCCATGGTGAAGCGTTCACGACTCCAGTCCACCGAGCTGCCCAGGCGGCGGATCTGCCGGGTGATGGTGCCGCCGGACTCTTCCTTCCATTCCCAGACCTTCTCGAGGAATTGCTCCCGACCCAGGTCATGGCGCGACTGACCCTGGGCGGCGAGCTGGCGCTCGACCACCATCTGGGTGGCGATGCCGGCATGGTCGGTACCCGGTTGCCACAGGGTGTTGCGGCCCTGCATGCGGCGGAAGCGGATCAGTGCATCCATGATCGCGTTATTGAAGCCGTGGCCCATGTGCAGGCTGCCGGTAACGTTCGGCGGTGGCAGGGCGATGGTGTAGGACGCGCCTGCGCCCTGCGGAGCAAAGTAATTGTTCTGCTCCCAGTTCTGGTACCAGGCGGTTTCGATGGCGTTGGGCTGGTAAGTCTTGTCCATGGGTGTCTTGGCTGTCCGGTTGTGTGCAGGCGACGCAGGCATTGTCCCAGTGGCTGGGCGGCAATCGCAAAACGGGCATTATAGCGGGCGCTGCGGGCTGAGTCCCAGTCCGTTGGCTATTAAAGTTGTTCCTTGACTATCTGTTCAATCTTGCCTTGAAGACGGTTGCGCAGTTCGGCTTCGATCGTGGGGATCAGATCGTCAATGACATCCTGCAGTATGAGCTGCGCTTCGGCCCGCAGACGTGACTCCATACGCACTTCACGGGCGCCGGTATGCGGATTGAAGGGCGGCGGGGTGCTGGTTTTAGCTGCTGGCGGGGCATGCCCGGCCATCAGACGGTCCAGCTGCATGCGCTCTTCAGCCAGTCGGGCCAATTGATCATAGGGCAGGAACGGGTTGGGCTTGGGTCCGGCTGGTGGCGTCTGGACGGGAGTGCCCTGCGCATGACCAGAACCAGGTTCGGTTGCAATGGTTTCAGCGATGACATCGTTGAGCAGGGGAATGTCCATCTGCGCCTGGGATGGCGCAGTTGTTTGGGCGTCCTCTTCGGCCTGCTCATCAAGCAGGGTGCGAATGGACTCAAGATCTTTAAGCAGGCGTGAGGGTTCTGAGGGGTCGCGCTGCGTCATGATTCATCCCGCCGTCCGTATTGGGTGCGTCTGCAGAGGATAGCCCCGTTCACGGTAAAAACGGAAGCGCTCTCTGGCTGGCAGACGAATGCTGTCCTGCTCCACGACAATTTCTGCCAGTCGGTTGAAGCGGCTGAAAAAAACCGGAGTAGCATCGCTCAGGTTGATCAGCAGGTCATGGTGCTCGCCGGGGTCCTCGCTATAACCGCAGACCACCTGGCCCTGCGGGCGCTCGCTCTGCAGGTCATGGGGTACAAAGGCGTCGGCGCGAAAGGACCAGAGTAACTGGTCCAGTTGCTCGGCCTGCTGACTGTCATGGCAATGCAGGTAGACCTGATGCCCCTTGCTCCAGGCCTTGTGACTCAGCCGGCAGGCATACTCCAGACGGGCATCCGGATTGTCGCTGGAGAGCAGGTAGAAATCGATGCGGGTCATACTTCAGCTCCAAGCTTCAAGCTGTAAGCGGCAAGCTAAAGCAACAGGCCAGCAAGTAACACTGTTTGCTTGCAGCTTGCAGCTTGCAGCTTGTAGCTGCTTGATCAGGCCGTGGCCTGATCAAGCGGAGGCCTGATCAAGCAGATACTGAACCAGCATCGGTACCGGTCGGCCGGTGGCGCCCTTGTCCTTGCCGCCGCTGATCCAGGCGGTGCCGGCGATGTCCAGGTGCGCCCAGGGGTAAGCCTTGGTAAAACGCGAGAGGAAACAGCCCGCGGTAATGGTGCCGGCCTTGGGGCCGCCGATATTGGCGATGTCGGCGAAGGGGCTGTCCAGTTGCTCCTGATATTCGTCATACAGCGGCAGTTCCCAGGCGCGGTCATCGGCCTGTTTACCGGCGTCGAGCAGTTTCTGTACCAAGGCTTCATTGTTACCCATCAGGCCCGAGACATTGCTGCCCAGTGCTACGATGCAAGCGCCGGTCAGGGTGGCGATGTCGACTACGCTGGCGGGTTTGAAACGCTCGGCGTAGGTCAGCGCGTCACACAGAACCAGGCGGCCCTCGGCATCGGTGTTGAGGATTTCAATGGTCTGGCCTGACATGCTGGTAACAATATCGCCGGGCTTGGTGGCGGTTCCGCTGGGCATGTTTTCCGCCGCTGCAATCAGGCACACCAGGTTAATTGGCAGCTTGAGGCTGACCACCGCCTTGACCACCCCGAATACCGTGGCGGCACCGCACATGTCGTACTTCATTTCGTCCATGTTGAGGCCGGGCTTGAGGCTGATCCCGCCGGTATCGAAGGTGATGCCCTTGCCGACCAGCATATGCGGCTTGTCCTTGGCCTTGCCACCCTGATAACTGAAGCGGATCAACTTGGCTGGCTCAGCACTGCCGGCGCTGACCGACAGCAGCGAGCCCATGCCGAGGGCTTTCATGTCTTTCTCTTCAAGCACCTCAACTTCAAGCTCTTTATGCGCCTTGGCCAGCGCGCGGGCTTCCTTGGCCAGATGGCTTGGGGTGCAGATATTGCCCGGCTGGTTGCCCAGGGTGCGGGTCAGGTCGGTGCCGTCGCTGATCGCCTGACCGTGGCTGATGGCCTGGCCCAGCTGGTCGGCTTCGGCTTTGTTGGCGCTCCACAGCAGGCACTTTTTCAGCTTGGGCTTGCTGGCTTTCTGGCTCTTGAACTGGTCGAACTGGTACAGGCTTTCACGCAGGGTTTCCACCAGCATGCGAGTGCGGCTGTACAGATCACGATCCTTGACCGCGACGGATGGCAAGGTCAGCAGGGCGTCAGTGGCGCCGCCATCCTTCAGGGTGGCGCTGAGTTTCTGAACCAGCTTGCGGTAGGCGCGATCACTGAGCGGTTCGTCCTTGCCGGTACCGAGCAGCAGCAGGCGCTGTGCGCTGATGCCAGGCAAGCCAAACAGCATCAGGCTCTGGCCAGCCTTGCCACTGATGTCGCCCTGCTTCACTGCGGCACTGATCTGGCCGTTACAGGCCTTGTCGAGTTCGGCTGCGGGACCGCTGAGTGACTTGGCTTCGCTGATGCCAACGACCAGACAGCCGGTCTTGATAGTAGCCAGTGAACCCTGCTTGATGTTGAACTCCATGGTGCTCCCCAAGACAAATGATGTGGATTGGCTGATAATACGCCCTCAGAACTGATCGGCTAGTGCCGAACTCGCCCTGGCGCCCGCAACCAGCGTCGTAATACTCGCATTCTGGCTTATTCACCTGCCGGGAGCAAAGGACCTTATTGTGATTGTGTTTCGATACCTGAGCCGCGAAGTACTGTTGACCCTGACGGCGGTCAGCGGAGTGCTGCTGCTTATCATCATGAGCGGTCGCTTTATCAAATACCTGGCACAGGCTGCCGCGGGGCAACTTGATCCGGGTGTGCTGTTTCTGATCATGGGCTACCGCCTGCCGGGCTTTATGGTGCTGATTTTGCCACTGGGGCTGTTCCTGGGCATTTTGCTTGCCTACGGTCGCCTGTACCTGGACAGCGAAATGACCGTGTTGTCGGCCACTGGCATGAGTGACCGCAAAATTCTCGGTTATACCCAGGGCTCGGCGCTGCTGGTGGCCATGCTTGTTGGATTGTTGAGTCTGTGGATAGCCCCGGCCGGGGTGCTCAAGACCCAGCAACTGTTCAATGAGCAGGATGCCATGACCGAGTTTGATACCTTGGCGGCGGGGCGCTTTCAGTCCCTGGGATCAGGTCAGCGGGTGACCTATGCGGGCGGGCTGTCGGAAGACCGTACCGAATTGCATGATCTATTCATTACCGAGCGGGCTGATAGCGGGACTGAAGCGCGGCTGGGTGTCTTGGTGGCGGAATCAGGCCGTCAGCAAATGAACCCTGATGGCAGTCGCTATCTGGTGCTGAATCAGGGTTATCGTTATGACGGCCGGCCCGGCTCGGCTGATTTCCGCATTATTCAATACGACACCTACGGTGTGTTGCTGCCGCGTCCGGAAGTCGCTCGCGAGGTCACCGACCGCGAAGCCATGCCGACCCTGTCCTTGTTGGGACAGCCGGATGTGCGCCTTCAGGCCGAACTGCAATGGCGTCTGAGTATCCCGCTGCTGGTATTTGTGGTGGCCTTTTTTGCCGTGCCACTGGCCAGGGTCAACCCACGGCAGGGGCGCTTCCTCAAGCTCTTGCCTGCCGTCATCTTGTATATGGCGTATCTGGCGCTGCTGATCAGTGCCCGTGGCTGGATGGAAAACGGCAAGCTGCCAGCAGCACTGGGTTTGTGGTGGGTGCATCTGTTGTTCTTGCTGGTAGGGCTGGGGCTCAACTTCAAGACGTTGACGGCGCCGTCCCGTGTATCCGGAGGTCAGCATGCGTCGGCTTGATCGTTATATCGGCAATAGCGTATTGCTGAGCATCCTGATTGTTGCGCTGATTATTCTCGGGCTGGATCTGTTGTTCGCCTTTATCAACGAGCTGGATGACGTGGAGGGTAATTACGGCGCCCTCGATGCCTTGAGTTATACGCTTCTGACCCTGCCGCGCAGACTTTACGACATGCTGCCGTTGGCAGCCTTGGTGGGTTGCCTGATTGGTCTTGGTAGCCTGGCCAGCAATTCCGAGCTGACCATCATGCGCGCGGCTGGCGTGTCGGTAACGCGCATCGTCGGCGCAGTGATGAAGCCACTGCTGGTATTGATGCTGGCTGGCGTGCTGCTGGGTGAATATGTGGCGCCCTACAGCGAGAATCTGGCCGAGAGTCGCCGCTCGATGGTCCAGGGTGGTGGCGAGGTATTCGGTTCCAAGGGTCTGTGGCACCGTGAAGGTAACGACTTTCTGCATATCAATGCGGTGCAGCCCAATGGGGTATTGCACGGGGTCACGCGTTATCGGTTTGATGGCAATCGACGGCTGCTCGAAGCCAGCTTTGCCCAGCGCGCGATGGTTCAGGAAGACCATTGGCTGATGGAAGATGTTGAGACCACGGCTTTCCTGGAGAACGGTCACAGTCAGATCGAACAACAGCACCAGCAGCGCTGGGAGATTCTGTTGTCCTCTGAACTGCTCAAGGTGGTGGTACTGGACCCGGATGTACTGCCACTCAAGGGGATCTGGCAATACCAGCAATACCTGGCCGAGCAGGGGTTGAACAACAGTCCCTATTGGCTGGCGTTCTGGAAAAAAATGCTGCAACCCTTGGCCACCATGGCCCTGGTGTTCGTCGCCATTTCTTTTGTCTTTGGCCCGCTCCGATCGGTGACTCTGGGCCAGCGGGTCTTTACCGGGGTGCTGGTTGGCTTCAGCTTTCGGATACTGCAGGACCTGCTCGGGCCGTCCAGCCTGGTCTTTGGTTTTTCACCGCTGATCGCCGTGCTGTTGCCCATCGTCTTGTTGTTCATGATGGGCGCGGTGCTGATGCGTCGCGCGGGGTGATGTCCCGGAGGCCGGTGAGCGCTACTTGAAGGTGCCTTTGGGCAGGGTTACCAGCTGCGTACCACTGGCAATGTCCTGCCAACTGCGTGACTGCGGATCGAAGAAAACCCAGATTATGCCGAGCCCGCCACATAGCCAGGCTGGAACAGCCACGACAAAGCGAATCAGAACCTGACGCAAGCTGATAGAGCGCCCGTCGGGTTGCTGCAGCCTGACGCGCCAGACCTGCATGCCCAGGGTCTGACCCTTTTTACTCCAGAACAAACCGAAGAAACTAAGCAGGCCAGCCAGGAGGATCAGACTGAGAATCGGGTCGCGGTCCAGTGCGCCGGTGTCCGACAGCGTTTTAAGTGCCTCGCTGCCATGTATCAGGCGCAGGATGCCCTGTTGGTAGACCAGCGTCAGGGTCATCATCAGTGCCAGGCACAGCCACATATCGTAAAAGGCGCTGGCCAGTCGTCGACCCAGACCTGCGGCCGGGAAACTGCCGGCCGGTTCCAGCATGCTCACGGCCATCAGCGACGCACCAGTGGGGGTGACGCAAAGCGCACGCCCGCCAGACCGGTAATCATCAGTGCGCGAATATTGGCGTGGTCGCTACCGTCCGGGTTGTTCAGCACGGATTGATAATGTTCGGCAAAGCATTGCAGCGCCTGTTGGTCGTTCAGGCCCTGGTCGATGGCCATGGCCAGTACTTTGCACGAGCCTTGATTCTGTTCTGCACTGTTGTGCACGTGACCATTGTCAAAGGCGCTGGGCTGATAATGGTATAGGTTTTCTATCAGGCTCAGGGTATCGGCAAAGCGAATCTCTCCGCGCTCGAGGGCGGCAAGAAAAGCGGGTACGGGCATGGTCAGTCCTGTTTCTGGGATTTATCGAAGGCGGCCTGTTGCGCGGCACTGGCTTCCTTCTGGTATTTGCTTTTCCATTCGCTGTAGGGCATGCCGTAAATGGCTTCGCGGGCCTGCTCCAGGCTCAGCTCGATCTCCATGTCGTCGGCCGCGCTCTTGTACCATTTGGCCAGGCAGTTGCGACAGAAACCAGCCAGGGTCATCAGGTCGATATTCTGCACATCCTTGCGACTGCTGAGGTGCACCAGCAGGTTACGAAAGGCGGCTGCTTCAAGCTCGATGCGCTCTTGTTTGGTCATGATCAACTCCGCAGGGGTCAGGGCTTGCTCGCTCGGATAATACTGACCTGCTGCGACAGCGGCAATCTTTGCGGCGAGGTCAGAGTTCGCGGCTGTCGGTCAGGGTAATGGACACCGACTCGGCAAAGCGCAATGCATGGGGCTTGTCGATTTCCACCTCGGCGTAATGCACCTGCGGATAGGCCATGACCAGATCGAGTACTTCCTTGGTCAGGCGTTCCAACAGGGCAAAGCGATTTTCTTCGACATGGCGAATGATGGCTTTGGTGATGGTGCGGTAGTTCAGTGCCTTGTCTATCTGATTGACCGCCACGGCATCGTCAGCCGGGTAAAGTATGGTCAAATTGATCAGGACATCCTGCTTGTTGCGTATTTCATCGTCATTGATGCCAATAAAGGTCCGCAGGCGCAGGTCCTTGACCCGGATACGGGCCATGCCGGGTGTCAGCTTGGGCATTTCAGCGACTCCGACCAATCAGTTGCAGGAACTCCTGGCGGGTGTTCACTGAATCGCGGAAGGCACCCAGCATCACGGAGCTGTGCATAGAGGAGTTCTGCTTCTCGACGCCGCGCATCATCATGCACATGTGCTTGGCTTCAATCACCACGGCCACGCCTTTGGCATTGGTCACCGATTGCAGGGCTTCAGCGATTTGCCGGGTGAGGTTTTCCTGAATCTGCAGGCGTCGGGCAAACATATCGACGATACGTGCCACCTTCGACAGGCCGATAACCTGCCCGGTAGGGATATAGGCGACATGGGCCTTGCCGATAAAGGGCAGCATGTGATGTTCGCACAGGGAATAAAGCTCTATGTCCTTGACGATGACCATTTCATCGTTGTCGGAGGCGAACAGCGCGCCATTGACAATCTCCTCCAGCGACTGGTCATAGCCCCTGCACAGGAACTGCATGGCTTTGGCAGCACGCAAGGGTGTGCCCTTGAGGCCATCCCGCGCCGTATCCTCACCCAGGTTGGTAAGGATGTCGTGGTAGTTCTGTGTGAGGTTTTCTAGGCTCATCGCAGGGGTCTCTTTGGCTGTCATAGCAAATGTCTGCCACCGTTCAGGGTCAGACTGGTTCCTGTTACATAGGGATTGTCCATCAGATAGCGGATGGACTGGTATACCACGTCGGGGCCCGGCTCGATGCCCAAGGCTGACTTGGCCAGAGTTTTCTGGCGGTATTCCGGGCTGTCCTGTTCATTGAACATGATCAGTGCCGGGGCAATAGCGTTCACCTTGATGTCCGGGGCCAGGCGTTTGGCGAAGGATAGGCTGAGGTTTTCCAGCCCGGCTTTGCTGGCGCAGTAACCGGTGTGTTTGTGACTGCCGCGCTGTGCTGCATAGTCGGTGATGTGAATGATGTCAGCAGATGGCGCTGGCTCGAACAGCTCGGCGCAGGCCAGATTGATCAGCATCGGTGCCTGCATGTGCACCATAAACATCTGCTGCAGCGCATCCGGGCTTTGATCATCTATCAGCCACAGCGAGGCGTTGTGAATCAGTGTGCGCAAGCGCGGTTGCAGGTCTTTGAATTCGGTAATGAAAGTCTGGATGCCTTGCAGGCTGGAAAAGTCTGCCTGCATGAGCTCCAACCCTTCGTTCCGAAGCTGCTGACGTTCTTCGCTCAGGTGTCGGGCAGTAACAACAACACGGAATCCGTCTTGCAGCAGGCGACGGGCACAATGAAGACCAACGCGCTGCGCGCCGCCAGTTATCAGAATGGTCTGTCGTGTGTCCATGGCGTTCTCAGGAGGTGGTTGGGTCAGGAGCTGGTAATCCATAACCGGGGTACAGCGGCAAGGTCATGCATTACCAACTCCTTCATTAAACTTATACCAATGCGATTGCTTGTACAACTATTTGCCGCATTGTAATGATCAATCCCTGATGTCATTCGTAAGAATGCATGTCTGAATTGCGGTTTTTTGGTGCATGACTGTGTCTTGGTGCTGTTGCCTTGTATTATAAAACTTATACAAAGCAGCGTTACTCATGAGGTGAATTGTCATGACGCTAGTCGATCTCAAGCGCGCCAGGCGGCTCGGCAGCATTCAGCGGCTCGATATTATCACGCATAGTTGTCTGGGGCGGTACAGCGTACAGGTAATTCCACAGGGTCAGGCCGCGCAACCCATTACCGATGCTCAAGGTCAGCCTCTGTTTTGGCGCAGCCTGGGTGATGTGCGTTCGCGGCTATGCAAGATCGGCTTTTGCGGCGTAGCGTTGCAGGTGAGGGTGCCACAGGATGAGGTTATTGGGCGTTAGCCCGCTAAAGTCGTTGGTTTGGATCAGTGGGTCTTGTTCTGCTGCTTGGTGGCAATGTCCTTTTTGTTGATCGCAGCGATATCACATTGACCATCCTGGCACCGTGCTCCAGGCATCGGGACCAGGCGTGCAATTCCCGGGCGAAGTCGACAGAAAAGACGATAGGCCATCTGCCAGAAAGGTCTGGCCCAGCGCCAGCCAAGGGGCTTGATCACCCAGCCAAGGCCAACGGCATGGTAGCTCCAGTAGGTTGCGTCTATACCTGTGACTACGCGTCCGTCAGCAAAGCGGGCATGCAGGCACTCAAGCATTTGCTCTCGGCTCAGGCCGGGCAGGGGTATGCTGTCCTGTGCAGCGATATCTTCAAGTAACAGGTTCTGCTGGTGATTGCGGTTCTCAAACATGTGAATTTCACGCAGGCACAAAGGGCAGTCACCATCATAGAACAGCGTCAGTGGCCAGGCAGGATCAGGGATAGGCATACCTTAGGATCTCTCGGTCTTAAAAGGGATGTACAGGGTTCAGCTATTGCCTAACTTCTGTACAATAGGCACATTAAACGAGCGATGGTGCCGCACTGCAATGCATATGGCTCTTCACAGGCTCCTTCACTGTAAGCGGATATGACCGACAATATCGAAAGCACAGCGGTTGTTACAGCACGGGACCTCAACCGCGAGGACCTTTTCCCCATTCGAGAGGTGTCTCGCCTGACGGGGGTTAATCCTGTTACGTTGCGTGCCTGGGAAAGGCGTTACGGTCTGCTGGTGCCGCATAGAACACCCAGTGGGCATCGCCTTTATTCGATGCATGACATCAATCGCGTCAAAGCGGTAATGTCGTGGATCGAACGCGGTGTTGCTGTCAGCAAGGTTGCCTCTATTATTGATCGGCAGGTATCGCCGCCCGTTCAGCAGGCTGGCCAGAGCTCGGTTACGGCTTCAGCAGAAAATACCTTTGTAATGTGGCAGTCAAAGCTGATCGAGGCGGTCAACAGCTTCGATACCCATGAGTTGGACCGGCTCTATGGCCAGTTGCACGCCAGCTTTCCGTTGTCCGTTGTCTTCCAGGACATCATTCTGCCTGTCTGGAACGAATTTCATAATGCCTCTGAGCCTTCAAGCCTGTCAGGTCAGTGGCGGTTCCTTGATGCCTTTCTACGTGGTCGACTGTTTCAGCGTACGGGCTTTCTCAAGACCGGGCAGCCCAAAGTGGTACTGGTCGGTTTGCATGAGGGTATTGCGGAGCTTGAGCTGCTGCTGACGGCCTTGTTCATTACCGCTGCGGGTGCGGATGTCACCCTGGTTCCTGCCCTTGTCAGCATGTCAGAGCTGTCTGTGGTGGCTCAGCGGAGTGAGTGTGCGGTACTTGTGCTGTATGGGGCCTGTGCTCTTGGCAACGATGTATTGCTCAAGCACTTGCCGCGACTGGAGCAGCAGCTCGACTGTCCGGTGGCCGTTGTCGGCCCGCTTTGCGAAGTGCAGCCTGAGGCCTTGGCAAAAGCAGGTTTGCATCTTGTCGGTCTGGCGGATGACGGCTTGACCCTGTCAATCCGAAGTTTGTTGGCCGGGCATTTGGATAGTTGATGGCATGTGGTGCGGTTTGTTGTACAAACTTACAACTGTACGGGCTATTTCAGCCCCAATAGCTGTACAAGTGCGGTGATTGGTTCTAATGTTTGTATAACTTGTCTGGTGCCTTCACCATGCCAAGTTCCGTTAAAACCAAGCTGCGCACTCCGGTAGCCGTCTTCCCCTTTAGGGCTACCGGGGCTTTTTAATATCGTTTACCCCTCCCTTTTTTTGCTTGCTTTATTTGATGTTCAGCAACGCTGATATCTTCTTACATAGGTTATCCCGCGCTATATAGCCAAATGCGATCACTGCCGTTTCGGCATTGGCGTTATACTCCTGCATATGGGTCAAGGGAGTGACTGAGCATAACGCTCGTGTCTCGCCGTTGAAGCCAGCGGTGTGCCAGATGATCTAATGCATGCAGTATCTGGAGTCGCTAGATTAATGTCCACGTCCCCGTCTGTCGGTCATAAAACCACCAAACTGCATCCCCGGGATCTGCGATTGGGTATGTATGTCTGTGCGCTCGATAGACCCTGGCTTGAAAGCCCGTTCCTGTTTCAGGGTTTTGTTCTGAGTACCGAGCAGGAGCTGCAGATCCTGCATGATCTATGCAATTTTGTGCTGGTTGATCCAGAGCGCTCTCCGCCATTGCAGACCACAGCAGAGCGTCTGGGTCAGTCCGACCAGTCAGACAAGATTCATTATCCGGTTGAGGTTGAAATAGAGGAAGAAATTACCAAGGCCACTGTGCTTTATGATAGTGCTCTGGAGGATATTCATCATGCCTTGGCTACTGTTGCCAGGGGTGATGCCCTGTCCGCTACAGCGGTGATGGCTACAGTCAAGGGCTGCCTGGAGTCGGTGATGCGTAACCCTTCTGCGCTAATGTGGCTTACGCGGATCAAGCATGTAGATCAATACACGGCGGAACATTGTGTGAATGTGGGGATTCAGGCCATGGTATTTGCCCGTTTTCTCGGCTTGCCTGTAGGTCAGATCGAATTGCTGGGCGTGTGCGGCATGTTGCACGACGTAGGCAAAATGTCGGTCGATCAGACCATTCTGAATAAACCCGGGCAATTGACCTTTGATGAGTTTGAGTACATCAAACTGCATTCGGTTTTTGGTCGGGAGGCGCTATTGCAGGACCCCCATCTGCCGAAGCAGGTAGTGACTGTTGCTTACAGTCATCACGAGCGTATTGATGGACTGGGTTACCCGCTTGGGTTGCCGGCGCAGGAGATTGATCAACTGACACGATTGATTACTGTTGTTGATGCCTATGACGCCATTACCAGTCGTCGCTGTTACAGTGAAAGCAACAGTTCCGAAACCGCTTTGAAAATTCTTTATCAGCACCGCAATACGCAGTTTGATGAAGAGTTGGTATTGCGCTTTATCGAATGTATTGGGGTATATCCGCCTGGCACCCTGGTGGAGATGAACTCCGGTGAGGTGGGCATAGTGCTGTCAGTTGATCAGGCCTATCGACTGCAGCCTCGTGTTGCGCTGATTCTGGATACGCAAAAGCAGTCGATGCAGCAGCGTGTCGTTGATTTGCGCGCGGAGAGGTCAGCGCATGCAGGCAGCGCCATGAAAATTGCCAGGGTACTGGTTGACGGAGCCTACGGGGTCGATCTTGATGTCTTTACCAGGGAAAATATCCGGCTCGGCCATTTGGGGATCACTGTAAACTACCTGTCTTGGCGCGGGCTCCTGCATCTATGCAGTCATTGTCGAGGTTATCAGAGGTTTCCTGATTTTCAGGGATCAGGGGGTTTTGAGCTGTGCCAGTTGATTGCGCAGCTCAAGTACTTCCTGTTGCAGGTCCTCAACCTTGTGCTGCGCTTCAACTTGCTCGGTCACGTCCTTTTGAATACCGATAAAGTAGGTCAGTTGATCGGCTTCGTTAAAGACCGGCGTGATCGACAGTTCATTCCAGAACAAACTCCCGTCCTTGCGATAGTTGCGTAGAATTTGCCGACAGGGTTTGCCGTCCAGCACCGCCTGGCGAATAGCATGCAAGCCTGACTGATCACGGTCGTCTTTCTGCAGAAAGCGGCAATCCTGATAGAGGATCTCGTCGCTGCTGTAGCCGGTCAATTGCTCAAAGGCCTTGTTGACATAAATCAGGATGTTATCTTCACCTTCCTGCTCGGCGACAACAATGCCGTCGTTGGAGGCGTTGACGACAAGCTGAAGTAATTTGGCATTGATCATTGCTACAGCGTTCTCCGGTGGTTTGCACACATTCTATAGCAACATCCCCTGCTGTCTACCGCCTGAAAAGCGAAAGATTGCGGCATAATAGTGACCCATACAATGCTTTCAGGAGATCAATGCATGCAACTGGCCATCCTCAGCGGCTCTGTTTATGGTACCGCCGATCTGGTTGCGGATGAGGCGGCAATCCGCTGTCGGGAAGCCGGCCTGCAGATTGTGCGACTGCATCCGCCCAGGGTTGATGATCTGCTCGCAGCCCAGGCCGATGCGTACCTGTTGTGTACCTCAACTACCGGTATGGGCGAATTGCCGGATACCTTTCTGCCATTCTTCCATGAACTGCGAGACCGTTTTCCCCTGTTCACTGGCAAGCCATTCGCGGTAATCGCCTTGGGCGACTCGGCCTACGCCGATACTTTTTGTCAGGGCGGTGAGCAGGTGCGAGAGTTGATGCTGGAACTACAGGCCAGTGAAGTCATACCCATGCTGCGGTTGGATGCCAGTGAGTCGGTTACCCCTGAGCTGGACGCCGGTCCCTGGCTTGATCAACTGGTGGCAGCACTGGCCTGAGTCACAGGTTCTCGCTGGGTTCACCGCTGGCCAGCCTGCCCAGCGCCTGCTCGTCAAGAATGATGATCTGGCCATAGTTGATCTGCAGCAGGCCGGCACTCTCCAGTCGTTTGAGTTGTTTGTTGACACTTTGACGTGAGCTATTGAGCATCAGGCCCAAGGATTCCTGTGACAGTTGCACCAGCGTGCGCCCGCTGTTTTTTTCAGTCTGACCATAGTTATGCGCATGCATCAGCAGGCGCTTGGCCAGTCTGGCAGTGAGGGGCAGCAGCGCACTGTCCTCGAGCATGGCGAAGGAGATGCGCAGGCGCCGACATAGCAGGCTGATGAACAGCGGATAAAGTTCGGGATGGCGCTCCAGAAATTGCTGGAAGTTGCGCCGCGGAATCAACAGCAACTCGGTCGTGCCACTGGCATGGGTATCATGCGAGCGCGGCAGGCCGTCGAACAGCGATATCTCGCCAAACCAGCTGCCTGGGCTGAGAATTGCCAGTACCGCCTCGCGTCCATCAGGTCCGCTGTTACTGATGCGCGCAGCGCCACTGATCACGCCATACAAACCGTCCGGACTGTCGCCTCTGGCATACACGCACTCACCGTCCTCCAGGCGCCGGATACGCGCCTGGGCTACCAGGTCATCCAGCACAGTGGGTGACAACTCACTGAACCAGCGATTTTCCTGCAATAACTTCGACAGTTTGTCCCTGTCGGTTTTACCCGACACTGTAAATTGCGAGACAGTCCGTTTCTCGGTCACCGTCTAGACTCCCCATATGGCTGATCGTCCTACAGTATGCCGCAACTTGCGCACCTGCGGTCAGCAACACCCGTGATTTCAAGAGGATAGTACAATGACTGCATTGCAAAGCCTGCCGGTACTGGACGTCAAGGATCAGGTCAGCGCCGAAGAATGGCAAACCCGGGTTGATCTGGCTGCCTGCTATCGCCTGATCGCCATGTATGGTTGGGATGATGTTGTATTCACTCACGTGTCGGCGAAGATTCCTGGCACCGAGCACTTCCTGATCAACCCCTATGGCTTGATGTTCGAGGAAATCACCGCCTCGAATCTGGTCAAGATTGATCTGCAGGGTAACAAGCTGGTTGACTCGCCCTATAGCATCAACCCGGCCGGCTTTACCATCCACAGCGCGGTGCATGAAGTCCGTCATGATGCGGCCTGTGTACTGCATACCCATACCGCCGCCGGTGTTGGTGTCTCTGCGCAAAAAGACGGGATTCTGCCGATTTCCCAGCAGTCCATTTTTGTCCTCAGCAGTCTGTCCTACCACGATTACGAGGGTGTGGCGCTGAACGATGAAGAGAAGGCTCGGCTCCAGGCTGACCTGGGTAATACCAACAATATGGTCTTGCGCAACCACGGCCTGATGACCTGCGGCAAGTCGGTAGCTGAAGCCTTTCTGACCATGTATACCTTGCAGCGCTGCTGCGAAATTCAGGTCAACGCCCAGGCCGGTGGTGGTGAGCTGATTCCGATTCCACAGGCCATTCTCGACGGCGCCCGCGAAAGTATGCGCAAGGTCACCAACGGTGCCGGCGCCAATCTGGCCTGGCCGGCGTTGCTGCGCAAGCTGCAGCGGGTGAATCCTGGATTCGATCGGTAAGCGCCAGCCAGCCCCTCAGGGGGCTAACTGCAAACAACAGCAATAATCGGATCTGCCCAGAGTATTAACCGCTTATAAAGCTGACTATTGTTGGGGCTGGAAGCTGGAAGCAGATACTGATCGGCTTCCAGCTTCCAGCTTCCAGCTTAAGTTCGCTCCTCTCGCAAAAACACCAGCTTGTCTGTCGAAGAGCTGGTCGGGTCGTAGTAGTAGCCGTCCAGATCGAAGTCCTTGAGTTTTGCCGGATCAGTGATACGTTCCTTGATTACCCAGCGGGCCATCAGGCCACGGGCCTTTTTGGCGTAGAAACTGATGATCTTGTACTGGCCGTTCTTCTGGTCCTTGAATACCGTGTCTATTACCCGAGCGTTCAGAGCTTTGGGTTTGACGGCGGAAAAATACTCCTGTGAGGCCAGATTCAACAGCACCTCATCACCCTGATCGGTAAGGTCCTTGTTCAACCATTGGCTTATCTGATCGCCCCAGAAGGCATAAAGATCCTTGCCCTTGATCGTCGGCAGCTTGGTACCCATTTCCAGTCGGTAGGGCTGCATCAGATCCAGCGGCCGCAGCAGGCCATAGAGCCCCGAGAGCATGCGCAGATGCTTTTGCGCAAAGGCAAAGTCCGCTTCGCTGAAGTCCTCGGCATTCAGGCCGGTGTAGACATCACCCTTGAACGCTAGCAGCGCCTGCTTGCTGTTCTTCTTGCTGACTTTGTCACTCCAGCTGCCAAAGCGCGCCACATTCAGACTGGCCAACTTGTCCGAGAGCGACATCAGTTCGGCGATATCCTGGGGTGACTTTTCACGCAGAACGGTTATCAACTCGGCGCTGTGCTGCAGAAAGCGTGGCTTGGTATGGGTATCGATCACCGCTGGGGTGTCGTAATCCAGTGTCTTGGCGGGAGAAATAACCATCAACATAAACAACCTCCGTAAATAGCTGGCAAATAGTATGCCCGAATGCCGAAGGCAGCGCTCTGCATGGAGGTGATAAAGGAAGTTAATGGTTGATGGCAACAAGTTAAAAGCTGCAGCATCCTTGCGCAGCTTCCAGCTTCCAGCTTACAGATGACTTTCCGCATACTCCGCCAGAATCGATCTGGGTACGCCCTGCAGGTGTATGTGGACGCCGTGGGGGAAGTCCTTGAAGCACTCAGTAAGATAGGTCAGGCCCGAGCTGGTGGCGTTCAGGTAGGGTGTGTCGATCTGTGCCAGGTTGCCCAGGCAGACCACTTTTGAGCCGCTGCCGGCACGGGTGATGATGGTCTTGATCTGGTGTGGTGTCAGATTCTGGCTTTCATCAATGAGGATGAAACTCTGCTGGAAGCTGCGACCGCGAATGTAGTTCAGGGATTTGAACTGCAGCGGAACGCGATCAAGGATGTAGTCGACACTACCGACCGTGCTCTCGTCATCCATGTGCAGGGCTTCCAGGTTATCGGTGATGGCGCCCAGCCAGGGCTCCATCTTCTCCGCCTCGGTGCCCGGCAGAAAGCCGATATCTTCATCAAGCCCCTGGGTGCTGCGGGTGGCAATGATGCGCCGGTAGGTCTTGGTCACCATGGTCTGCTCGATGGCCGCCGCCAGGGCCAGAATGGTTTTGCCCGAACCGGCCGCGCCGGTCAGGTTGACCAGATGGATATCCGGATCCATCAGCGCATACATGGCCAGGGCCTGAAACACATCGCGCGGTTTCAAGCCCCAGGCTTCCTGATGCAGCAGCGGTTCCTGATGCAGGTCGCGCAGACTCAGGTGGTCGCCATCAATGGCCTTGACCCAGCCAATAAACCCCTGGTCGTCGATGATAAAGTCGTTGATATGCAGGGCTGGCAAATTGTCGATCAATTGCACGTCGTGGATGGTCTGGCCCAGGCGCTGATGGGTTTCCACGCGGTTCACGCGGTCCCAGAAGGAACCCTTGATTTCGTGGTAGCCACGGGCGAGCAGAGCAATATCGTCCAGCAGCTGGTCGGTATGATAGTCCTCGGCATCAATTCCGCAGGCACGCGCTTTCAGGCGCATGTTGATGTCCTTGGAGACCAGTGCCACGCGGGCGTCAGGGTGTTTTTGCTGGAGCTGGCAGAGCTGGTTGATGATCTTGTTGTCGTTCAGGTCGTTGGGTAGGCAGTGTGCGGGGATCGGCGTCTTGTCCATGAGAATGGCCAGAGTGCCATTCGGTCCGAGCTTGCCACGTTGAATGGGCACGCCCTTTTCCACCTGATCAGGTGGTGCGTCTGCAAGGGTCTGGTCTATCAGGCGAATGGCCTGTCGGCAGTCGGCGGCAGTACTGGTCTTGCCGGATTTGAGCTTGTCGAGTTCTTCGAGGACGGTCATCGGGATGATGACGTGGTGTTCTTCGAAGTTGAGCAGGGCGTTGGGGTCGTGGATCAGGACGTTGGTATCGAGGACGTAGAAGGTATGTCGTGTCGGTAGGCACGCTTCCATATGCAATTTACCTCGCAAGGGCCATATTTCGAAACTGTATCAGGCACTTGAGCTGCACCTGGCAGTTCGCAGGACCGGCTCTGGCGCCGACAGCTATCTGAGGATCAGCTGCGGGCTTTGGCCGGTTGACCGATGTATAGCGCAGATCAAATGACCTGCACAAGCGCGAAGAAAGCAAAAGAAAAATAAAGTCTGAAAGCGACGAAAGGACGTATTCACCAGGCAAAAAACCGCGTTATAGTCATTGGCCCGGTAGTTGAAAAATGCCCTCAACCCTAGCCCTATCGTCGGCGTCCGCGACTCTGATCCCGACTGCTTGCACGTTTGCGATTGGCGGCAGCCGCAGCAGCCTGCTCGGCTTCATTGGCATCACTGGCGGCCCGTTCCTCTGCGCTCTGATTGCGCGCAGGCAGTGCCTGCAGAAGCTGTTCCTCGGGCGGCAGACAGTCCAGCTTGTTGCCCAGCAGGGCTTCGATGGGCGCGATATTGAAGGCGTCATCCTCACAGGCGAAACTGATTGAGGTGCCCTTGGCGCCAGCCCGGCCTGTCCGACCAATACGGTGGATGTAATCCTCGGGGTCGTCCGGCAGGGTGTAGTTGATCACATGGCTGATGCCGTCGACATGAATGCCGCGACCGGCCACATCGGTGGCGACCAGCACCCGTAACTTGCCTTCCTTGAAGCTGTCCAGCGTCTTTACTCGCTTCTGTTGCGGTACATCGCCGGACAGTTGCGCGGCATTGATACCGTCCCGAACCAGCCGTTCCTGAATGCGTCGGACCTGATCCTTGCGGTTGGCAAAGATCATCACCCGCTCCAGATTCAGTTGGGTAATCAGGTTGTACAGCAGTTTGTACTTGTCACTGCCGGACACCGCATAGACCTGCTGGGTGACATTGGCAGAGGCAGCCCGCTCGGGCTCGATTTCGACAATCGCTGGGTCGAGGGTCCACTGCTGGGCCAGGTTCATTACATCGTCACTGAAGGTGGCAGAGAACAGCAGCGTTTGCCGGTCGCCCTTGCGCGGTGTTTGCCGGATGATCTGGCGCACCTGGGGGATAAAGCCCATATCGAGCATGCGGTCGGCTTCGTCGAGAATCATGACCTCAACCAGGTCCAGATGCACCTCGCCGCGATTGCAGAAATCCAGCAAACGACCCGGTGTAGCCACCAGAATGTCGCAGTGGCGCTTTTCCAGTTGCTTGATCTGCTTGTCGAAATCCATGCCACCGACAAAGGACATGACATTCAGTTTGCAATGCTTGGTCAGGCCTTCGGCGTCATTGGCAATCTGCATCACCAGTTCGCGGGTCGGAGCAATGATCAGTGCACGTGGTTCACCCATAAAGCGTTCATCCGGCTCCGGGGTGTCCAGCAGTTGAGTAATGGTCGAGATCAGAAAGGCGGCGGTTTTGCCGGTGCCGGTCTGGGCGCGACCAATGGCATCCTGACCCTTGAGCGTGCTGCCCAGAACCCGTGCCTGAATCGGTGTGCAGTAAGTGAAGCCCTGATCCTGGATGGCGCGCATCAGACTGTCGGGCAGATTGAAATCGTGAAAGCGGGTCTTGCCCTCGGCGGGCTCAACAGCGAAGTCCTGGAGGGTCCAGTTGGACACTTCTACCGGTGCTTTTACCAGAGGCTTGTCGCGTTTCGGTCGCGGCTTGCGCTCGGGTCTGCTGGCCGTGCTGTCAGCGGTTGCCGAGCGGGTGTTGGGTTGCCTGGTCTTGGCCGTGCGGGCCGGGCGTTCAGTCTTGGCTGCTGGGGCGGGCGAGGGCGGTGTAACCGGCTTGTCTTCAGGCTTGAACAGGTTTTTCAGTGCTTTGAGCACAGGCATCTCTCAACATGGGCAAATGAATATTCACCGCGCAGTGTAAAGCAAGCCAGGGTTTTAGCGAAGCCCTGGCAGGTCGTTTTTTGACCAGCCAGGGTGGCATCAGATACTCAGGCGCTGCTTGAGCCATGAGCTGATATCAGAGATTTCCGCAGGACAGACTTCATGCATCATGGCGTATTCATGCCATTCGACGCGATGACCTGCGGCCAGAAGGCGATCATGGGCTTCACGGCCCAGGCGCGGCAGTACCACATCATCATGCCGACCATGGCCAAAAAAGATATCCAGGGCAGGCGCGTCGGTCTGCTCGGCCAGCAGGCTTTCCAGTGTCGGGCCGTAGGTGGAGAGCGCCATCAGACCAGCGAGCTGACGGGGTTGCTGCGTCGCAGCATGCAGAATCACTGCGCCACCCTGGGAAAAACCAGCCAACAGGATACGTTCGACGGCAATGCCGGCCGCGATTTGTTGATCGACAAGCGCATTGATCCGGTCTGCCGAAGCCTGCATCTGCTGCTGATTGATTGCTCGGGCTGGCGCCATGCCGAGAATGTCGTACCAACTGGGCATGGGTATGCCGCCGTTAATGGTGACAGGTTGGGTTGGGGCCTGGGGAAAGATGAAGCGCACACCATGGTTGGCCGGCAAGCCGAGCATCTCGACAACCGGGACAAAGTCGTAACAATCCGCGCCAAGACCGTGCAGCCAGATTACGGCAGCGTCAGCCGGGTTGCGTGGTTCGATAGTGTGGGGGGCGGTGGACATCATGGTATTCCTGTAGGGTACTTAGTTATTGGTGGATAGCTGGACGTTGAAAGCTGGAAGCTTGAAGTGATCCGGTGTGTCAAAAAGTCTGTGAGTATTCGGCATAGTTGCTTTGACGGATGGCGCTAAAAAACATCCTGCCCAGCTTCCAGCTTCCAGCTTCCAGCTTCCAGCTTCCAGCTTCCAGCTTCCAGCTGTCGCAGGCGCTACGCCCGCGACATGAACTTGCCAGTTTCGGTGTTGATGCGCACCACTTCACCGGTTTCCAGGTATTCCGGAATCTGGATTTCTAGGCCGCTGGCAAAGCGAGCGGTCTTGGAGCGGGCACTGGCCGAGGAGCCCTTGATCGCCGGGGGTGTCTCTTCAATTGGCATTTCCACCACGGCGGGTAACTCTACACCCACCAGGTTACCCTCGACGACCAGACCGTAGAGCCCGACTATGCCGTCGTACAGGTAGGGAATCTGCTCCTCCAGTTGTTCGGCGCTGAGGGTGAACTGGCTAAAGTCCTCGTTATCCATAAAGGTGTAGCCGTCGGCATCCTGATAGAGGAACTGCATCTGCCGCTTCTGAAAGTCGATGGGTGCCAGGATTTCATCGCCGGTCAGACTCAAATCCAGTTTCTGTTTGGTTTGCACGTGATTGAGACGAATTTTGTACAGGGTAGTTCCGCTCCGTGAAGAGGGGTTCTTTACGTCAATCAGCGAGACAATGTAGGGCTGGTTATTAACCTGCACGATATTGCCTTTTTTCAGTTCGGCTGCTCTTGGCATGGCTGCAATCCAAAGGGGTGGAAACGGGGCGCTATTTTCGGGCTTCAGGCGTCCGGTATCAAGCGCTTGCTCGAGCCCGGATCGGCCTCTGTCCTGGGGTCTGGATCTGCAGCCGGATCAGCAGCTCGCCCTGTCTTTGGTTCGGTATCCGGCGTTGACTCAGGTTTGGGCTCCGTACGTCTGATTTCGACCAGCTTCTCCAGGCCCTCACTGTTACGCAGATTGATATCCATTTGACGGAAGGCGATCTCGATGTCGTTTTCAGCGAACAGGCGGTCGATTTCCCGATTGATTTCATCAATCGCCATATTCCGGTCGAGCAACTCGCGCACATGCACGCGTAGTTCGTGATCCAGGGTGCTGTCGCCAAAATTCAGAAATAACACCAGTGGCTCGGGATCCTTGAGTACCCGTGTGTTGGCTTTGGCCGCCTGTAACATCAGCTCGCGGGTCAGCTTGAGGTCCGAGCCGTAGGCCACGCCAACCCGAACAATGACCCGGGTTACCGTGTCATTCAGCGACCAGTTGATCAGTTGCTCGGTGACAAAAGTCTTGTTCGGAACAATGATCTCTTTGCGGTCAAAGTCGGTGATGGTGGTGGCGCGGATGCGGATGCGGTTGACCGTGCCCGATAGCTCGCCAATGGTCACCACGTCGCCAATACGGACCGGGCGTTCGAACAGAATAATCAGGCCCGATACAAAGTTGGCGAAAATTTCCTGCAAGCCAAAACCCAGGCCCACGCCCAGAGCCGCCACCAGCCACTGCAGCTTGTTCCAGCTGACCCCCAGGGCAGACAGGCCGACAATGATGCCGATGCTGAAAATCGTGTAGCTGAGCAGGGTAGTGATGGCGTAACTGCTACCCTGTTGCAGGTTGATGCGCGACAGCACGAGAATTTCCAGCAAGCCGGGCAGGTTGCGCGCCAGCGTAATGGTAAACACCACAACCAGCAGAGCACCGAGCACATCGGCAGCACTCATCGGCATCATTTGCGGGCTATCTGCTGTGCCTGCGTTGTACTCCCAGAGACTCACCGAGTCGAGATAGGAGGCGGCACTGATCAGGTCGGCCCAGACCAGGTATACCAACACACCAAATAGAATCATGATGCCCAGTTTTGCCAGCCGCAGCGACTGCTGGTTGATCTGCTGGATATTCATTTCCGGGACTTCAACATTCATTTCACTGTCCTGCCCCTCGCGCTGCTGTGCATTCTCGCGTTTGCTCAGGGCGCGCTGATAGGCTAGCCGGCGCCCAGCCACATTGAGGTTACGCACTACAGTGCCCTCGACCAGCATCCAGGCGACAATCAGATACAGGGTGTCGATGAAACGGTCTGCCAGCTTGATCGAGGTATAGTGGTAGCCCCAGAAGGTCATGCCAGCCAGGGCCAAAGGTGTCAGAGTGAGCACCAAAGTGGCGCTGAAATGTACGACGCGGGAGCTGTACAGTGGCTCGCTGCGCCACATCATCCTTCCCAGCAGCGTACTGAGCATCAGCATGCCAACCAGCATCAGGGTGCGGCCGATAACATCCTCGGTCTGTTGTTCGGGGATGGTCGCGTTGATGGAAATGACCAGCACCACCGGCAGCATGATCCAGGCAATATTGCGGGTAAGCCGGTGCAGGCGCTGGACCAGTTCGGGATCCCAGCGGAAGTGTCGAACGGCAATCGCGTTTGGATCGAGAATACGATACAGCAGGTGCAGTACAAACCAGGCCAGCGACAGCTCGACCAGCGCTTTGCCAAGCACCGGCATGGCGGCCTGATATCCCAGTTGCAGCAGGAGTCCGAGGGTCAGCAGTACAACCGGAATCGGCAGCACGATCAGGGCACTGAACAGCAGTGCCCGTGGCGTATGCGAGACGCTGTCTCGGCGGAAGTGGCCGACGTCCTCGTTGAGCGTCACCAGGGTCTGACGCAGACGGCGTCGCCACCAGGTATGCAATGCCAACAATAGCGTCAATAGCACTAACCAGGGCCAGCCCGCCCACAGTGCCTTGCCGAAATCGATTGCGCGGGTTGTCACCTTGGCGTTATGCCATTGTTTCAGGCTTTGTTGCGGCAAAGCGAGCAGCCAATCCCAGTCGATCGGACGATTACTGGCCACCCAGAACAACTGGTCATCAATGGTACGCCGCAGGTCCGAGCTGAGCTGTTTCAGTTGCCTTTGGTTGATCTGCAGGGTGATGGCCTGACTCAGCAGGGTATTGATATTGCTGCTCAATTGCGCAACCAGATCAATACGGCTGTCGATCACCTGTTGCATGTCATCCTGCAGGTCGCTGCGCTGCTCTGGTGGCAGACGATCGAGCAAGTCACTGAGGTAAGCCTGCGGGGTGTTGAGCTGGTCGCGCAGGTCGTTCAGCTCAAACTGCCGCAGGCGCAGATCAGCGATCTGATTGGCCACCGTGTCGTCCAGTCTGACACTGGGCAGTGAGCGCTTCTGTTGATGCAGGATGCGTGACAGCAGCAAGCTGCCTTCCAATACGCTGATTTGCTGCTCCAGTGCACGGTCGATCTGGGTCAGACTCTCGATCTGTTGAAGGGTCTTGATGTTCTCGCGGGTCAGCTCGCCCAGTTGATTGGTGGCCGCCAGTAATTCCTCGCTGAGGTGTTGGTTGAGGCTGCCCTGCTCGCGCAACAGTTCGTGGTTGCTGGTGCGCAGGGCAAAGGAGGCGGTCTCGCTAATGGTTTGCTCGGACTGGCTGCGACGCTTTTCGTTGATCACGTCCTGCAGAGCCTGGACCTCCAGCTCTATGTCGACAATCTGCTGTTTCAGCAGGTTGCGCTGCTGTGTGCTCAAGTCCTGCATCACGCTGTTGGCGTTGAGTTGCTGGCGCATCAGCTCGTTGCTCAATTGCAGGCTCTGCTGCTCGGCTCGCAACATGCTGATGCGTGCCTGACTGATACGGCTTTCGGGTTGGCGTTGCAGCAGCCTCAACTGGTCAGTAACGGCCTGCTCTCGGGTCTGATTCGCCAGTACTTGAGCCTGGGTGCGCTCCGGTCGGGTCTGGATGGCAATCAGCTCACCGTTTACCTCGGTCAACTCGTTTTGCCAGCCGAACATCTTGGCTACCTTGTCGCCCAACTGTTTCTCAAGGCTTTCCAGCGGTTGATTGTTGAAGCGATCAATCAGACTGTCGTAACTCTGCTCACGCAGGTTGTCGATCTGTTGGCGAAGATTGCGATTCTGTTCCGGTGCCCGCTCCACCTGTTTGCGCAACTCGGCCTGTTCAGCCTGGGTTGCCTGGCTACGTTGCAAATGGATCAGTGTGGCTTGCAGGGCTTCCTGCAATTCACGTTTTTCCGACTCGGAGTAACTGCTGTCAGGCAGGCTGCGAATCTCTTCTTCGACCGTTTCCAGGCTAGGTACGACAGCGCTCTGCGCTTGCAGCCCGGTTGGCAAAAGTAACAGGCTGAGGCAGATGCAGAGCAGGGGCAAGAGACGCGACATGTAGGGCAATCCAGAAAGAATCTGTATCGAAGGGTAGCCCTCTGTGCTGGGCTTGGGAAGTCCTCTTAACCTTCCGGTCGCAGATACTGTCAGGCCGCCTCGTGGGCGGCCTGACAGGGACGCTGGGGCCGGCGCTTCAGAACCAGTTGTCCTGCATGTCGAGACAGGTACTGTCGCGATTTTCCAGCACCTGCAGGGCATGGTGGCAGCCGGGTACTTCCCAGGTCAGGAAGAAACGTGCCGCCTGCAGTTTGCCTCGATAGAAGTCAGCATCCACTGCCTTGCCACTGGCCAGACCCTGCTCAGCGCGGATCGCCTGTTCCAGCCAGCGCCAGCCGATGACCATATGGCCAAAGGCGGTCAGATACAGGGCCGAGTTGGCCAGCGCCTGGTTGACCTGGCCCTTGCCCATGTCGCCAAGCAGCGTCAGGGTGACCTTGCCGATATGGGCGTGGAGTTTTTCCAGTGGCTCGCGCAGCGCGGTCAGGGAGTCGTAGGCGGCGGCGCGACGGCAGCAATCCTGAATCAATGCAGACAACTGCTTGAGCGCGGCGCCATTGTTCATGGCGACCTTGCGACCAAGCAGATCCAGCGACTGGATACCGTGGGTACCCTCGTGGATCGGGTTGAGGCGGTTGTCACGGTAGTACTGCTCAACGGGATACTCACGGGTATAGCCGGCGCCGCCAAGGATCTGAATCGCTAGCTCGTTGGACTTGAGGCAGAACTCGGATGGCCAGGACTTGACGATCGGCGTCAACAGATCCAGCAGTTCCAGCGCTGTCTTGCGCTCTGCCTCGGTTTCCAGGGTTTCAGTGTCATCAAACAGGCGTGCGGCGTACAGGCCCAGATCGAAGGCGCCTTCGACATAGGCCTTCTGCGTCAGCAGCATGCGCTTGACATCGGTGTGCTCGACAATAGCCACCTGCGGACTGGTTGGATCCTTGCCATCCGGTAGGCGACCCTGGGGACGATCGCGGGCATAGTTCAGGGAGTACAGGTAGCCGGCGTAACCGAGCATGATCGCGCCCATACCGACGCCGATACGGGCCTCGTTCATCATCTGGAACATATAAGGCAGGCCGTGATGCGGCTTGCCGACCAGATATCCCACGCACTCACCTTTCTCACCAAAGTTCAGCGCCGTGGAGGTCGTGCCGCGCCAGCCCATCTTGTGGAACAGGCCGGCCAGCGCCACATCGTTGCGCGGCCCTAGGGAACCATCCTCGTTGACCAGGAATTTTGGCACGATAAACAGCGAAATGCCCTTCACGCCGGGTGGGGCGTCTGGCAGCTTGGCCAGGACCATATGTACGATGTTCTCCGACAGCGGGTGATCACCACCGGAGATATAGATCTTGTTGCCTTTCAAACGGTAGGTACCGTCACCGGCCGGTTCGGCCTTGGTGCGGATATCCGACAGCGAGGAGCCGGCATGCGGCTCGGTCAGCGCCATGGTGCCAAAGAAACGGCCTTCGATCATCGGCTCAAGGAAGCGTTTTTTCTGCGCTTCGTCACCAAAGTTCTCGATCAGATTCGAGGCGCCCATGGTCAACATGGCATAGGACGAACTGGCGACGTTGGCGGACTGGAAGTGCGCGAAGCAGGCCTGAGACAGCAGGTTCGGCATTTGCATGCCGCCGACTTCGAAGCTGCGCGTGGCATTCAGGAACCCGGCCTCGATAAAGGCGTCCATGGCCGGCTTGACTTCGGGGATCAGGACTGCGGCGCCATCCACGTATTGCGGTTCGTTTTCGTCGTTCTTGCGGTTGTGCGGAGCAAAGAACTTTTCTGCCACGGTGCGCGCGGTGCCGATGGCGGCATCAAAGGTTTCCCGGTTGTGATCGGCGAAACGCGGGCGCTGGGTCAGGGCCTCGGCATCCAGCACTTCATAGAGTTCGAAGGCCAGATTGCGGGAGTCGAGTAGGGTATCGGTCATGCTCGTTGCCTCGGATTAAAGTGCGTTGCAGTGTAAAGAGTCACTCCCTGACTGAAAAT
This sequence comes from Halopseudomonas sp. 4NH20-0008, assembly GCF_057548395.1. Classification (NCBI taxonomy): domain Bacteria; kingdom Pseudomonadati; phylum Pseudomonadota; class Gammaproteobacteria; order Pseudomonadales; family Pseudomonadaceae; genus Halopseudomonas; species Halopseudomonas sp. 4NH20-0008. Next base: position 105,933 of record NZ_BAAJMD010000010.1, read on the forward strand.
GGCTATTGATGTTCCTGATACGCGCTGATCAGAACAGCCGAAGCGCAGGCTCATCCAGCGCGGCACGCTGTTCCCGCAGGGTCAGGATCTGGTCTGCCCAATAGCGCTCCTGGGCGAACCAGGGGAAGTGCCTGGGAAACGCCGGGTCAGTCCAGCGCCGGGCCAGCCATGCACTGTAGTGCACCAGCCGCAGACTGCGCAGGGACTCGATCAGGGGCAGCTGGCGCGGATCAAAATCATGGAATTCGTTGTAGCCGTCGACCAGTTCCGACAACTGCGCCTGCCGCTGGTCACGCTCGCCAGAGAGCATCATCCACAGGTCCTGAATCGCTGGTCCCTGCAGGCAGTCGTCCATATCAACCATATACAGATGCTCGTCGCGCCACAGCAGGTTACCGACATGCAGATCACCATGCAGGCGCAGGCTCTGGTACGGATGCTCGCGGAAGCGTTGCTCGATCACCTGCATCAGATCATCGGCAACAGAATAATACGCTGGCTGTAGCGCCTTGGGCACCACCCCGGATTCGCGCAGGAAGGCCAGACTGTCATGACCAAAACGCTGCACACTGAGGGTCGGACGATGCTGAAAAGGTTTCATGGCGCCCACCGCATGCAGGCGACCGAGCAGTCGACCGAGCATTAACAGATGATCCGGATTGTCGAGTTCCGGTGCGCGGCCACCGAAGCGGCGAAACAGGCTGAAACGAAATCCGGCGAATTCGAACAGGGTTTTGCCGTCGATCTGCATCGGTGCAATCACCGGAATGTCACGTTCGGCCAACTCCTGCGAATAGGTGTGTTCTTCAAGGATGGCTTCATCGGACCAGCGCTCAGGGCGATAAAACTTGGCGATCAATGGCTCGGCACCCTCAATACCAATCTGGAATACCCGGTTTTCATAGCTGTTCAGCGTCAGGGTGCGGGCATCGCTGACAAAGCCGAGCGACTCCACCGCATCCAGCACGGTATCGGGGGTCAGCAGGGCAAAAGGGTGGGTGGTCATGGCAGCTCCTTGGTATGGGCTGCTAGCTTGGGCCTTCAGGCCGTCGGTCGCAAGCGCAGTCTCGGCCGCCGGTCATCAGGGCGTTCTGGCAACACACCAGACACTGACGCTCAACGCGCCCGCAGCCAGCAGAACACGGCTTGCTTCGTCGGCGCTGGCGCCGGTGGTAAGCACGTCGTCTATCAGAGCTACATGACGTCCCAGCAAGCGCTCGGGCGCACTGCAACTGAAGGCATCCTGCAGGTTGCGCCGCCGCTCCCGCGCACTGAGCCCCTGCTGAGCCGGGGTTGGACGAATGCGCTGCAGGCTGCGCTGGCTCAGGGGCAACTGCAGTAAACGCGCCACCGGCCGTGCCAGTTCGTGGGCCTGATTGAATCCCCGCTGCGCCAGCCGCCCACGGAACAGGGGCATGGGGACCAGCAGATCGGGGAGTTGCAGTTGGCGCTCATGGTAATGGTGCTGCACGTGCTCGGCCAGCAAACGGCCCAGCAGGCGGCCATAGGTCAGCTGTTCATGATGTTTGAAAGCCGGTATCAGGCTATCCAGCGGGAAACGGTACAATAGCGGGCAAACAACCTGGGAGAAGGCGGGTGCACGCTGTTGGCATTGTCCGCAACGGGCGTCTGGCTGGGGTAGCGGGATGGCGCATTGGCGGCAATGGTAGCCAAGCCAGGGCAGGTCGGCATGGCAGCCGGTGCAGAGTCCATGCTCGGCATGTGGCCCGGATGCCTGGCAGAGCAGGCAGGGCAGTTGTTGGTTATTAAATAACCACTTGTAAACCTGCTTGATCTTCAAAGGTTGACAGCCTCCATGCCGTCGCTATGATGCGAGGCATAGATTGAACCGAAATCGGTTCCCGTGCAAACCCTCAGGAATGATCCCATGACGCTCTCCTTGACCCCGTCCTCGACCCGCCATGACTGGAAACCGGCCGAGGTGCTAGCCCTGTTCAAGCAACCGTTCAACGATTTGCTGTTTCAGGCGCAGACCGTGCATCGCCAGCACTTTGATGCCAACCGGGTCCAGGTCTCGACGCTGTTGTCGATCAAGACCGGTGCCTGCCCCGAGGACTGCAAATATTGTCCGCAATCCGGCCATTACAACACCGGCCTGGACAAGGAAAAACTGCTGGAAGTGCAGAAGGTGCTGGATGAAGCCGCCGCCGCCAAGGCCATCGGCGCCACGCGCTTTTGTATGGGTGCCGCCTGGAAACATCCCTCCGATAAGGACATGCCCTACGTACTGGAGATGGTCCGCGGGGTGCGCAAGCTCGGTCTGGAAACCTGCATGACCCTGGGCAAGCTGACCAAGGAGCAGACCGCTGCCCTGGCCGATGCCGGTCTGGATTACTACAACCACAATCTGGACACCTCGCCGGAGTTCTACGGCAAGATCATTACTACCCGCACCTTCGGCGACCGTCTGGAGACGCTGTCCTTCGTGCGCGAAGCCGGTATGAAAATCTGTTCCGGCGGTATCCTCGGCATGGGTGAAAGTCTGGAAGACCGTGCCGGTCTGTTGATCCAGTTGGCTAACCTGCCGGAACACCCGGAAAGCGTGCCGATCAACATGCTGGTCAAGGTCAAGGGCACGCCGCTGGAAAACGAGGCCGACGTCGATCCCTTCGACTTTATCCGTACCCTGGCGGTAGCCCGGATCATGATGCCAAAGTCCCATGTGCGCCTGTCTGCCGGCCGTGAACAGATGAACGAACAGACCCAGGCCCTGGCCTTCTTCGCTGGCGCCAACTCGATTTTCTATGGTGATCGACTGCTGACCACCTCGAATCCGCAGGCGGAAAAAGACATGCGTCTGTTCGACCGCCTCGGCATCAAGCCGGAAGAGCGTCAGGAGCACGACGACGAAGTACACCAGGCAGCCATCGAGCAGGCTCTGGTCGAGCAGCGTGATAGCGCGCTGTTTGTCAACGCGGCGGGCTGAACGACCGCAGCAACAAGCGGCAAGCCCCAAGCTATAAGCTGTTCCAGTTGTTGGCACTCTGGTGTGCCACTTACCCGTTACCAGGAAGCTGCACGGTTGGCTTGTTACTTGAAGCTTGCCGCTTGCAGCTGCGTGAGCCCAATGCCCTTCGACCTGTCTGCCCGCCTTGCCGAGCGCCATGCTGCGCATCTATACCGACAACGTCCGCTGTTGCAGTCGCCGCAGGGTGTGCGTGTGCAGGTGGATGGGCAGTTGTTGCTGGGCTTTTGCAGTAACGACTACCTGGGGCTGGCCAATGACCCTGAGGTGCTTGCTGCCTTTGCCGAAGGCGCAAAGCGCTGGGGGGTCGGCGGCGGGGCGTCGCATCTGGTGGTCGGGCACAGCAGTCCACACCATGAACTGGAAGAGGCGCTGGCCTCCTTCACCGGTCGGCCCCGTGCGTTGTTGTTATCCAGCGGTTACATGGCCAATCTGGGCGCCGTGACGGCCTTGGTCGGGCGCGGCGATACCGTTCTGGAAGACCGCCTCAATCATGCCTCGTTGCTGGATGCCGGCTTGCTCAGTGGCGCGCGTTTTTCACGTTATCTGCATAACGATGTGGCCAGTCTGCAGAGCCGTCTGGACAAGGCCGAGGGTAATACCCTGGTGGTGACCGACGGTGTTTTCAGCATGGACGGTGATCTGGCTGATCTGCCGGCCCTGTGCGCCGCCGCACGTGCTCGCGGCGCCTGGCTGATGGTCGATGACGCCCATGGTTTTGGCTGTCTCGGTCAGCAGGGTGGCGGCATTGTCGAGCACTTTGGTTTGGGTCTGGACGATGTGCCCGTATTGATTGGTACGCTCGGCAAAGGGTTTGGCACCGCTGGCGCCTTTGTCGCTGGCAGCGAAGACCTGATCGAAACCCTGATCCAGTTTGCCCGTCCCTATATTTACACTACCAGTCAGCCCCCGGCGATTGCCTGTGCCACGCTGAAAAGCCTGCAATTGCTGCAAGAGGAAACCTGGCGGCGCGAGCGGCTGCAGCAACTGATCAGTCAGTTTCGCAGTGGCGTGGCCACTATCGGTCTGGAATTGATGGACAGCGCGACACCGATCCAACCCATTCTGGTGGGCAGCAGTGCCCGTGCACTGCTGCTCTCGGCGGCACTGCGTCGGCGCGGCATGCTGGTGACCGCCATTCGCCCTCCGACTGTGCCTAATGGCACGGCGCGCCTGCGGGTAACGCTGTCAGCGGCGCATACCTCTGAGGACGTCAATCAGTTGCTCGAGGCGTTGGCGGCGGCGGTCGCAGAATTACCGGAGCAGAGCCATGACTGAGATCAGCTTGTTGCCGGGTTGGGCCTTGTCCGCGCAGTCCATGCAGCCGCTGCAGCAGGCATTGGCTGAGCGCCTGCCGCAGGCGCGGATCGAGTGCATCGATTTACCGCCTCTGCAGATGTCCAGCCTGGAGCCTGATCTGGCCGCGCTGGCGGAGCGCTTGCGCCCCGGGGTGCTGGTCGGCTGGTCGCTCGGCGGCATGCTCGCCATGCAATTGCTGCGGCGGTATCCGGAGCGTTTCAATGCCGTAGTGACCCTGGCCAGCAATGCTTGTTTTGCGGCGCGCCCGGATTGGCCTGAGGCCATGCCTCAAGCGGTATTCAAGGATTTTTACGCGGCTGCGCGAGAGGATCAGCCACGCTGCCTCAAGCGCTTTGCCTTGCTGGTCAGTCAGGGTAGCGAGCAGGCTCGCAGCCTGAGCAAAGCCATGCCCTGGGACCAGGCTGATGAAGCACAGCGGCTGCATGCCCTGGCGCTGTTGGCGGTAATCGACAACCGCCGGGCCCTGAGTCACAGCACGGTGCCCATGCTGCATTGCCTGGCCGCTGGCGACGCGCTGGTGCCGGTGAGCGTTGCACCAGCCTTGCAGGCGCTCAATCCTGAGGCGCGAATCTGTATCAAGGATCAGGCAAGTCATGCGCTACCGCTGGAGTATCCCCAGTGGTTGGCTGAGCAGATTGGTGACTTTCTGGATGCCGAGCATGGCTGAAGCGCAGATCGACAAGGGGCAGGTTGCGGCCTCGTTCAGCCGTGCAGCGCACAGCTATGATCAGGCAGCAGCCTTCCAGCGTCAGGTTGGCTGCAATCTTATGGCGCGTCTGCCAGCACATCTGCAGCCCCAGGTCATAGCCGATCTGGGCTGCGGCACAGGTTATTTTACCCGCCAATTGCAGCAGCGCTTTGCCCAGCCGGTGATGGGGCTGGATCTGGCCGAGGGCATGCTGCAGTTTGCCCGCAGCCAGCAGGCCGGGCAGGGCGACTGGGTGGTTGCCGATGCCGAAGCGCTGCCGCTGCGCGATGCCAGTCAGGATCTGCTGTTTTCCAGCCTGGCGTTGCAGTGGTGCCCCGATCTGCCGCGTGCCTTGTCGGACGCAAGACGCTGCCTGCGACCTGGCGGTTGCCTGGCTTTTACTACTTTGGTCGAGGGCAGCTTATATGAGCTGCAAGGGGCCTGGCAGCAGGTAGACGGTTTTGTCCACGTAAACCGCTTCAGCCCCCTGGCGCTGCTGCAAAGCCAATTGGCAGCGGCCGGCTTTGCCCGCTGGCACTGCGACATTGAACCCCATGTATTGCACTATCCGCAGTTGAGCGACCTGACCCGCGAGCTCAAGGCTCTGGGTGCGCATAATCTGAATCCCGGGCGACCCGGGGGGCTGACCGGCCGGGCGCGTTTGCGAGCCCTGACCGACGCCTATGAAGCCTATCGCCAACCCGCCGGGCTGACGGCTACCTATCAGGTGGCACATATTCTGATGTTCAAGGAGGCGTGAGATGACCAAGCGTTATTTTGTTACCGGCACCGATACCGAGATTGGCAAGACCACCATAGCCGCCGCCTTGATGTACGCGGCGCGTCAGCGTGGGCTGAGTACTGCTGCGGTCAAGCCGGTTGCTGCGGGTGCGGAGTCAACGCCGCAGGGACTGCGTAATGACGATGCGCTGGCACTGCAGGCGCAATGTCAGCCGGCGTTGGCTTACGACGACATCAATCCCCTGTGTCTCGAGGCGGCCATAGCGCCGCATATTGCCGCCCAGGAAGAGGGCGTTGAGTTGACGGTTGATCGGCTCGCGGCAGGGTGTCAGCGGGTGTTTCAACACCAGGCGCAACTGACCCTGGTGGAAGGCGCAGGCGGCTGGCGTGTGCCGCTGAATGGCGAGCAGACCCTCGCCGATCTGGCAAGCGACCTGAATGTCCCGGTGATCATGGTGGTCGGTATGAAACTCGGTTGCATCAACCACGCGTTGTTGACGGCAGAGGCCATTGCCGCCGACGGTTTGACGCTGATCGGCTGGGTAGCCAATCAGGTCGATCCGCAGATGAACCGTGCTGCCGAGAACCTGGCTACCTTGAAGGAACGGCTCAAGGCCCCCTGTCTTGGTGTGGTGCCCTGGATGACGCAGCCGCTGCCGGAAGCGATTGCCAGCCATCTGGATATTGCACCGCTGGTCTGAACTGACCAGCGGTGGTACCGCATACTGGCACTTTGTGCTTGAATATAAATTGATCAATTCGTTTGGAGGCGTCGTTTATGCCATCCCTTGACCTGATGTCCTCAGGACTGAATAGTGTAAGGCAGGGCCAGTATCGCGCATCGACTGCTGCGGCCGAAATTGCCCGCGTTGGTGTACAGGCCGACCCGGCTGCGTCCCAGGCCATTCCCGTGCAAGCGGCCAATGGTCAGCCGGCTGCTACGACCCAGGTCGATTCCAATCGCCCGGTCAACCTGGTGGATAGCCTGGTTGAACTGCGCCTGGGTCAACGTGAGGTCGAGGCTGGTGCATCGGTGATTGATACGGCCGATGAAGTCCTTGGTACCTTGCTGGACGTCACTGCCTGATCCGCAGGTGATGGAACATGATGTCAATCAGTCCTTCACCTGTCATCCCTTCGGCCATTCCGGTCTATAGTCGTTTACCTTCGATTCCAGCTGACAACCCGGTCACACCTCGGCCTGTTTTATCGGTAAGTGCTGTTGCAGCACCTGGGCAACGGGCTGAACCGACTACGGCTGCCCCGTCTGCCGAGGCGGCGCCCGCTGCCGGTAGCGATGATCTTGCCGTATCCGCCCAGCAGCGACAGCAGCTGGCGCGGGTTGAAGCCGAACAGCAACGTCTGATTCAGGCTGAAGTGCGCTCACTGGCCAGTCGTGATCGGGAGGTCAGGGCGCACGAACAGGCTCACTTGGCAGTCGGCGGTCAATATGCCGGTACCGTCAGGTACGATTACGCCCGCGGGCCTGATGGACGCCTGTATGCGGTTGGTGGATCGGTCAGCATCGATACCGCACCCGTGCCCGGTGACCCGGAAGCGACGGTTGAAAAACTGCAACAAGTACAGCGTGCTGCGCTGGCGCCGGCCCAGCCCTCATCCCAGGATCTGGCGATTGCCGCCCAAGCGGCGCAGATTATCGCCCAGGCGCGGGCCGAGATTGCGACGCGGTCGCAGTCAGATACTCAGGATGATGCCGGCCCGGATGCTGAGTCTGAAACCAACGCGCCTGGCAGTCGCGCCGCCGCGAACAGTGATAAAGAGCTGGCACTTTACCGTCAGGTTGCCGATGAGCGAGACCCGCTCAGCGAGTTGTCCCTGCAAGCCTGAGACTTGCTTTCCCGGTCTGAGGCCAGGCCACGTGCTGCACCCGCGTATCTCTTCCCCTGGTTACAAATTTTTTGTCTTTGATAAAGACACAACTACTTGACATGATCCGGGCGTAAACGTATGTTTCAAACGTCTGTTTGAATCTGCTGCCAAGGCAGCCACAAAATCGCAGCTGCACGCTGCTCTTGAAACCCGTTATAACCGTTGAGGTCAAGTACCATGCCAGATTACAAGGCTCCCCTGCGTGACATCCGCTTCGTTCGCGATGAAGTACTGGGTTATGAAGAACACTACAAGAGCCTGCCCGGCTGCGAAGACGCTACCCCGGATATGGTCAATGCCATTCTGGAAGAGGGCGCCAAATTCTGTGAAAACGTCATTGCCCCGCTGAACCGTATCGGTGATACCGAAGGTTGCACCTGGAGTGCCGACGGCGTGAAAACCCCTACCGGTTTCAAGCAAGCCTATGAGCAGTACGTTGAAGGCGGCTGGCCGAGTCTGGCCCATGACGTTGATCACGGCGGTCAAGGTCTGCCCGAATCACTGGGTCTGGCGATCAGCGAAATGGTCGGTCAGGCCAACTGGTCCTGGGGCATGTATCCCGGTCTGTCACATGGCTGCATGAACACCATCGCTACCCATGGTACCGATGAGCACAAACACGTGTTCCTGACCAAGCTGGTATCCGGTCAGTGGACCGGCACCATGTGTCTGACCGAACCGCATTGTGGTACCGATCTTGGCATGCTGCGCACCAAGGCCGAACCTCAGGCTGATGGTACCTACAAGGTTAGCGGTACCAAGATCTTCATCTCTTCCGGTGACCACGATATGGCCGAGAACATCGTCCACATCGTACTCGCCCGTCTGCCCGATGCGCCGGCCGGTACCAAGGGTATTTCGCTGTTCATCGTGCCCAAGTTCCTGCCCGATGCCAATGGCGAGAAAGGCGAGCGCAACAGCGTGTTCTGCGGCTCGATCGAGCACAAGATGGGTATCCATGGTAACGCTACCTGCGTGATGAACTTTGACGGTGCCACTGGTCTGCTGATCGGCGAGCCTAACAAGGGTCTGAACGCCATGTTCACCTTTATGAACACCGCGCGTCTGGGTACTGCTCTGCAGGGTCTGGCGCACTCCGAAGTGGCTTTCCAGGGTGGTATCAAGTACGCCCGTGAGCGCCTGCAGATGCGTTCACTGACCGGTAACAAGGCACCGGACAAGCCGGCTGATCCGATCATCGTGCACCCTGATGTTCGTCGTATGCTGTTGACCATGAAGGCGTTTACCGAAGGCAACCGTGCCATGGTGTACTTCACGGCCAAGCAGGTTGATATTCTCAAGAACAGCCAGGACGAAGAGCAGAAGAAGCAGGCTGATGCGCTGCTGGCCTTCCTCACGCCGATTGCCAAGGCATTCATGACCGAAGTGGGCTTCGAAGCAGCCAACCACGGTGTACAGATTTACGGTGGCCATGGCTTTATCGCCGAGTGGGGCATGGAGCAGAACGTCCGTGACGCGCGTATTTCCATGCTCTACGAAGGAACTACAGGCATTCAGGCACTTGACCTGTTGGGCCGCAAGGTACTGATGACCCAGGGCGAAGCGCTGAAGTGCTTCACCAAGATCGTCCACAAGTTCTGTCAGAATCAGGAAGGCAATGAGGCCATCCAGGAATTCGTCGCGCCGCTGGCGCAACTGAACAAGGAGTGGGGAGAGCTGACCATGAAGGTCGGCATGGCGGCTATGAAGGACCGTGAGATGGTCGGTGCGGCTGCGGTGGATTACTGCATGTATTCCGGTTACGCCTGTCTGGCTTACTTCTGGGCGGATATGGCCCGTGTGGCCGTTGCCAAGCTGGCTGAAGGTACTTCTGACGAGGCTTTCTACCAGGCCAAGCTGCAGACGGCGCGCTTCTACTTCCAGCGCATCCTGCCGCGTACCCGCATGCACGTCGACTCCATGATGTCCGGCGCCGACAACCTGATGGACATGTCCGAAGAGAACTTTGCTCTGGGCTACTGATCCAGGTTGGTTGCAGCATAAAAAACCCGGCCATGTGCCGGGTTTTTTATGCCTGTCTGATGCAGAGGCTCTTGCTGGGCAAGGTGGGGATCAGTCAGCGCCGGAATTCAGCTCGGCTTCAACGATTTCACGCACCAGTTTGAAAATCTTGCGCGCCGCTGCCGGTGGCTTGTTTTCCTTGGCTTCCTTCTGCGCCTGACGTACCAGCTGCCTGAGGTTCTGTCTGTCCGTCTGGGGGTAGGCGGTCATGAAGGCCTCCTGTTCTTCGGCACTGCCGGTGAGCAGACGGTCGCGCCAGCGCTCGATCTGGTGAAAGTGCTGGGCATGCTCCTGACTGCTGCTGTCGAGGCGGCCGAGGTAGGCGCGGATGGCATCCAGATCCTGATCCTTCATCAACTTGCCGACAAAGCTCAGGTGCCGCTTGAGCGCGCCACGGGCAGTGTGCCGAGGGGCTTCTTCAAGGGCTGATCGCAGCTTGTCAGTCAGGTTAAGCTGTTGCCATTGTGCCGGCTTCAGCTCGACCAACCGATTGCCCAGGTCACGCATCTCCTGCAGCTCGCGCTTGACCTGGCTTTTGCTGATGCCATCGTCATCCTGTTCCTCGTCGTAAAACTCTGTCATGGTCACCTCATTGCGGCCCGCAGGCGGGTACTGTTCAATGCGCCATGATACCCGTTCACAGCCTGCCTGTCCGAGGTACAATGCGCTGCAGCCAAGGAGAATTCATGAAGCAGATAGACAGGGTCAGCCCTGAAGACCCGCAAGTACTGCGTGCCCAGCTGGAACAACGGGTGGCCTATATTCTCGAGGAATCCAGGCGTCAGGGCGCCAGCGCCTGTGAAGTCGGTGTCAGTCAGAATACCGGTTTGCAGGTGGGTGTACGCCAGGGGGAGGTTGAGACCGTCGAGTTCAATCGCGACCAGGGCTTTGCCATTACCCTGTATGACGGTCAGCGCAAAGGGTCCGCCAGCACCTCCGATACCTCCGATGAAGCCATTCACGCGGCCATTACCGCCGCACTGGGCATTGCCCGGCATGCCTCGGAAGATGCCTTTGCCGGTCTGGCCGCCCCCGAGTTGATGGCCACCGAACTGCCGGATCTGGATCTCTATCATCCCTGGGCCCTGAGCGCCGAGCAGGCAATCGAGCGCGCGCTGGCCTGCGAAGCCGCTGCACTGGCCGTGGACGCGCGCCTGACCAGCGACAGTGCCAATATCAGTACCCAGCAGGGTTGCCGGGTATACGGCAACAGCAACGGCTTTATCGGTAGTTCGCTGGGTACCCGTCACAGTTCCTCAGCAGTGATGATTGTCGCCTCGGAACAGGGTATGCAACGCGATTACTGGTATGACGTCGCTCGCATTGCCAGCCATCTGCCGAGTGCAGAATCATTGGGCCGCAAAGCCGCCGAACGGACACTGGCCAAGCTCGGTACCCGTCCAGTCAAGACCGCCAAGGTGCCCGTACTCTTTGCTGCCGACCAGGCTGCGGGCTTGCTCGGGCATCTGATGGGCGCGATTGCCGGCGGGGCCATTTACCGGCAGTCGAGTTTTCTGCTCGATGCACTGGGTCAGCCGATCTTTCCGGGCTGGGTCAATGTCGATGAGCGACCACACCTGCCGCGCGCGCTTGGCAGTGCGGCCTTTGATGGCGATGGACTGGCTACCCGCGCGCAGGCCTTTGTCGAACAAGGCGTATTGCGCAGTTGGGTGTTGGGCAGCTATTCAGGTCGCAAGCTTGGCTTGCCCAGCACCGCCAACGCTGGCGGCGTGCATAACCTGCATATCAGCAGCAATGCCGGTGACCTGCAGGCCCTGCTGGCCGAGATGGGTACCGGCTTGCTGGTGACTGAGCTGATGGGGCAGGGCGTTAACAGCGTGACCGGGGATTATTCCCGGGGTGCCGGCGGCTTCTGGGTAGAACAGGGGCAAATCCAGTTTCCGGTACAGGAAGTCACCATTGCCGGCAATCTGCGCGACATGTTCCGCCAGTTGCGCTGCGTCGGTTCTGACCTCGAACGCCGTGGTAACAACCTGACCGGCAGCTGGCTGGTGGATGGCATGACGGTGGGAGGGGCTTGAAAATAGCTGGAAGTTTTAAGCTTGAAGCTGGAAGTAACATCTTGGGCCGGAGAGGTTTTAGAGCCCTGCGTGCATAGGCAGAGCATGCGTAAGAAAAGAGTTGCAGCGTGCATAGGTTGCCGTAGCCTCTTCCAGCTTCCAGCTTCCAGCTTCCAGCTTCCAGCTTCCAGCTTCCAGCTTCCAGCTTTGGGCTATTCGCCTTCCTCGAAGTAATCGTTAATCAGCGCCAGCAGCTCGGCCATGGCCTGGTCGGCGTTGTCGCCTTCGCAGCTGATGCAGATTTCCGTGCCTTTGCTGGCGGCGAGCATCATCACTTGCATGATGCTTTTACCATCGACCAGCTTGTCCTCGCTGTTACCGATCCGTACCTGACAGCCGTGTCGGTTGGCGACACCGACGAATTTCGCCGCGGCACGGGCGTGCAGGCCAAGCTTGTTGATGATTTCTACGCGGGTGGTTGGCATGATTCAGGGCAAATCGCGGTGACGGATCAGCAGGTTCGAGACCTTGCCGGTGAGGTTCTGAACCAGACGTTCGGCGATATATACCGAGCGGTGGTGACCGCCAGTACAGCCAATGGCGATGGTCATGTAGCTGCGTTCGCCGGCGGCATAGCGAGGTAACCACTTTTCCAGAAAATGATGAATGTCCTGGTACATATCCTCTACCTCGGGTTGCGCTTCAAGGTAGTCACGGATGGCCTGGTCGCGGCCGGAAAAGGCACGCAACTCAGGCTTCCAGTAAGGATTGGGCAGGCAGCGCACATCGAATACCAGATCGGCATCAACCGGCACGCCGCGTTTGAAGCCAAAGGACTGCACCAATACCGATGGTCCATGGGCGCGAGTGCCGAGCAATCGTTGTTTAAGCAGGTCACGTAACTGGTACAGGGTCAGATGACTGGTATCGATCTTCAGGCTGGCCAGATCAATGATCGGCTCGAGCAATCTCAGTTCTTCAGCAATGGCTTCGCCCAGCGAATGATTCTGGTCGGTCAGCGGGTGTTTGCGCCGGGTTTCCGAGAACCGCTTGATCAGCACATCATCGGTTGCAGCCAGAAACAGCACATCGCAGTGTACGCCGGCATCACGCACCTGCTTGAGCAGTTCGGGGAAGCGTTTCAGGTCGCTGGGCAGGTTGCGCGCATCAATGCTGATGGCCACCTTGGGCAGTTCCAGTTCGGACAGATTGACCTGACGCGCCAGTTCCGGCAGCAAACCGGCCGGCAGGTTGTCGATGCAGTAGAAGCCGTTGTCTTCGAGCAGATGCAGCGCGGTACTCTTGCCGGAACCGGAGCGGCCACTGACCACAACCAGACGCATGGGGCTCAGCTTCCCGTCGCGCTGGTGGTCATGATGCGGTACAGGCTTTCAGCGTCCGGTGCGGCCCGCAGCGCTTCGCGCAGACTGGCCTGGTCGAGCTTCTCGGCCAGCATCTTGAGAATTTGCAGGTGCTGTTCGTTGGCTTCCTGGGGTACCAGCAGAACAAAGATCAGATCAACCGGTTGGCCATCGAGGGCGTCAAAGTCGATCTTGTCTTCCAGCTGCAGCAAGGCGCCGACAGCCTTGTGGCAGTCCAGCAGACGACAGTGAGGAATGGCGATGCCGTTGCCAAAGCCGGTTGAACCGAGCTTTTCACGGGCAATCAGGTTTTCATAGATGGCGTCCGGGTCCAGGTGGCTGTGCTGGGAGACCAGCTTGCCAATCTGTTCCAGTACGCGTTTTTTTGAAACCCCCTGCACACCGGCAAAGGTGCGCTCGGGGGTAAGTATGTGATCAATTTGCATGGTTTTGCGTCGGTTTGCCTTAGCGGTCGTTGACGCCCTGTTGGCGGTCGAGGTTCTTTTCCTTGTGCTTGATCAGTTGGCGATCCAGCTTGTCGACCAGCAGGTCAATGGCGGCGTACATGTCAGTATGTTCGCAGTTGGCGACGACTTCGCCGCCGGCAATATGCAGGGTCGCTTCGGCTTTCTGCCGCAGCTTTTCAACTTCCAGGGTAACCTGAACATTGGTGATCTTGTCGAAGTGTCGCTCCAATCGAGACATTTTCTCGTTCACGTACTCACGCATGGACTCGGTAATATCAACATGGTGACCGCTGAGATTCAGTTGCATACGTCTTCTCCTGTTGGACTGTGTGGCATGGGATATCCCAAGGTTATCCCATGGTGCCACGGGTAACGTACTGACTTCTTGATCCAGGCTGGTTAAACCAGCCTTTTGCGTTCGCTGGACGGAGCGATGTTCAGCGATTCGCGGTATTTGGCGATGGTGCGCCTTGCGACATCAATTCCTTGCTCTTCCAGTAAACCAGCGATCTTGCTGTCGCTCAATGGTTTCTTGGGGTTTTCTGCGGCGACCAGTTTCTTGATCAGGGCGCGAATCGCCGTGGACGAGAACTCACCGCCCTCGGCGGTGCCGACATGGCTGGAGAAAAAGTACTTGAGCTCGAATATGCCACGCGGGGTATGCATGTATTTTTGCGTGGTAACCCGCGAAATGGTTGACTCGTGCATGCCCACGGCCTCGGCAATATCATGCAGCACCAGTGGTTTCATGGCCTCTTCACCCTGCTCGAGAAAGCCGCGCTGATGCTCGACGATCTGCGTCGCGACTTTCATCAGGGTTTCGTTGCGGCTTTGCAGGCTTTTGATGAACCAGCGGGCTTCCTGCAGATGATTGCGCAGGTAGGTGTTGTCCTGGCTGGAGTCGGCGCGGCGGACCATGGACGCATAATGGTTGTTGACCCGGACCTTGGGCACGGCTTCCTGGTTCAGCTCGACTATCCAGCGGGCGTTGTCACGGCGCACGATCACATCCGGGATCACGTACTCAGGCTCGCCTGAGGCGATTTCCGAGCCGGGTCGGGGGTTGAGGGTCTGAATCAGACTGATGACCTTACCGAGTTGATCCTCCTTGAGTCGGGTGCGCCGCATGAGTTGGGCAAAGTCACGGCTGCCAAGCAGTTCGAGGTGGTCCTTGACTACCTTCATCGCCTGCTCCAGCAGCGGGGTATCGGCTGGCAACTGGCGCAGTTGCAACAGCAGGCATTCACTCAGGTTGCGAGCTGCGACACCGACCGGCTCGAACTGCTGAATACGGTGCAGGACCATTTCCACTTCATCCAGCTCGACCTCCAGTTCGGGGTCGAGTGAGGCAAGAATCTCGTCCAGGGATTCTTCCAGGTAGCCGTCGGCATTGATCGCATCAATCAGTGACAGAGCAATAATCTGGTCGGTTTCAGACAGGGGGATCAGGTTGAGCTGCCATTCCAGATGGCTTTGCAGGGTCTCACCGGTACCGGTACGGGCGGTAAAGTCCCACTCCTCATCATCGTTGCTTGGCAACGAGCTGGCCGAGGTCTGGTAGACATCGTCCCACTGGGTATCAACAGGCAGTTCGTTGGGGATCTGTTCGTTCCAGTTGCCTTCTTCTTCAGCCTGGCTGTGTTGCTCGATGGCGTCCATGGCCACCGGCTCCGGAATGGTCACTGCGGGCGCATCATCGCCGTCGGCTGCGCTGTCGGATCCGCCATTGCCGTAGTCGTCGTCACCCTCGTCAGCCATTTCCAGCATCGGATTGGCCTCCAGTGCCTCCTGAACCTCCTGCTGGAGATCCAGACTGGACAGCTGAAGCAGTCGGATGGCCTGCTGCAGCTGAGGTGTCATTGTCAGCTGCTGCCCCATCTTGAGGACGAGCGAGGGTTTCATGTTCAGACGACGTACCTTGTACTCAGGGTTGGACAGAATCCAGTGTGCTGGCCATGTGGCCAGCATGCCTTATTTGTAACCTATTTTACAGACGGAAGGCATGCCCCAGATAGACATCCCTTACGGTCTGGTTGGCCAGTACGGTATCGGCATCGCCTTCGGCAATGATGTGACCGTCATTGACAATATAGGCCTTGTCACAGATGTCGAGTGTTTCGCGCACATTATGATCGGTGATCAGCACGCCGATCCCCTTGTCCTTGAGATGCTTGATGATCAGTTTGATATCGTTGACCGAGATCGGGTCAACGCCGGCAAAGGGCTCGTCGAGCAGAATGAACTTGGGCTCGGTGGCCAGTGCACGGGCAATTTCAGCGCGCCGCCGTTCACCACCGGAGAGGCTCATGCCCAGACTGTCGGCCAGATGATGAATGTGAAATTCGCGCAGCAGGGATTCGAGTTTGCCTTCACGGCCCTGGCGATTGAGATCCTTGCGGGTCTCGAGAATCGCCATGATGTTGTCCGCTACGCTGAGCTTGCGGAAAATCGAGGCTTCCTGCGGCAGGTAGCCGATACCCTGGCGTGCTCTGCCGTGCATGGGCAGGCGGGTGACATCCACGCCGTCGACCAGAATGCTCCCCTCATCGGCCTTGACCAGGCCGACAATCATGTAGAAGCAGGTGGTTTTGCCTGCACCATTGGGGCCCAGCAGGCCAATGACTTCACCGCTCTTGATCGAGACCGACACGTCACGAACGACCTTGCGTGATTTGTAGGCCTTGGCCAGATGACGGGCTTCAAGTGTGGTCATGGCTGGGGTTCGCTGGTGTCGGTGCGACGACGGGGCTGAATGGTGATTTCGATGCGTGGCTGCTCGGCCCCGCTGGTACCACCGTTGCGCCCGGCATCGACAATCTGGCGATTGATGTCGTAGCTGATGTATTCGCCCTGAAAGGTATTGCCGTCTTGTTCCAGGAACGCGTTGTTGATCAGTACCACGCGCTCGGTATCGGCGTGGTATTCAATCGTGTTGCTGCGGGCCTTGACCGGGTTCTGATTGGCCCGTGGCGTCGATTCATAGCTGGCAGGGCTGCCTTCGCTGACGATCTTGCTGACCTGACCGTCGCTGTCGGTATTCAGCGTCACACGGCTACCGGTCAGGCGCATGCTGCCCTGGGTAATGATGACATTGCCGTTGTACACAGCCGTGCTCTGTCGTTCGTTGAGGGTTGCGCTGTTGGCCTGGATGCGGATGGGTTGGTTGGCATCGTCAGGCAGGGCCAGAGCCGTTGTCGGCCCGGATAACAAAACTAGAATACACAGGGTTTTAACGCGCCTCATGCTGACCTCGTACGGTGGACAGCAGCTCCAAGCGGCCGTCATTGAGATAAACCTTCATGCCGGTGGCAGTGGTAACGCTGCCGGCGGCCTCGATTCTAACGTCCTCGGCGGTCTCGGCATAATCCCGGTCCGGGAACAGCGTCAAGGCTTCGGTATTCATACGCGTTGTGGCCTGTGCGGGGTCGTCACGCTGCAGTATCACATTGCGCTCCAGATCAACGCGGTTGCCACCTTCAGCGGCACGCCCACTTTCCGCCTGCAACAGCCAGGGCAACGGTTCATTATCACGGAAAAACTGCAGTCGCGGTTCGGTCAGCAGGGTGCTGTCATCGTCACGCAGGTGTACGGCGCGTTCGCTGGTCAATTGGTAGGCGGTGGTACCCGCCTCATTCAGTTGCAAAATGCGCGTGTTGTGCATGAAAAAATCCGGTTGCGACGGATCGGTCACCAGTGGCAGCGGCGTGAAGCTGGCCGGCCGGATATTGAAGTAGCCGACCGCCAGTGCCAGTATCATGGCCAGTCCGACGAGTCCGCCAGTCAACAGATAGCGTGGAATCGACGGCATCAGAGGTAAGCCGCCCGGGCCGAGTCCAGGGTGCCCTGTGCCTGCATGATCAGCTCACAGAACTCGCGTGCCGCGCCAGCACCCCCATTGGCCAGGGTCACGCCATGGGCCTGCTCGCGGACAAAGACGTCGGCGCTGGCCACGGCGATACCCAGGCCCACACGGCGCATGACCGGTAGGTCGGGCAGGTCGTCACCAAGAAAGGCGATCTGTTCCAGCTCGACCGGCACAATCTGGCGCAGTTCGGCCAGGGCATTGAGTTTGTCTTCACGACCCTGAATAAGATGTTTGATGCCCAGGTTGGCGGCGCGACGTTCAACCAGCGGTGACTGCCGTCCACTGATGATGGCGACCTCGACACCTGAGGCCATGAGCATCTTGATGCCATGTCCGTCCAGGGTATTGAAGGATTTGAACTCAGTACCATCGGGCATGAAGAACAGGCGGCCGTCGGTCAGTACGCCGTCGACATCGAAAATCGCCAGGCGAATCTGGCTGGCGCGTGTCAGCAACTCATGGTTATGGCTCATACCACCCCCGCGCGAAGCAAGTCATGCATGTTCAAGGCGCCTACCGGTCGACCATCGGCATCGACAACAAAGAGTCCATTGATCTTGCTGTCCTCCATGACTTTCAGGGCTTCAGCAGCAAGAATGCCGTCGCGGACGGTCTTGCAGCGTGGGGTCATGAGCCGGGCCATGGTCAGGCTGTGGATATCGGCGCCCAGATCCAGCGTGCGGCGCAGGTCACCATCGGTAAAGATGCCGGCCAGCAGGCCGTTGTCATCGATCACCCCTGTCAGCCCCAGGCCCTTGCGGGTCATCTCCAGCAGGGCGTCACGCAGTGAACTCTCGGGGGAAACCAGCGGCATCCGTTCGGCGCTATGCATGATGTCATCCACCAGCAGTAGCAGGCGTCGGCCCAGGGTGCCGCCGGGATGGGAGAAGGCAAAATCCTCGGCGCTGAAGCCGCGGGCTTCAAGCAGGGCAATGGCCAATGCGTCGCCCATGACCAGAGCCGTGGTGGTGCTGGAGGTGGGCGCCAGATTCAGCGGACAGGCTTCCTGCTCAACGCCGGTATGCAGGTTGGCCAGGGCGGAGCGGGCCATGATGGATTCCGGGTTGCCGGTAATACTGATCAGCGGAACGCCCAGACGCTTGAGCAGCGGCAGCAGCGTGACGACTTCCGCGGTATTGCCTGAGTTGGACAGGGCAATCACCACGTCATCGCGGGTAATCATGCCCATGTCGCCGTGACTGGCTTCACCCGGATGAACAAAAAACGCTGGACTGCCCGTGCTGGCCAGGGTGGCAGCGAGCTTTTTGCCAATATGGCCGGACTTGCCCATGCCGGTCACGACTATCCGTCCCTTGCACTGCAGCAGTGCCTGGCAGGCCTTCACAAAGTGCTCGTCAAGGCGCGCCAACAAGCTATCTACAGCGTCACGTTCAAGGCGAATGCTGCGCTGGGCAGAGGCAATATAATCAAAATCAGGCATGGGCTCACGTGCTGTCTTGGGTCAGGCGAGCAAGTATAGCGTTTTGTTGCCAGCAACTCATCCGTTTGCCCAATGATAGTCACCTCGGCGCTAAATGAAGCATTGGCGATGGCGATATGGTTAACGAATATTGCCTGTGGAAAGTTGCACTGCGCTGGAGTGGCGGTGGTTTCGTGGGCAAGGGCGGCCAGACTCGACTAAGCGATTGATTCCTTTGGGGCACGTGGAGCCTTAGCTATTGCAAGAGGTGGTTGGCCTGCTAAATAGGCTGGCGCCTAATTGTTTGGCCGGTTACTTGGGCTGCACTGACCAAACTGTTATATTAGCGCGTTCAATTGGTCCGCCCTGTGCCGACAGCAACGGAAGCCATATCTTTTTATGACTGATTCTGAAGACTATATCGTTGACTTGAAGAAGGTCACCTTCAAGCGTGAAGGTCGCACTATTTTCAACGAGGTGGACATTCGCATACCGCGCGGCAAGGTCACCGGGATCATGGGGCCGTCCGGCTGTGGCAAAACCACGCTGCTGCGCCTGATTGGCGCCCAGTTACGGCCCGAGAGCGGCCAGGTGCTGGTCAATGGCCAGGACATCCCGAGGCTCAAACGCGAATCGCTGTTCGAGGCACGGCAGCACATGGGTATGCTGTTTCAGAGTGGTGCCCTGTTCACTGACCTGTCGGTCTATGAGAACGTTGCCTTTCCCTTGCGTGTGCATACCGAACTGAGCGAAGACATGATTCGCGATATCGTTCTGCTCAAGCTCCAGGCCGTTGGCTTGCGTGGCGCCAACAAGCTGATGCCCGATGAGCTGTCAGGCGGTATGAAGCGTCGTGTTGCGCTGGCACGTGCTATTGCCCTGGACCCCGAGCTGCTGATGTATGACGAACCCTTCGTCGGTCAGGATCCGATTTCCATGGGCGTGCTGGTGCGGCTGATCCGTCAGCTCAATGATGCGCTGGGGCTGACCAGTATTGTGGTCTCCCATGATCTGGCCGAAACCGCCAGTATTGCCGACTACTTATATGTGGTGGGTGACGGTCAGGTATTGGGTCATGGCAAGCCGGACGACCTGATGCACTCAGATAATCCACGCATTCGCCAGTTCATGATGGGTGAGCCGGACGGCCCGGTTCCCTTCCATTATCCGGCTGCGGGTTACATGGACGATTTGCTCAAGCGGGGTAGGCCGTAATGAAAACCCTGGCTGATCGGCTGGCGCTTCTGGGCGCTGCGGGTCTTGATGTAGTAGCAGGTCTGGGACGCTCGGGCGTCTTTCTGTTTCACGCCATCACAGGTCGCTCGAACTTTGGCAACGCCTGGACCTTGCTGGTCAAGCAGCTGTTTGCCGTTGGCGTGCTGTCGCTGGCTATCATCATCGTGTCCGGTCTGTTCATTGGCATGGTGCTGGCGCTGCAGGGTTACAACATCCTCAGCACCTATGGTTCCGAGCAGGCGGTTGGGCAAATGGTGGCACTGACCCTGTTGCGTGAACTCGGGCCGGTGGTTACGGCGCTGCTGTTTGCCGGGCGTGCCGGTTCGGCACTGACAGCCGAAATTGGCCTGATGAAGGCGACCGAGCAGCTGTCCAGCCTGGAAATGATCGGTGTTGATCCGCTCAAATATGTGATTGCCCCCCGTCTGTGGGCCGGTTTCATCTCCATGCCCCTGCTCGCCATGATCTTTTGTGTGGTCGGCATCTGGGGCGGCGCCATGGTCGCTGTAGACTGGCTGGGTGTGTATGCCGGCTCCTATTGGGCCAACATGCAGAACTCGGTCGAGTTCGGCAGTGATGTGCTCAATGGCCTGATCAAGGCGCTGGTATTTGCTTTTGTGGTGACCTGGATTGCGGTGTTCCAGGGTTATGACTGTGAGCCGACCTCTGAAGGCATCAGTCGTGCTACTACCCGTACTGTGGTCTATGCCTCACTGGCCGTACTCGGCCTGGACTTCATTCTCACTGCATTGATGTTCTGATCAGCCAAGGAAAACGAACATGCGTACCCGTACACTGGAATTGATTGTTGGATTGTTCATCCTGGTTGGTGTTCTGGCCCTGCTGGTACTGGCATTGCGCGTCAGCGGCCTGACCGTCAGTGCTACCGCCGACAGCTACAAGGTCTATGCACACTTTGACAATATTGCCGGTCTGACACCGCGTGCCAAGGTGACCATGGCCGGTGTCACCATAGGCCAGGTTACCCGTATCGAGTTTGACAAGAATCGCTATACCGGCAAGGTCGAGATGGCCATTAATGGCGACGTCAACACCCTGCCGTCAGACAGTACGGCCTCCATTCTGACTGCCGGTCTGCTGGGTGAAAAGTACATCGGCATCAGTGTCGGCGGGGAGGAAGAAATGCTGGCTGACGGCGATGAAATCTTCGACACCCAGTCGGCGCTGGTACTTGAGGAACTGATCGGTCGTTTTCTGCTCAATACTGTCAACAAAGACGAATAACCAGGAGTAGTGCCATGCGTAGCCTTATCAGTACCTTCGTTGTAGCTCTGCTGGCCATGCCATTGATGGCTCAGGGTAATGCGCCGACCCCTCAGCAGGTTGTCGAAGACACCTCCTCGCGGGTCATGCAGGTTCTGGATGCCAATCGTGAGACTTACCGCCAGGACACTGACGCCTTTATGCAAGGCCTGAATGAAGTCCTCGATCCTGTGGTGGATTTTCACGGCATTGCCCGCAGCGTCATGACCGTACGCTACAGTCGCCAGGCCAGTGATGAGCAGATGGAACGCTTCATTGAAACCTTCAAGCGCAGCATGGTGCAGTTCTACGGCAATGCCCTGCTGGAGTTTGACAGCGGTCAGATCAACGTGTTGCCTGCCTCGGACCGTGACCAGCAGTCTGCTGACCGCACCAGCGTCAATATGGAAATTCGCACGTCTAACGGCACCGTTTATCCGGTCACCTATACCATGGTTAACCTCGACGGGCAGTGGAAAGTGCGCAATGTGATTGTTGAAGGCATCAATATTGGTCTGCTGTTCCGCGACCAGTTTGCCCAGGCCATGCAGTCCAACCGCAATAATCTGGATGCGGTGATTGATGGCTGGGGCGGCGTTGTTGCCCAGTCCATCGAACAGGCTGAAAAAGAGGCCAAGCAGTGACAGCTCGGATAACCCAGGCGGAAAAAGGGGTCGTCAGCCTTGAGGGCGAAATCGACTTCTCGACCGCGATGGCCCTGCGTGAGGCGTTACAGCAGCAGGTTAAAGCGCTTTCAGGTGATCTGACGCTGGATATGTCCGGGGTGACCCGTGCCAACAGCGTCGGCTTGTCCCTGCTGTTGTTTGTTGCCCGCGAACTGGGCTCAAGCCGACACCTGCGGGTCCGCGCCATGCCAGCCGGACTGCAGAGTATTGCCCGGGTCTGTGAGCTGGACGACTGGCTCGAGACCCTGGCTGTTAATTGATCAAGCCGGTCGCCAGCAGGTGACCGGACTCACTGACTGATGGAATTTCTATGCAGGCGCAACAAGTTAAAGAGTTGATTGAAACCCGGCTGACGGACACCCGTGTCGAAGTCGAAGGAGAGGGCTGCAACTTTCAGTTGCTGGTTATCAGCGACAGCCTGGCGGCGCTGTCTCCGGTCAAACGTCAGCAACAGATTTATGCCTTGCTCAATGATCAGATTGCCGACGGCAGCATTCATGCTGTGACCATGAAATTCTTTACCCGCGAGGCCTGGGCCAACCGCGTTTGAATGCGTGCCTGGCCTGCTCCACTTTCTTACTACCTAGCCCCTGAGAGCGAGACGAACAATGGATAAACTGATGATCACCGGCGGTAATCGTCTCGATGGGGAAATTCGTATTTCCGGTGCCAAGAATGCCGCCCTGCCGATTCTCGCTGCGACCCTGCTGGCTGATGGCGCAGTGACCGTCTGCAACCTGCCGCACCTGCATGACATCACCACCATGATTGAGCTGTTCGGGCGCATGGGCATTCAGCCGGTGCTCGATGAAAAGATGAACGTCGAGGTCAACCCCACCACCATCAAGACCCTGGTGGCGCCTTACGAGCTGGTCAAGACCATGCGTGCCTCGATCCTGGTGCTGGGCCCGATGGTTGCGCATTTCGGTTATGCTGAAGTGGCACTGCCCGGCGGCTGCGCCATTGGTTCGCGGCCGGTCGACCTGCATATCCGCGGTCTCGAGGCCATGGGTGCCGAGATCAGCGTTGAGGCCGGTTATATCAAGGCCCGCGCCCCTGAGGGTGGCCTGCGTGGTGCACACTTCTTCTTTGATACCGTGACCGTGACCGGTACCGAAAACATCCTGATGGCTGCGACCCTGGCCAAGGGACGTACCGTGCTGGAGAACGCTGCGCGGGAACCGGAAGTCGTCGATCTGGCTGAGTGCTTGATTGCCATGGGTGCCAACATCAAGGGCCACGGTACCGACACCATCGTTATCGAGGGCGTGGAACGTCTGCACGGTGCCCGCCACTCGGTGATGCCCGACCGGATTGAAACAGGTACTTACCTTGTTGCGGCGGCGGCTACCCGTGGTCGTGTCAAACTTAAGGACACTGATGCCGCCTTCCTTGAAGCGGTGCTGCTCAAGCTGGAAGAGGCGGGCGCCCAGATCGATACCGGCAAGAACTGGATCAGTCTGGACATGAAGGGCAACCGGCCGCGCGCTATCAACCTGCGTACGGCGCCCTATCCGGCTTTCCCGACCGACATGCAGGCGCAGTTCATCGCCATGAACGCTGTGGCTGAAGGCACCGGCACGGTGATTGAAACCGTATTTGAAAACCGCTTCATGCATGTGCAGGAAATGAACCGAATGGGTGCGCATATCCTGGTCGAAGGCAATACCGCCATTGTCACCGGCGTCGAGCGCCTCAAGGGTGCCCCGGTCATGGCCACCGATCTGCGCGCCTCGGCGAGTCTGGTGATTGCCGGCCTGGTAGCCGATGGCGACACGCTGGTCGATCGCATCTACCACATCGACCGTGGATATGAATGTATTGAAGAAAAGCTGCAGGCGCTGGGTGGGATCATCCGCCGCGTCTCGGCCTGAGAGAAATGACATGACCGATACCCTGACCATTGCCCTGTCCAAGGGCCGGATTCTCGATGACACCCTGCCACTGCTGAAACTGGCGGGTATTGAACCCATTGAGGATCTGGAGAAAAGTCGCAAGCTGATTTTCGCCACCAGCGATCCCAGTGTGCGGCTGCTGATTGTCCGTGCCACCGATGTGCCGACCTATGTCGAACTGGGTGCGGCCGATCTGGGCGTGGCTGGCAAGGATGTGTTGATGGAGTACGGCAGCCAGGGCCTGTATGAACCACTGGATCTGAAAATTGCCAACTGCCGACTGATGACCGCCGGCCCGGTGAATACCCCGGAACCGACGGGACGTCTGCGGGTGGCCACCAAGTTTGTCAACGTGGCCAAACGTTACTATGCCGAGCAGGGCCGTCAGGTTGAAGTGATCAAGCTGTATGGCTCTATGGAGCTTGCCCCGCTGGTGGGTCTGGCGGACAAGATCATCGACGTGGTGGATACCGGTAACACCCTCAAGGCCAACGGTCTGGAACCGCAGGAACTGATTGCCACCATCAGCTCACGGCTGGTGGTCAACAAGGCTTCGATGAAAATGAAACATGCGCGCATCAAGGCGCTGATTGAACTGCTGGCTGCTGCTGTCGAACAGCGCGCAGCCTGAACCCCCGTCCCTGTTGCATAGGTGAATGCCATGAGTACGCCGCTGAACATTGCCCGTCTGGATGCCAATCAGGCGGACTTCAAGCAGCATCTGGATGCACTGTTGGCCTGGGAAGGCGTCTCCGACAAGGCCGTCAACGAGCGTGTCGAGGAAATCATTGCCGCCGTGCGCGCCCGTGGCGATGCCGCGCTGGTGGAATACACCGGTCGTTTTGATCAGCTGAATGTTACCAGCATGGCCGATCTGATCCTTGATCGTGCCCGTCTGGAATTGGCTCTGACCCGGATTACCCCGACGCAGCGCGAAGCGCTGGAGGTGGCTGCCGAGCGCGTACGCAGCTACCACGAAAAGCAGCTGCAACCCTCCTGGCGCTACACCGAGGCCGATGGCACCGTGCTGGGGCAGCAGATTACCCCGCTGGACCGTGCCGGTCTCTATGTGCCGGGCGGCAAAGCCTCCTATCCCTCGTCGGTATTGATGAATGCCATCCCGGCCAAGGTCGCTGGCGTTCGCGAAGTGGTCATGGTGGTACCGACCCCGCGTGGTGAGATCAACGAGCTGGTGCTGGCCGCTGCCTGTCTGGCCGGCGTAGACCGGGTCTTTACTCTGGGTGGTGCGCAGGCGGTTGCGGCATTGGCCTATGGCACCGAGAGCGTTCCCCAGGTTGACAAGATTGTTGGCCCCGGCAATATCTATGTGGCGACGGCCAAGCGTGCCGTGTTCGGTCAGGTGGGCATCGACATGATTGCCGGTCCCTCGGAGATTCTGGTGATCTGTGACGGCCAGACCGACCCTGACTGGATCGCTATGGACCTGTTTTCCCAGGCCGAGCACGACGAGAATGCCCAGTCCATTCTGCTGTCGCCGGACGCGGCCTTTCTCGATGCCGTCGAGGCCAGCCTGAACAAGCTGCTGGACAGCCTGGAGCGTGCCGACATGGTGCGTATCTCGCTGGATACCCGGGGCGCGTTGATCAAGGTCGACAGTCTGGAGCAGGCCTGCGAACTGTCCAACCGCATTGCCCCCGAGCACCTTGAGTTGTCGGTGGCCGATCCGGAGGCCCTGTTGCCATCCATCCGTCACGCTGGTGCGATCTTCATGGGGCGTTATACCCCCGAGGCGCTCGGTGACTACTGCGCCGGCCCGAACCACGTGTTGCCGACCTCGGGTACCGCGCGCTTTTCGTCACCACTCGGGGTGTATGACTTCCAGAAACGCTCGTCGATCATCTTCTGCTCGCCCGACGGCGCCTCTGAGCTCGGCAAAACCGCCTCGGTCCTGGCCCGCGGCGAATCGCTGACCGCGCACGCACGCAGCGCGGAATACCGCATAAAGCCCTAGCGGCAAGCCACAAGCGGCAAGCGGCAAGTGTATCGGTGCAGCCTGCACGGTCAGCTTGTAGCTTGGCGCTTGTGGCTTGCAGCTTAATTGAGGATTGATCTGTGAGCCGTTTCTGGAGTCCTTTTGTCAAGAACCTGGTGCCCTATGTGCCAGGTGAGCAGCCCAAGATCGATAATCTGGTCAAGCTCAACACCAACGAGAACCCCTTCGGCCCCTCGCCGCAGGTGATTGACGCGATTCGGGCGGTGCTGGATGACAGTCTGCGTCTGTATCCCGCACCCAATTGCGATGCGCTGAAGGCCGGTATAGCCAGCTACTACGGGGTCAAAAGCGAGCAGGTATTTGTTGGTAATGGCTCGGATGAGGTGTTGGCGCATGTGTTCCATGGCCTGTTCCAACACGACAAGCCCCTGCTGTTTCCAGATATCAGCTACAGCTTCTACCCGGTCTACTGCGGGCTGTATGGCATTCAGGCAAAGATGCTGCCGCTGGCCGAGGATTTCAGTATCA
Source organism: Halopseudomonas sp. 4NH20-0008 (assembly GCF_057548395.1). Taxonomy (NCBI): domain Bacteria; kingdom Pseudomonadati; phylum Pseudomonadota; class Gammaproteobacteria; order Pseudomonadales; family Pseudomonadaceae; genus Halopseudomonas; species Halopseudomonas sp. 4NH20-0008. The sequence goes on from NZ_BAAJMD010000010.1 coordinate 132,276, forward strand.
ACCCGGCGGATTACAGCCAGCCTAACGGCGGCGTCATCTTCCCCAACCCCAATGCGCCAACCGGCATGGCGCTGGGACTGGCCCAGATCGAGCAGATACTGCAGGCCAATCCGGATTCGGTAGTGGTTGTGGATGAGGCCTATGTCGACTTTGGCGCGCAGACGGCCATCAGCCTGGTTGATCGCTATCCCAATCTGCTGGTGACCCAGAGCCTGTCCAAATCCCGCAGTCTGGCGGGGTTACGGGTCGGGCTGGCGGTCGGGCATGCAGATCTGATCGAGGCGCTGGAGCGCATCAAGAACAGCTTCAACTCCTACCCGCTGGATCGCCTGGCGTTGGCCGGGGCCGAGGCCGCCTTTGCCGATAACGATTATTTCGAGATGACCCGCAATGCGGTGATAGACAGTCGTGAACGACTGACCAGTCAACTACAGGCCCTGGGTTTCGAGGTCTTGCCATCGGCGGCCAATTTCGTTTTTGCTCAGCACCCGCAGCATGATGCAGCGGCCCTGGCACAGGGCCTGCGCGAGCGACGCATCATTGTCCGGCACTTTGCCAAGCCGCGCATCGATCAGTTCCTGCGCATTACCATCGGCACGCCGGAACAGAACCTCAAACTGGTTGAGGCGCTCGGCGAACTGCTCTGAACCTTACTGGCTGCGGAAGCTCGGTCGGACGCCGACTTCCGCCTTGAACTGCAGGGGCTGGCCATTGCGCAGAATGTCCAGGGTCACAGCCTGGCCAGGATTGGCGCGGGCCACCTGGTTCATGGCCTGTCGGCCGGTGCCCGAAGGCTGACCGTCAATACGCAAAATCACATCCCCCGGCAGCAGACCGGCCAGCCAGGCCGGGCCTTCGCGATACAGCCCGGAAATCACGATGCCCTCGCGGATATCAATACCAAAGGACTCTGCCAGCTCCGGCGTCAGTGGCTGCACCTCCACCCCCAGCCAGCCGCGAATCACCCGGCCCTGATTGATAATGGCCTGCATGACCTCAACGGCCAGCTTCACCGGAATGGCAAAGCCGATACCCTGTGAACCACCGGATTGCGAAAAGATGGCGGTATTGATGCCGATCAGATTGCCATGCGCATCAATCAGGGCGCCGCCCGAGTTGCCCTGGTTGATTGCTGCATCGGTCTGGATAAAGTCCTCATAGGTATTGAGGCCAAGCTGGTTGCGCCCGGTGGCGCTGACAATGCCCATGGTCACGGTCTGACCCAGGCCAAAGGGGTTGCCGATGGCCATGACCACATCGCCGATACGCTGCTCGTCGGCCTGGCTGATGGAGACCGCAGGCAAATCCGGCAGATCAATCTTGAGGACCGCCAGATCGGTTTCCGGGTCGGTGCCGATCAGTGTCGCCAGGGCCTCGCGACCATCGCGCAGGGCCACCAGAATCTGGTCGGCACCGGCAATCACATGGTTATTGGTCAGCAGATAACCGTCGGGATTCAGAATCACTGCCGAGCCCAGACTGGACTGGCGTCGTGCCGGTGCGGGCATGTTGTCGGAGTAATCGCGCAGGGTCGGATTGCGAAAGGCCGGATTCTCGCTGGCCGTGGCGGGCTTGCTGGTATAGATGTTGGCAACGGCGGGCGCTGCACGTGCAACCGCTGCACTGTAGGAGTAGGGGCCATTGCTGACGGTATTGGCGCCAGAGGCGGCCTGCAGAGGCAGATCGCGCGCGGGAAGCCCCAGCCACTGCGGGTAAATCTGGCTGATCAGCAAGGCAATCAATACCCCACATACCGCGGGCCAGCCCCAGTTGCGCAACAATAGGTTCATCCGTTCCATCCTGAAAGTGCCGCTGCCAGCATGCGGCTTACTGGCAGAGAGTATATGATGAAAGACCGCATAATACAGTGACGCTGCGCACATGCACCGCCGCTGTTGCGAATATCACCCTACCGACAACGCGAGGTTTGCATGGTCGAACGCAGTGAACTGGTCAGCTATTGCGACAGCCTGCTGGACAGTCCGGCTTTTCAGGACTATTGCCCCAATGGTTTGCAGGTGGAAGGGCGCACGCAGCTTCGCCGGTTGATTACTGGCGTTACCGCCAGCCAGGCTCTGGTTGACGCTGCAGTGGCTGCGGGTGCTGACCTGTTGCTGGTGCACCATGGCTATTTCTGGCGTGGCGAATCAGCCTCGGTGACGGGTATCAAGCAGCGCAGACTCAAGGCCCTGTTGCTCAATGACATTAACCTGCTGGCCTATCACCTGCCGCTGGATGTCCACCCGCAGCTGGGCAACAACGTACAGTTGGCCGAGCTGATGGGCTGGCAGATACAGGGTGGACTGGAGCCCGGCAATCCCCGTTCGGTGGGTTTGCATGGTGAGTTGCCCGAGGCGTTGGCCGCCACCGATCTGGCAGGCCAACTGGCCGCTGCACTGCGCCGCGAACCGCTGCACATTGCCGGCAACGACCGGCCGATCAAACGAATCGCCTGGTGTACCGGCGCCGCACAGGGCTATATCGACAAGGCCATCGCCCTGGGGGTGGATGCCTTTGTCACCGGCGAAGTCTCCGAACCCACAGTGCATGCCGCGCGGGAAAATGGCATCCACTTCTTCGCCGCCGGCCACCACGCCACCGAACGTTACGGCGTCAAAGCGCTGGGCCAGCACCTGGCGGAACGGTTCGGGTTGGAGCATGAGTTTATTGACATTGATAATCCGGTCTGAGCCTGGCGGCTAGCCGCAAGCGACAAGCCATAAGCTGCAAGTAAAAGCAAAAACGATAAGCCCGGAAGACCAGTTTGCAATGTTTCAGAGGTGCAAAGAGTAGGTTTTAGCTTGTCGCTTGTCGCTTGAAGCTTGCCGCTGGGGTATATGCTTATAGCCCAAGGTTCTTGATTACCTGCTTATTATAAGAAACTCTCTTTGCTACAATGCGGCATCCAATTTCGGGAAGCAGCACATTCCCCTTTTGATCGTGAGTACGCCATGCTGGAAAAAATGACCCATTTGAAGCAACTGGAAGCGGAAAGTATCCACATCATTCGTGAAGTGGCGGCCGAGTTTCAGAATCCGGTGATGCTTTATTCGATCGGTAAAGACTCCGCTGTGATGCTGCATCTGGCGCGCAAGGCCTTTTATCCAGGCAAGCTGCCTTTCCCGGTGCTGCATGTGGACACCGGCTGGAAATTCCAGGAGATGTACAAATTTCGCGCCAAGATGGTCGAGGAAATGGACCTCGATCTGTTGGTGCACCAGAATGCTGAAGGTTTGGCTCAGAACGTTAATCCCTTCACCCATGGCAGCGCGGTACACACCGACGTGATGAAGACCCAGGCGCTCAAGCAGGCGCTGGACAAGTACGGGTTTGATGCGGCCTTTGGTGGCGCACGTCGCGACGAGGAAAAGTCGCGGGCCAAGGAGCGGGTTTACTCCTTCCGTGACAAGCATCACCGCTGGGACCCGAAGAACCAGCGTCCGGAACTCTGGAACATTTACAACGGCAAGGTTCACAAGGGCGAAAGCATCCGTGTGTTCCCGCTGTCGAACTGGACCGAGCTGGATATCTGGCAATACATCTACCTGGAAAGCATTCCGATTGTGCCTCTGTACCTGGCTGCGGAGCGTCCGGTTGTCGAGCTGAATGGCACTCTGGTGATGATCGATGACGATCGCATCCTGCAGTACCTCACACCCGAGCAGAAAGCCAGCATCCATAACCGCCTGGTGCGCTTCCGCACTCTGGGTTGTTACCCGCTGACCGGCGCCGTCGAATCCGCAGCCGATACCCTCCCGGATATCATCCAGGAAATGCTGCTGGCCAAGACCTCGGAACGCCAGGGCCGCGTCATCGACCACGATTCCTCCGGATCGATGGAAGAGAAGAAGCGGCAGGGCTACTTCTAGCCGAAGGCTAGAAGTAGCGGCAAGCCGCAAGTGGCAAGCTGCAAGTATTTGAAGTCGCTGTAAGAGTGCTTTTTAAGGCAACAGGGAGGTTGCTGATGGATTTTGAAAAGCTGGAGGTATGGCGTCGAAGTAAAGCGCTTTCGGTAGCCATGTACCGTGCGCTAGCCGATTGCCCGGACTACGGTTTTCGAAATCAACTGACGCGATCAGCCCTATCTGTCCCCAGCAACATAGCTGAAGGCATGGAGCGGGCTGGCAATTCAGAGAAACGGTATTTTCTCAGTGTTGCGAAAGGGTCTTGTGCAGAAGTCAGGACCCAGCTGATGGTAGGGCAGGAAATTGACTATTTGGATGAGGCGCTAGCGGCGTACTGGATAGATGAAACCCGTGAGCTGTCGCGCATGCTGACAGGCTTGATTAACCGAATTACTGAATAACTGCACGGACAGCTTGTTGCTTGTCGCTTGCAGCTTGGAGCTAGTGAATGAGTCATCAATCAGATCTAATCAGCGAAGACATTCTGGCCTACCTGGCCCAGCACGAGCGTAAGGAACTGTTGCGCTTTCTGACCTGCGGCAACGTTGACGATGGCAAAAGTACGCTGATCGGGCGCTTGCTGCATGACTCCAAGATGATCTATGAAGATCATATGGAGGCGATCAGCCGCGACTCGAAGAAGTCCGGTACCACTGGTGAGGAAGTGGACCTGGCGCTGCTGGTCGATGGCTTGCAGGCTGAGCGTGAGCAGGGCATCACCATTGATGTGGCGTACCGCTATTTCTCCACCACCAAGCGCAAGTTCATCATTGCCGACACCCCCGGCCATGAGCAGTACACCCGTAACATGGCCACGGGTGCTTCGACCTGTGATCTGGCGATCATCTTGATTGACGCCCGTTACGGCGTGCAGACCCAGACCAAACGGCACAGCTTCATTGCCTCGTTGTTGGGCATCAAGCACATCGTGGTCGCCGTCAACAAAATGGATCTGAAAGACTTCGACGAAGGTGTATTCAACCAGATCTGTGCCGACTACCGCAGTTTTGCCGAAGGCCTTGAAACCCTGGACGGCAACAGCGTGCACTTTGTCCCCATGTCGGCGCTCAAGGGCGACAACGTGGTCAACCGCAGTGAGCGTAGCCCCTGGTATAGTGGCCAGACGCTGATGGAAATCCTCGAAACCGTGGAGCTCTCAGCCGACCGTAACCTCAGCGACCTGCGCTTCCCGGTACAGCTGGTTACCCGTCCGAACCTGAACTTCCGTGGTTTTGCCGGCACCCTGGCCTCAGGCGTGGTGCACAAGGGTGATGAGCTGGTGGTCCTGCCCTCGGGCAAGAGCAGCCGGGTCAAATCCATCGTCACTTTCGACGGCGAGTTGGAAAGTGCCGGCCCCGGCCAGGCCGTGACCCTGACGCTTGAAGATGAAATTGATATTTCCCGTGGCGACGTGCTGGCGCATGTGGACAACCGTCCGCTGATTGGCGACCAGTTCGAAGCCGATCTGGTGTGGATGGCCGATCAGCCCATGCAGCCGAGCCGCAAATACGATATCAAGCGCGCTACCAGCTACAGCCCGGGTTCCTTTACCCAGATTGTCCATCGTATTGATGTCAACACCCTGGACAAGCAGGCCGCGGGTCAACTGGGTCTGAATGAAATCGGTCGCGTACAGCTGTCCCTGGAGCGCCCGATTGCCTATGACGATTACCGCGCCAACCGCACCAGCGGCGCCTTTATCGTCATCGACCGCATGACCAATGGTACCGTGGGTGCCGGCATGATCGTCGCCAAGGGCCTGCTCGGACAGAACACCAGTGGCAGCCGTCATGGTGGTTTTGCTCACGTCACGGCCAGTGAGCGCGCCCAGCGCTTTGGTCAGGAGCCGGTTACCCTGTTGTTTACCGGTCTTTCCGGCGCGGGCAAGAGCACCATCGCCTACGCACTGGAGCGCAAGCTGTTTGATGCTGGCCGTGCCTGTTATGTGCTGGACGGCAAGGCGCTGCGCCAGGACCTGAGCAAGGGTCTGAGCCAGGATGCTGCCGGCCGTGCAGAAAACCTGCACAAGGGTGCACGCATTGCCCGTCAGCTCAACGAAGCCGGTCTGATTGCCATTGGTGCCTTTGTTGCGCCGACCAAGGCCAGCCGTGACACCGCACGCTATATTCTCGGCGAGCGTTGTTTGCTGATCCACCTCGATGCCCCGCTTGAGCTGTGCCAGCAGCGCGATCCGTCGGGTCTTTATGCGGCCAACGTTGAAGGCACTGTGCCTGGCGTGTCCTACCCCTATGAAGCGCCTGAAAACGCGGATCTGGTGCTGAGCACCGCTGAGCTGAACCTTGAACAGTGTGTCGACCGGGTGGTGGGCCTGCTGCGCGAGCGCGGTCTGATCTGATCAGGCCGCCGGTGTGACGCCCGCCGACATTGATTTTATGCGCCAAGCTCTGGACCAGGCCCAACAGGCTGCGGTCCTGGGAGAGGTGCCGGTGGGTGCGGTTTTGGTGCGTAATGGCCAGGTGATCGGCAGTGGCTTCAACCAGCCGATCAGCAGCCATGATCCCAGTGCCCATGCCGAAATGGTTGCCCTGCGCGCTGCTGCTCAGGCCGAGGGCAACTATCGCCTTCCCGATACCACCCTGTATGTGACTCTGGAGCCCTGCACCATGTGTGCCGGGCTGCTGATCCACAGCCGCATCAAACGCCTGGTCTACGGCGCCACCGAGCCCCGCGCCGGCGCCATCGCCAGCCAATCCCACGTCCTCGCCCAACCCTGGATGAATCACCGGATCGAGGTGGAGGGGGGCGTGTTGGCAGAGGAGTGTGGGGCGATTCTCAAGGCATTTTTTAAGGGGCGAAGGTAGGTTTAAGTTATTAGCTTGAAGCTTGAAGTTGCCCGTGCAGTTCGAGAAACGTGCGAAAGGTAGCTTGTTTTGGGTTGACGGCAGTCAGGCTAGGCCCAAACTTTTCCAGCTTCCAGCTTCCAGCTTCCAGCTTCCAGCTTCCAGCTTCCAGCTTCCAGCTTCCAGCTTCCAGCTTCCAGCTTCCAGCTTTAAAAGCCTTGCGGGAGTTGCTCCAAGATCCCCGGCGCATGGTATTGATCAGCGTCGGTGGTATCCATTTCCGATTGCGGTTGGGTTACCCATTGCAGGATTTCGTGGTAGCGGCGGATGTTCTGCACGTAATGCACAGGTTCGGCGCCGCGGGCGTAGCCGTAACGGGTCTGGGTGTACCATTCCTTCTTCGAGAGCAAAGGCAGGTGGTCCTTGACGTCAACCCAGCGATTGGGGTCGCGGCCATTGTTGCGGGTCAGGTTACGGGCGTCGTCAAGGTGGCCGATGCCGACGTTATAGGCCGCCATGGCGAACCAGGTGCGGTCAGGCTCGGGGATGTCGGTGGGCAGTTGATCGCGCACCCAGACCAGATAGCGGGCGCCGCCAAAGATGCTTTGCTTGGGGTCAATGCGGTTGGTGACGCCAACAAAGCGCGCAGTCGGCAAGGTCAGCATCATCAAGCCACGCACGCCAGTAAACGACACCGCATCCGGATCCCAGAGCGATTCCTGATAGCCCATGGCGGCCAGCAGGCGCCAGTCCAGCCCGTACTGATCGCCGGCCTGACGGAACAGCGTCTCATAGCGCGGCAGGCGTTGCTGCATATGCCGGGCAAAGGCCCGCGCACCCACGTAATCCAGTACATCCGAGTGGCCGTAGAAGCGCTCGATCAGTTGGTCCAGCGTGCCGTCACTGCGAATACTCTCAAAGTAGGCATTCACCGCCTGTTGCAGGCTGTCTTCGGCGTCATTGGGCAATGCCCAGGCCATCGGCCTGGCATCGGACAGGTCAAAGCCGACACGCACCGCGGGGTAAAAGGCCTGGTTGACCACCAGCTCGTTGGAATAGACCACAGCGTGATCAATCTCGTTGTCGTTGACCAGCCGCAGCAGATCCACCACCTCTACCGCATCGGACTCTTCAAACACCAATTGCGGATGCTCGGTCTGCAGGGCGCGCAACTGGTCGGCCAGGGTGCTGCCACGCAAGACCATGATGCGTTTGTCGTACAGGTCTTCCAGTGAGCGTGGCTGGCGGCCGCCACGGCGATAGACCACCTGGGGGATCACATCCAGATAAGGGTCGGAGAAGCGCACCTGATCACTGCGTTGCGGATTCACGGTAACCCCGGCGGCGGCGATATGCGGGCCATCTTCCTCGGCCAGTTGCCGATACAGGTCATCCAGGGTGTTGGTGGTCAGCATCTGCAGATCAAGATTCAGGCTGTCGGCAAAGCGCTTGGCCAGCTCGTATTCCAGCCCGGTATCGCCATGCCGGTCCTGATAATAGGTGGTCGGCGTATTGCGCGTGATCACCCGCAGCGTGCCGTCTTCACGGATCTGCTCCATGCGCGATGCCGGCTCGCCACAGGCGCTGAGCAGCAGGGCACTGAGCAGGGCGGCCAACAGGGGCAGCGGGGCGGGGCGAATCAACGGGGATGACATGGGCCCAGTATAGGCAAAAGCGTTGGTCGGCAATAGCGTCAAAACATTGCGTTTTCTGTCCGCCCGGTGGCATGGCTCAAAGGGCCTTCATGGGGTATCCTATGCGCCTTCTTTTTCCACCTGTTCAGTATCCCGAGGCCGAAACCAGCATGCATATTCTGCGTGGCACTCCAGCCCTTTCCGACTTCCGCCGTCACAAACTGCTTGCCCGCCTGCAGGCCAAGGTGCCCGGCGTGACCGGTGTGTATGCCGAGTTCATGCACTTTGCCGAGTTGAGCGCAGAGCTGGACGCCACCACCGAACAGGTCCTGGCGCGGTTACTGAAATACGGCCCCTCGGTTGCGGTGGAAGAGACCAGCGGCCAGCTGTTTCTGGTGGTGCCGCGCTTTGGCACCATTTCGCCCTGGTCCAGCAAGGCCACGGATATTGCCCACAACTGCGGCCTGAGTACCGTGCTGCGGCTTGAGCGCGGCCTGGCCTACTACGTCGCGGGTGAGTTGACCGCCGCCGAGCAGCAGCAGGTCGCGGCGTTGTTGCATGACCGCATGACCGAACGGGTACTTGCTGATCTTGAGGCCGCGGCTGGGCTGTTCAGCCACGCCGTACCCAAGCCCTTCAACCGGGTGGATATCCTTGCCGGTGGCCGTGAGGCACTGGCACAGGCCAACAATGAACTGGGTCTGGCCCTGGCCGACGACGAAATCGATTATCTGGTCAGCAGCTTCACCGAGCTCAAGCGTAACCCCAGCGACGTCGAGCTGATGATGTTTGCCCAGGCCAACTCCGAGCATTGCCGGCACAAGATCTTCAACGCCACCTGGGATATCGACGGTCAGGCAGAAGAAAAAAGCCTGTTCGGCATGATCAAGAACACCTATCAGATGCGCAGTGAGGGCGTACTGTCCGCCTACAAGGACAATGCCGCTGTTATTGAAGGCTCGGTGGCCGGGCGTTTCTTCCCGCAACCGGGCAGCGCTGAATACCGCGCCCATGAAGAGCCCGTGCATATCCTGATGAAGGTGGAAACCCACAACCACCCCACCGCCATTGCGCCTTTCCCCGGCGCCTCGACTGGCTCCGGCGGCGAGATCCGTGATGAGGGTGCCACGGGCCGGGGCGGCAAGCCCAAGGCTGGTCTGGTCGGCTTTACCGTCTCCAATCTGCGGATTCCAGGCTTTGTGCAGCCCTGGGAAGAAGACAACGGCAAGCCGGGACGCATCGTTACCCCGCTGCAGATCATGATCGACGGCCCGCTCGGCGGCGCTGCCTTCAACAACGAATTCGGCCGGCCGAACCTGACCGGCTATTTCCGTACCTACGAGCAGACCGTCAGCTCCCCGCGTGGGCCGGAAGTGCGCGGTTACCACAAGCCGATCATGATTGCCGGCGGCATGGGTAACATCCGTGCCGAGCACGTGGAAAAGAACGACATTCCGGTCGGTGCCAAGCTGATTGTGCTCGGTGGCCCGGCCATGCTGATCGGCCTGGGTGGCGGCGCAGCCTCCTCGATGGATACCGGCAGCAGTGCCGAAGACCTGGATTTTGCCTCGGTCCAGCGCGAAAACCCGGAGATGGAGCGTCGCTGTCAGGAGGTCATCGACCGTTGCTGGCAGCTGGGCGACAAGAACCCGATCGCCTTTATCCACGACGTCGGCGCCGGCGGCCTGTCCAATGCCTTCCCCGAACTGGTCAATGACGGTGGCCGTGGCGGCCGCTTTGAACTGCGCAATGTCCCGAACGACGAGCCGGGCATGAGCCCGCTGGAAATCTGGTCCAACGAATCCCAGGAACGCTACGTGATGGCCGTGGACAACGCTGACTTCGAGCGTTTCAAGGCCATCTGTGAACGTGAGCGCTGCCCGTTCGCGGTGGTGGGTGAAGCCACCGAAGAACAATTGCTGGTACTCAACGACCAGCACTTTGATAACCAGCCGGTGGATATGCCGCTCTCGGTCCTGCTTGGCAAGCCGCCGCGCATGCACCGCAGTGTCACCCGTGAGGCCGAGCCGCAGGACGACTTTGATGCCACAAGGGTAGAGCTGGAAGAAGCCGTACAGCGCGTTTTGCGCTTGCCCTCGGTAGCCAGCAAGAACTTTCTGATCACCATTGGTGACCGCAGCATCACCGGTCTGGTGGCCCGCGACCAACTGGTTGGCCCCTGGCAGGTGCCGGTGGCCGATTGTGCCGTGACCGCCGCCAGCTTTGATGTGTACACCGGTGAGGCCATGGCCATGGGTGAGCGCACGCCGCTGGCCCTGCTGGATGCCCCGGCGTCCGGCCGTATGGCCGTTGCCGAAGCCGTCACCAACCTGGCTGCGGCGCGGATTGACAAGCTCTCCGACATTCGCCTGTCCGCCAACTGGATGGCTGCCGCCGGTCACCCCGGCGAAGATGCCCGGCTGTTTGATACCGTGCGTGCCGTGGGCATGGAACTCTGTCCCGAGCTGGGCATTACCATTCCGGTAGGCAAGGACTCCATGTCCATGAAAACCCGCTGGAATGAGGCTGGCGAAGACAAGAGCGTGACCTCGCCGCTGTCGCTGGTCATCACCGGTTTTGCCCCGGTACAGGACATCCGCAAGACCCTGACCCCGCAACTGCGACTGGACCAGGGCGATACCGACCTGATCCTGATCGATCTGGGCCGCGGACAGAACCGTCTGGGCGGCTCGGCGCTGGCCCAGGTTTATAACCGCATTGGCCAGACCGCCCCCGATCTGGACGACGCCGACGACCTGAAAGCCTTCTTCGCAGTGATTCAGGGCCTCAATCAGGATGAACTGCTGCTGGCCTACCATGACCGCTCCGATGGCGGCCTGCTTGCCACCCTGGCGGAAATGGCCTTTGCCGGGCACTGCGGCCTGAACGTCAATCTGGATGTACTGGCCGATGCCGCCAGCGAGCTGCCCGCCGTGCTCTTCAATGAAGAGCTGGGCGCGGTGATTCAGGTCCGCCAGAGCGACACCGAGGCTGTGCTCAGTCAACTGGCCGCCGCCGGCCTGGGTGATTGCTGTGCGGTGATTGGTCAGCCACAACAGCTGCAGACGCTGGAATTTGCCTATGCCGGCAACAGCGTACTGAGTGGCACGCGCGGCGCCTGGCAACAGGCCTGGAGCGAGACCAGCTGGCAGATTCAGCGCCTGCGCGACAACGCCGAGTGCGCTGATCAGGAATTTGAAGCCCTGGCCGACGACGCCAACCCCGGCCTGGATGCGCAACTCAGCTTTGACCAGAACGACAACGTTGCCGCCCCGCACATCAACAGCGGCCTGCGTCCCCGTGTCGCTATCCTGCGCGAGCAGGGCGTTAACGGTCAGGTAGAAATGGCCGCCGCCTTCACCCGCGCTGGTTTCAATGCCATCGACGTGCACATGAGCGACATCCTCAGTGGTCGGGTTGATCTGGCTGACTTCCGAGGACTGGTTGCCTGTGGCGGCTTCTCCTACGGTGACGTACTGGGAGCAGGCGAGGGCTGGGCCAAGTCGATCCTGTTCAATGCCTCCGCCCGCGATGCCTTCAGCGCCTTCTTCGCCCGCCCGGACACCTTTACCCTGGGCGTGTGCAACGGCTGCCAGATGCTCTCCAACCTGCACGAGCTGATTCCCGGCAGCGATCATTGGCCGCGCTTTGTACGCAACAAGTCGGAGCAGTTCGAAGCCCGCGTAGCCATGGTTGAAGTGCAGGCCTCGCCCTCGATCTTCCTTGCTGGCATGGTCGGCTCACGCATGCCCATCGCCATCGCCCACGGTGAAGGTCACGCCGAGTTTGCCGACAGCACCGCCGTCGATGCCTGTGAAGCCAGCAGTAGCGTAGCCCTGCGCTTTACTGACAACCGTGGCCGCATGACTGAACGCTACCCGGCCAACCCCAACGGCTCACCGCGTGGCATCACCGGCCTGACCACCCGCGACGGCCGCGTCACCATCATGATGCCGCACCCGGAGCGGGTATACCGCAGCGTCCAGAACTCCTGGTACCCGGACAGCTGGAGCGAAGACGGCGGCTGGATGCGCATGTTCCGCAATGCTCGGGTCTGGGTCGGCTAACCGTCACACCGCCAGGCAACACCCCAAACCCCGGCCCTGCCGGGGTTTTTTATGGCACGGCCATTGGCCAGCAAAAAGCACTTGGACATGACCTAGTGCTTTGCATTAATCTGAAACCGCAACGGACTGCCAGCCACCCCCGCCCGCAAGGCAAGGACAGCCAGCCGTCCACGCAACTACATTTTGAACGCTACTCGCAAATTGTCCGTGCTCAGGATCGGGCGGTAGCGTGTCTGGAGATTGAGTTTTCATCCCAATGGACTCTGCACGCCGGCAAAGCCTTGACCCAGCACGTGGGTATAAATCTGCGTAGTGCGTACATCAGCATGTCCTAGCAGCGTCTGCACCGTGCGGATATCGCTTCCCCTGCGAAGTAACTCGGTTGCGAAGGTGTGACGAAACGTATGACAGCCGGCCGGTTTACCGACAGAGGCCGCCCCGACCGCCACCTTGACCGCACGCTGGATGCTGCTCACGTGTATGTGGTGACGGACGCTGTTTCCGTCTTCATCAAGGCTCAGATTACTGGACGGAAAAAGCCACTGCCATTCGAGCGACCCCGGAGACGAGGGGTATTTGCGGCGTAGCGCGAAAGGTAGTGATACAGGCATAACGAAAACGCCCTCCTGGGCTTTCCAGGCCGCAGCAATACGCTGCTTGCGTTGCTGCAATGGCTCAATCAAGGATGCGGGGAGCAACGTAGTACGGTCTTTGCCGCCTTTGCCGTCGCGGACAGTAATGATCTGACGACTGAAGTCGATGTCTTTAACGCGCAAACGTGCGGTTTCAATCACTCGCAGCCCCGCCCCATACATCAACGAGGCCATAAGTTGGTAGGGCTGGGTTAGCTGGCCTATGATGCTCATAGCTTCAGTGTGAGTCAGCACGACAGGCAAGCGTGGCGGGCGTTTGACCCGGACAGTCTCTCCAATTTCTCCAAGAGGCTGCTCAAGTACCCGTGCGTAAAGAAACACTATCGCATTCAGCGCGAGATTTTGAGTGGCAGCGGCTACTTGCCTGTGCGTTGCGAGCCAGCTAAGAAAGGCATTCACTTCCGCAGGGCCCAGCTCAAGCGGATGACGCATCTGGTTGAAGCGGATGAAATACCGAATCCAGTACCAATAGCTTTTTTCGGTCCGGATGCTGTAGTGATTCACTCGAATAACCGCGCGAAACTGTTCGCGCAATCGAGGTTTGGGAGGGGCGCTGTCCATGCTGACTCCTACACTGGTTATTTATACAGTAGTAATAGATGGGCTAAATGTCGAAGTCAAGCGAATACAGGTTGAAATTGGGTTTCGGAGCCTAGTGTTTTGTTATTAAAAGGAAAAGCTGTGGGCTTTTGTGACGGGCTTCCGGAGTTATATCGAATCATCCGTTATGCATTAATACCGCATGCGGTCTAATCACTGTTATAGCCAGTAGGTAATCATGAGCAGACACAAAGCAAAGAAAACCCACAAACCGCCTCGTGACCATAACACTGGAAGTTTTGTTATAAACGCACTCGCTGAAGAAAAGTGGGACTACAGAACAGCCGAAGGAATAGCAAAACAAATTCATAGGCCAATCCAAGAAATAAAAATAATATTGGAAACAGACCCAAGAGTGCGTCAATCCGTAATGAGATCTCGTTCGGGGTCCGGGCTATATACACTCAAGAAAAAACGTTCTGTTTTTAAAGACCTACTAACAGCCTTCAGGGCAATGAATTCAGATAAGCTAGGTGATGAATAATGACCTGGCAAGAAGCGGCTTTTTATGGCGTCATAGGTGGAGCCCTGCCAGAAATTTTGGCGCTTTATAATCTTAGACACACCAACAAGAATGAAAAACCAGCATGGCTTGGCTCACCTTTTTATTGGCTAGTTACGTCTGTAATGGTTCTGCTTGGCGGAGCAACTGTTGTTCTATATCAAAAGGTTGGAATAAACGTTAACGAATTTATGGCAGTACACCTAGGTATTGCCACACCGCTTCTAATATCAACTGCAACAAAAGAAAAGCCTAAAATAAATTGAGCAAGCTATAACAATTGGTTCAAACCGTTCGCTTCGCTCTCTGGGACGGGCTAAAGCCCGCCCCTTAAACAAATGTTAGCTTAAGGAGAGTTATGTTTACCTTCGCGGTGCTGGTCGCTTTAGGATTTGCGTGGTACGTCACAAACGCAAAATTTCAAGCAACCAAGCTGTGGAAATACCGCCGAATGCGTTCCGCTTATTCATGGGCGTTTGTTGGTGCAATTATAGGCTCTTATTTTGGGGTGGCCGGCATGGGGTCAGCTATGGCAGGAACACCTCTCGGCGCAATACTCGGCTATCTTTGCGCAAGCAATCTGATGAAGAAGGATAGCAATCCAATCGAAGAGCCAAGCTTATATAGCCAGAAAACAAGTCAACCTAGCATTCGCGTAGAAATTGGATTGCTCAAGAAAGAGAAAGGTGAGCTTCAATCAAGAAGAAAAAAACAAAGTACAATCAAATCTGAAAGCAGCTGGAGTTGGGAGTCAGTAGTTTCTTACGGGATAATAATAGCGCTAGCATTTTGGTATTTCACAGAAAGGTATGATGTTGAAATCAATGTCCAAAGCTTACTTTCGCAACTAATTAGTAAAGAAGTTGAATCATCGCCCTCAGTTCAATCTGAATTTGAAACTTTCAGAACGAAATACGAAAATCAATATCCGCAGATCAATCCGCGCTTGCCACAATACAATCCAAAGTTAGCTAATGAGTTGACTAATAGGGTTAATGAGCTCAGCAACGCAGGAAACTCGCTTGATCGATCTTTCGAAATTGCGGTTTTAGAAATAATGCAAGAAAGTCAAAGAAGTGCTACGCCTTCGCCCACTCGAATACCCGATAGCGAAAAAGCCACGCGGTCAACAGATGGCCGTGCTTGCGAGTTCAAGAGAGTCATGACTAATGAAGATTATCTAGCATGTGGTATACAACCACCCAGTCGCTAACAAGCGGCACCACGGTGACCGCTTCTCCGCCGCTCCGCGGCTACAAACCGGCACGTGTGCCGGGCGTTATGCCTCTACACGTATCTGCAAGGAATCTATTATTAAATGAAGGTTGATTTCGAAGAAAAAACTTATGAAAGCTATTTCAATAATGAACTGGACTCAAAGTCATCTGTTTATTTTCCCCCGGGTCAAGTATTGGAAGGGCTGCTAGGTTTTGACGCCGCATCAAATTCTAATAACAGAGGCCTTTGGCGCAAATTCGGTTTCCCATTTTGGTTCTTTCCCCATTTTTCAGGTGTAAGCCTATTAGATATAGCTGGTGAGTTAGAGCAAGAGCTAGATCACTTTATTAACAAAATCCCCAATATAAAGACTAATATATTGCTGCAATATAAAAGGCCGGAATATATAAAAACTGCAAATGGAAAAGAATGGCATCACTGGCAAAAGGAGTACTATAGATACCATGTGTACACGGCACAACATGAGATACTTTCAAAAATTGAACAGTCCTTTGGCGACAAAGCGCTAGTCTTATATGCTTCTCCGGCAATAAACAGCTTGACTGAGCTTGTAAACTTAAAGAAAAAAAGAAAAATTATTGATAATTCTAACTTTCAACGATCGTCAAAACTTAATAATCACGCAAAAAACACTTATATTCGCGCAGGCACCCACTCCATTGCCTGTAGTGAGCCGGAGAAACTTGAAAATATAGATTTAATATCTGAGTTGCAACGAATCGAAGCAACACATGATATGCAAAACAAGCAGTTCATTCTGAATACAAGCAAAGTGATATCAGAAAACATGGAGTCTTCAAAAGCATTTAACGAGCTGATGGCTGAATATAGCGAATACAAAAAATTTGGTTTTATCTATTCATTTTTGACGATGAAGGTTTTTCGAGAAATAACGGGGGTTCAATGGGCTTTGAGCATTCAGGCATAACAAGTGGCTGCTACGGACATGGTACGATTGGCACCTTTTCTGCCTCGCTTCGCTGGCACAAAAGTCGCCAACCGTACCATGCCGCAGAGCCAGGCGTTATGTGTCCAGGAGAATAGGGAGATCATATGGTTTCCGAAGGCGGGTGGCGAGGTAGCCTTTTTGAAAAAGGTGCGAAGTATCAAGTTCTGAAGAATTGGTCAGCGCGAGGATCGACCTTCAAACAAGGTGCTATTGTTGAGTTCGATTCATCGGGATACGAAAGATATGATTCTGAGTCGCTCTTTCGATTCTATGAAAAATCCGGGGTGCTATCGAGAAAGCAAGAACTCATCTGGTTCATCCGCGATGACGAGCCAGATTCAAAGGTAAATGAGTACTTTGTGCAATATGAAAGTTAGAAAACACATAACAAGCAAAGGCACGCGGACACCTTCGGCGCCGGTGCTCATGGACGTTATATCGCTCATCAAGGATTAGTCATTGATTGAAATAATTCCTGAGGCAATTGTGGCAATCGTCAGTGCAGTAGTCGGCGCACTGTTGGCCGGTGTCGCATATTTGCTCAAACGCAAAATAGAGAAGAACGACTCCGGAAAAATTGAGGAGTTCATCAGCGGATATGAAAGACTGCATAAACTTTCCCGAACTGAACCAGCTGATCAAGTTTCTGCTGAAGAACTTGCTGCGGCAAACCGAATTGTGGAATCCGCTCAGGGCTCACACGACTCATTGCTGGAGTCCGGCGAGCATCTAACTCAGGCAGATATGAACAGGATTAGCCTAGCTCAACTTACTGCAGCTGATGCGCAGTTAAGCGTTGTGTACGAAGAGCTCATGACATTTCAGGATGGTACTCGGGCCGAGGCTTTAGATTACGCAATGGGGTCATGGAGGAAGTTTAGGCACGACTTTGCCGCATTTGAAGCTGAATTCTATGAAGGTGGGTCTATTCAAAGCCTAATATACGCCGCAAATGCCGAGGCGCGTACAAAGGAGTTTATTCGGCTTCTAAGTGAACAGCTGGAATTCGAGCGAAATAAATGACTCAACATAACAAGGCCAAGCACAGCGACGGCTTCTCCTTTGCGGCTTCGCCTCCACTACAAAGCCGCGCGTGTTGGCGGCGTTATGTGTTTTTAGGTGATGCATGAAAATTAATGGCGTCCAATTTTACTGGTTTATTTTAATTAGCCTGATTTCGGCTTTTCCATTGGGCCTTGCCGGAAACTATTTTGAACAAGAGATAAATTCTAATGGCTTTTTTGTTTTAGGATACTTTATGCTTGGCTTGCCATACATAATGTCCTTCTTCTATGTTTGGTGGAAAATTATTTCTCAATTTCGGTCGAAGATTTTAATTGTATTTGTTCTAGTCATCCTGCTGTCCAAAATATTTTCAGTGGCTATATTCATTCTATTCATTGCCTTTAGTCAGTTGCTTTATTGGCTGTTCAATATGAAAGAATTTCAAAATTCTTCAAGCAGCACATAAATTATTTTTCCTATTTCCCGCAAGCAGCGGGGATAAATTTCTCTTTTTTCAAATGGCTCTACAACACAGCGTTGTTCGCCCGAGTTATACACAGCAGTAGACACCGTTGCACATCACTATTGAAGGTTTTATATGGAAAACAACATTAAAGTATTTCGTGTTCATCGCGCTCTATCATGGCTTTACGGTCTTCTTTTTGTTTTGATGTTAACTACAAGCATGAAGATGGTAACAGATGGAAATCCAGTGGGGCCAATGATTGGGGTGCTTACTTTCATTGGTTTAATATTTTCGGCACATCATTATGTTGCTAAAGGGGCAAGGCAAAGGAAGAGTTGGGCCAAGGGTGGTTCAGCTGTGATTGCAGTATTTATGCTTTTAGGGTTTCCGATCGGTACTATTATAGGTATTTATTTGCTAGTCAATAATTCAGGCTGGGAAAGCGAAGCGCATTAAGGCGATTAAATAGTTTGGCGAGTGTTGTAAATGGGATGCGGGTAAGGTGATTTTGCAAGCATTATTAACGCTTATCTTCATCTGATCCCGTTTAGTTACTTAATAAAAGCAAAGAGACGGGATAAAAGGAAACGGGGGCAAATGAGCGTTTTAACCTCCATTTGACCCCATTATCACTCATCAGCGGTCAGGGCTTCTGGGCCCATACCTGACACCAGCCGTTTGGCTCGACACTGTTCTGCGGGAACAGGGCGCAGCCATTGTTGGCCTCCTGGAAGAGCGCGCAGTTTGCGCAGTGCTCGCCTGCAGCATAAGCCGGGTGGCCGGCCGCTTCTTCCGCCACTTTCACATAGTTCAACCCCTTAGCTTGCGGGTTTTCCGGGTCCAGGGGCGTCAGGGTCTGGGCGAAGGCGCGTTGAGACAGAATACCCATGCCCAGCGGTAAGGCAGCCATGCTGAGCAAGCTGAGACGCATAAATTTTCTACGACTTTCGTTGGCCATGATCATTCATTCCTATAGTGTTTCAAAGTTGAAATTTTAAAAGCAGTCAGTTTTAAGCGCTTGGCATCCATTCTTTAATCACAATAGAGTGGCACGAGTCGTTGTTCAATAGGTACAACATTAAGACATAAATTAGGTTCTTTAATATTATAAGTATTGATAATCAGAATGATTGCTAATACCTGTGTTTCTGCTTGAGTCCTTCCATAGTGACTAACTATTAATGTAATTACAGTAAGCTGCATCAAGTGAAGAAACGAGTTCAGGAAAATTTGGCAGATTTATTTTCGCGTAGGATATGCAGGATTTGCTCTGAGGCTTGGGCTGTATAGGTAGAGCGCAGTGATTCAGAAATAAATTTTGCGTCAGTTAACATCTTTCTGAATATGTCGTTGAGAGAGGTAGACGCGGCAGATAGCATCTTAGGTTTCAAGGATGATTCAAACATGGCAAAAAGCCAGGGACCGGGACCAATGCCTCAGCCTTGTAGGCGGGCGGTACCGAATTTTCAATCGGAACCCCCTCCGGTTACACGACCCGATATCCGTGACTTCGAAAGTCAGCCGTCTCGATCACTTGTGCAAAACAGTAAAGCACCCTGCCTGCCCGAAAGCCCATTGATGGTCAAAGGTCGTGTATACGCAAAGCCTTGTACGCTGCCTGATGGTCAAATAGATTATCCGCATGCTGTGCCCGCTGAACTTATCAGCTCTTACGGCAGTACAGCGGTATTAGGAGCGCGCCCAACCAAATGCAGTAGGTGATTTCCCCGTAAGTCAAATATCTGGTGAATCTGTTGCTGGAGTCTCGGCATTATCGCTTCGCGGCATAGTCGCTGCTGGTAGTTCTGGTGGTGCCGTCAGCAGCAGTAGCGCAGTTGGCGGAGGGTCAATTGTAACGGGTGGCGTTGTCGCGGGAGCGCTTGTAGGAATTGTGGCGCTTTTCTGGCCAAGCACCATGGGTAAATCTGATATTTACTCCGCTGATCAGCTACTTGACATGCCTAGCGCAAGGACAAGGTTACGCTTTCATATAGAGCAAGCAGCCGACGGCACAATTCGAGCTTATGGTTTTCACGCCGTTGCAAATACCAGTTGGGAAATGATTGATGTAGTTCAGTTTGAAACGCACGGCAATGAGCAAGTAGCTGACTTTGGTGATGGCATCACTTTGGTCTGGACGCCAGCAGTTGACACTACAGACAGACAAGGGATCCCCCCTTTGACCGCTGCGCCGAACGTTCCACCTATTTGGATTTTTCCAGCAACGGATGTAGCAGCGCAAACCATCGGAAATCCAGTGTTCCCGCCGGAATACAAGGACTTCATCTTGGTCTTTCCGGCAGACTCGGGGATACAGCCGCTGCATGTGGTGATGAGTATTCCTGGGTTAAATTATCATCCCAAGCCAGAGACGCTGCCTGGCTTTCCTGACGCAGTTTGGGCCCGTCCCAAGACAATAGTGCAGGGTGGAGGTAAAAGACGCCCTCGGTGGAAGGACAGAGATGGAAATATCTATGAATGGGATTTTCAGCATGGTGCGGTTGAGAAATACAACAGTCGGGGAAAGCATCTAGGCGAATTTAACCATGTAACTGGTGAGCAAACTAAATCGCCTGACAACACGAGGAGCGTTGAGCCATGAAACATATCATCATGGGCGTACCACGAGACGGTGAGCTTGCTACGTTCAGCAAAGAAATACCCGGTTCAGCATTTGATGAACTGAAGGTCATTATGAGCTGGGAAGGCGAGCACGATCACCTTTACGATTTCCAATTAACGAAGAGCCAGATTGAAGAAATTGAAAAGCTCATCTCGCAGACGCTGCCAAACGATGGCCTGGATTTTTTCTTAACCTGCCATGAGGGCTAAAGGAATCAAGTTGGCAAGCAAAAGCCTCACAT
>NZ_BAAJMD010000011.1:0-152015 GCF_057548395.1 Halopseudomonas sp. 4NH20-0008
CCAGCTTCCAGCTTCCAGCTTCCAGCTTCCAGCTTCCAGCTTCCAGCTTCCAGCTTCCAGCTGCTAGTCCTCTCGCCCCTCCATCATCATCCGCTTGAGCAGCACATAAACCGAACCGGTACCACCGTGCTTGGGCATGCAGGATGTAAAGCCAAGTACCTTGGGGTGCTGGCGCAGCCAGGTGTTGACGTGACTTTTCAGAATCGGCCGGCGACCGTCCTTGCGCTGCGCCTTGCCGTGGGTCACGCGGACACAGCGAACTTCCATGCGATTGGCCTCCGCGAGGAAGTCCCAGAGCAGTTCCCGCGCCTTTTCCACTGTCATGCCATGCAGGTCAATTGAACCTTCAAACGGGATCTGGCCGGCCTTGAGCTTGCGCAGCTGGCTATCCTGGACGCCATTGGCGGCCCAATACAGTGCTTCCTCAGGCAGCACATCAATAACAAACTGGTCAGACAGCCCGTCTATCCGAGTCTGGTTTGTGCTCCGGGTCGCACCTTGCCTACGGACCTTGATCTGGGCCCGGTCGTTTCGTGGCTTTCCAGTATCGGCCCGGTCAACCGTGAGGGGTTTGGCACCCTTGACGGCTTGGCGAAAAAGCCCCAGGTCGTCTTCAGCGTCTTGATGATTGTCCATGCGTGTATCTGGCTGGTAAAAAACAGCAGTGTATCAGTAGTTTCTCCGGCTATGCAGAGTAGAATGGCTCTACTTTTAAGCGACAAGCGGAAGATCGGACATGAGTCAGCTGAGTGCACTTTCCTCCATCAGGGACCTGATTCGCTGGGGCGTAAGCCGTTTTCACGAACAGGGTCTGTTTTTTGGGCATGGTTCCGATAATGCCTGGGATGAGGCGCGTCTGCTGGTGTTGCATGCACTCTTTCTGCCCTGGGAAACCCCCGAAGCCTATCTTGATTGCAGGTTGACCGACGTCGAGCGCGATCAGGTGCTGGCGCTGCTTCGGCAGCGAACCGAGCAGCGTGTTCCTGCTGCTTACCTGACGGGCCATGCCCGTTTTGCCGGTCTGGATTTCATGGTTGATGAGCGCGTGCTGGTTCCCCGTTCGCCTATTGCCGAGCTGATTGAACGCCGCTTTGCTCCCTGGCTGCAGCACGAGCCGCAGCAGATTCTGGATATGTGTACGGGCAGCGGTTGCATCGGTATCGCTTGCGCCTATACCTTCAAGCAGGCCCAAGTCGTGCTGGCGGATCTGTCCGCGGACGCGTTGGCGGTAGCCGAGAGCAATATCGAGGCCCATCAGCTGCAGGATCGGGTCGAAGCGCGCTGGTCAGACGGTTTTGATGGTATGCCCGGTGAGCGCTTTGATTTGATTGTCAGTAATCCGCCCTATGTCGATGCCGAGGATATGGCTGACCTGCCGGATGAGTATCTGCATGAGCCGGAAATGGGCTTGGCGGCGGGTCATGATGGTTTGGATTTGGTGCGGCGACTGCTATTCCAGGCCGCCGATCATTTGAGCGAGGAGGGCGTGCTGGTTATCGAGGTTGGCAACAGCATGGTGCATGTGGTTGCTGAGTGGCCGGAGGTTGATTTTCACTGGGTCGAGTTCGAGCGGGGCGGGCACGGGGTGTTTGTTCTCAGTGCGGCGCAGTGTCGCCAGTATCAGGCTGTTTTTGCCAAGCCAAGTGGCTTACTTAAGCACAATCCATAGCAGCATCAAGGCCTGAAATATGGCGAAGACAATCAGGCAGCCAATCGCGAAGCGCTGACCTAGATCGTTGCTTTTGAAGTTGTCGATGCTGCGCTGCAAGTTGATGATTTGAATGTTCTGCCGGTGCACCTGCATTTCCTGTTCGCGCAGTTGATGCAGCAAATCAGGAACTTGCAACACCGCCACGCGTTCAGGATTCCAGCTGCTGATCAGGCTATCAACCCGATTGACCTGTGCCCGTCCGGTATTTTGTTCTGGATTGCTGTAGGTGATATCAAATCCGGCACGCCTGAGCCAGCGTTCTCGAATGCTGCGCGACTCTTCGCTCGGGGCGTCCTCGGCGTGCAGAATGATCGGGGTTACGGCGTAATCACCATAGTGTTGCTGACACCAGAAAATCAGTCGTGACAGCATGAAGCCACCCAGCCCGCGTTGTGCAGGCTGCATCCGGACTTCTTCGATTGGTCCAAAGCGTACACGACGGTTGCGATGATCAACCAGCAGTTCCATGACATTGCCCTTTTCGGGAGGCGTGTCACCTTCTACCGTCAGGCGCAGGCGGAACAGTTCCAGGGGGCCGGCACGTTCCTGGATCACCGTAATGCGTCCGAGACGCTCGATCTGAGCAATCTGCTGCCCGCGCATCAGCGGTTTCAGCTGAATCCAGTACACATCCGTAGGGCGCGCCCGGGCAAAGGGGTCGCGTTGCTGCTGTGACGCTTTGCCAGCCACCTGCCGTGATGTGTTTGAAGATTCGACGATATCCGATTGATCCATGCTGCGCTCTGTGCAGACTGACTTAAAATGCCTGTCAGTGTTATCGGCCAGGCGCGGATTTTCTTAACTATGCCTGATTGGTTTCAGACAGGCCAGCCATCAACGGCCTGCCAGATCAGCCGCAGGGCAAGCAGACTCAGTAGCAGGTTGAAAATCAGCCCGAAACGCGCGTTGCTGACGCGTCTGAGCAGGTGCAGCCCGATCCAGGTGCCGATTGCACCTGCACCTATCATCATCGCAATCAGCCCCAGCCAGTCGCTGAAAACAAAGCCCGCGGCACCATAAACAAGGGCTTTGGGAGCGTGTTGCAGGCTCATGGCGGCGGCAAAGGTAGCCACAGTGGAAAAGCGTTCGCCCTGCTGCTGTTGTTTGACAAAGGCGGCCACCAGTGGCCCGGTTGCACCGACAAAGACACTGAGAAAAGTAGTGATGCTGGAGGCGATCAGGGTGCCAATGGGACCGGTCGCCCGGCCGGGCAATGCCGGACCCCAGCACAGCAGCAGGATAAACAGCGCGATGCTCAACTGCACCAGTGACATCGGCAGTTGCACCAGGAACTGGCTGGCCAGCCCCGCACCGATGATGACGCCAGGCAAAAACCAGAGAATCATCGGTAGATTGATGTGCTTGAGTGTCAGCAGGGCGCGGTTGGCATTCGAGCCCAGTTGCACCATGCCATGCACCGGGATAATCGCAGCGGCAGGCATGACCAGGGCCATAACGGCCAACAGCAACACGCCTCCACCTATGCCCATGGCTGCGGTCAAAGCCGAGGTCAGCATGGCAGCAAACACCAGCATTAGTACCATCAGACCGGGCAGGGCATCGGGCAGCAGCAAATCGAGCATGGTATGCATCCGGGCATGGCGGCCAAAAACATAGCCTAACCGGGTGTCGGCAGGGTGTCACCCGTGTGCTGGTGAGGCTATACTGCACGGCCTATTATCCATCTGAATCAGGTTGCACGCATGTCCGGGAATACCCTAGGTACTCTGTTCACCGTAACTACCGCCGGCGAAAGTCATGGCCCGGCCCTGGTTGCCATCGTTGACGGTTGTCCGCCCGGACTTGAATTGGACGCAAGTGATCTGCAGCGTGACCTTGACCGGCGCAAGCCGGGCACCAGCCGCCACACTACGCAGCGTCAGGAGCCTGATGAAGTCGAGATCCTGACCGGGGTGTTTGAAGGCCGCACCACCGGCTGTCCGATTGGCTTGCTGATCCGCAATACTGACCAGAAATCCAAGGATTACTCGGCAATCAAGGACCTGTTCCGCCCGGCCCATGCCGATTACACCTATCACCACAAATATGGTGTACGTGACTATCGAGGTGGTGGTCGCTCATCCGCACGTGAAACGGCCATGCGGGTAGCTGCCGGGTCGATCGCGCGCAAGTATCTGGCTAGCCAGGGCATCACGGTACGCGGCTATATGAGTCAGTTGGGTCCCATCGAGATTCCGTTCAAGTCTTGGGACTCGGTAGACCACAATGCCTTTTTCAGTCCTGATCCAGACAAGGTACAGGAACTGGAGGCCTTTATGGATCAACTGAGACGTGATCAAAACTCGGTTGGTGCACGTATCACCGTCGTTGCCGAGGGTGTGCCCCCGGGTCTGGGTGAGCCTATCTTTGATCGCCTGGATGCCGAACTGGCCTATGCCCTTATGAGTATCAATGCGGTCAAGGGGGTGGAGATCGGTGCCGGTTTTGCCTCGGTTGCCCAATTGGGCACTGAACACCGGGATGAATTGACGCCTGAGGGCTTTACCAGTAACAACGCTGGTGGCGTTTTGGGTGGTATATCCTCCGGGCAGCCCATCGTTGCCCATCTGGCGCTCAAGCCAACCTCCAGTATCACTACACCGGGCCGTTCGATCGACATTCATGGCAACCCCGTCGAGGTCATTACCAAGGGTCGCCACGATCCCTGTGTTGGTATCCGCGCCACGCCTATTGCCGAGGCCATGGTTGCCATGGTGCTGATGGATCACTTGCTGCGGCATAGAGCTCAGAATGCTGACGTGAAGGTCAATACACCGGTATTAGGTCAGCTCTGATGGGGTGTTCGTCAGTGGTGTATTGATATGCCCTATTGGCGTTTATCGACCTTTTACTTCGCTTACTTTGCCTTTCTGGGTGGTGTGGCCCCTTTTCTGGCATTGTATTTTGATCATCTGGGTTTCAGTGCTGCGCGGATTGGCGAGCTGATCGCGATTCCCATGTTGATGCGCTGTATCGCCCCAAGCCTATGGGGCTGGTTAGGCGACACAAGCGGTCAGAGGCTGGCCATCGTCAGGCTCGGAGCTGCCCTGACAGCCTTGACCTTCTGCGGGATTTTTTATCGCCAGGATTATTTGTGGTTGGCGTTGATCATGGCGCTCCACAGCTTTTTCTGGCATGCCGTATTGCCTCAGTTCGAAGCGATCACCCTGAGTCAGCTGGGGTCGCAATCGGCACGATACAGTTTGATCCGGCTCTGGGGCTCGGTGGGTTTCATTGCGACTGTTGTGGGGCTCGGTTGGGTGCTGGAACAGCAGGGACTGGACAGCTATCCCGCCGTGATGCTGGCCATTCTTATGGGCATCGTTATCTGCAGCCTGCTGGTTCAGTCACCTGCAGCGCAGACTCCAGCACAACGGCAGGGCGGTGCCGGGGCCTTTTTTGCACAGTTGCGCAGGCCTGGGGTGCTGGCTTTCTTTTGCAGTGCCGGGCTGATGCAGTTGTCGCATGGCCCGTATTACACCTTTTTGAGCTTGCACCTGGAGGCGCTGGGCTACTCGCGATCCTTGATCGGCAGCATGTGGGCATTGGGCGTGGTGGCTGAGATCGGTTTGTTTGTGGTGATGACCAAGGTGCTGCGTCGGTTTACCCTGAAACAGCTGTTACTGGTCAGCCTGCTGCTGGCCTCCTTGCGCTGGTTGCTGCTGGGTACCATGGCCGGTCATTTACCTGTTCTGCTACTGGCGCAGTTGCTGCATGCGGCCACCTTTGGCAGTTTTCACGTTGCCGCCATTCACTATGTACAGCGTAGCTTCAGTGATGCCTTGCAAGGCCAGGGTCAGGCCTTTTATGCCAGCTTGTCGGGCGTCGGCGGAGCCTTAGGTGCCTTGTACTCGGGTTACAGCTGGAACAGTCTTGGCGCTGTCTGGACTTTTTCCATCGCTGCTCTGGTCTCTCTTTTTGCCGCGCTGTTGCTGGCAAGAGCACTGCCAGGCGCGTCTCGATGAAAAAGGCTTTGCTGCACTGATGAATCAACAAGGTGAAAACGCATGAGTATTTTGGCGGTTTATGAGGATTCCGAGCTGCAGCAGGCACGCAGGGTGCTCACGCATCTTGAGGATATTGTGCCAAGGCTTGAGGAGGTGGGGGTGAGGCTGGAGGCGCTGCCCTTGCCAGGTATTGCAGACATAGCATCCGATGCAGAGCTGATTCAAGCGTGCAGCCGGCTTTGCACTGAATTGCTGGCTATTGCCGATTTTCCCGTCAGACAACTGGTTGATTTACCATTCGTGCCTGGCTATGCCGAGATTTCAGAGGCTGAGATAGAGCCCGAGCACAGTCATGGCCGAGCTGGCTTTAGGCTCTTTGTGCGGGGGCGCGCTATTCTCTGCCTGCATCACGGCAAGAGTCTGCTGGTATTGGCCTGCGCGCCGGGTGATTTGTTGTTTCTGCCAGCCAAGCTGAAGCATTGGGCAATCCCTGTACCAGGTGAACGTTGCCGGGTGCTGCAGTTCGGCACCTCGGCTGGAGATCTGCAGGCCCTTCCCAGTGGATCGAGCCTGGCCAAGGCCTTCCTGCCCTTGGAGTTATGAACGTTTTCTTGTCTGCATTGGTCTACAGTTAGCTTATAAATCACAAGGAATTGGCTATGAATTTAAATTTTGGTGGCGGTTTTCTCGGATTGGTATTGTTGCTTCTGGTCATTTGGGCGGCGATCAATATCGTTCAAAGTGGCGCGAGCAATGGCGCCAAGGTGCTGTGGATTGCGCTGGTTTTGTTTTTCCCCTTTGTGGGTTTCATTATCTGGTTCTTTGCCGGTCCGCGGGGTGGGTGAGTCTTAATGCAGACGACTGATCAACCTGTCGCCCTGGTAACCGGGGCGGCGCGAGGCATAGGGCTGGGCATAGCAGTCAGTCTGCTGCGGCAGGGTTGGGCAGTGGTACTGGCTGATATTGATGAACTCTCTGGCCAGGCGGCGGCAGAGTACCTGGCGCGCCTGGGTACGGTTGAGTATGTTCCGTTGGATGTGGCTGACGAACTCAGCGTGCAAGCCTGCTTTGAACGGGTAGAGGAGGATTTTGGCCGTCTTGATGGGTTGGTTAACAATGCCGGCATTGCTGATCCGGATAGTGGTCCGCTCGAGCAGTTGAGTCTGGAACAGTGGCATCGCTGGATCGGTACCAACCTGACGGGGGCCTTTCTGATGTGCAAACATGCTATTCCGATGTTGCGTAGCAGTGCTGGCAGTATTGTTAATGTGGCCTCGACGCGAGCACTGCAATCAGAGGCCAATACCGAAGCCTATGCTGCCAGCAAGGGCGGTCTTGTTGCCTTGACCCATGCGCTGGCGGTCAGCCTCGGACCGCATATTCGAGTCAATGCCATCAGTCCCGGCTGGATTGATACGCGCGAGTCTGAGCAGCAAAGGAGCGATCCACTGCGCCATCTGGATCATGTCCAGCATGCCGTGGGCAGGGTAGGGCAGCCAGAAGATATTGGCGCGCTGGCTGCCTTCTTGTTGAGTCCTGCTGCGGGTTTTATTACCGGGCAGAATCTTGTTGCCGACGGCGGTATGACGCGGCAAATGATTTACGTGGAATAAGCGCAATAAAAGGCATCATTCAACCCTTGCCTGAGCATTACTTCTCGACAAAAGCTCGCTCGATCACATAGTGGCCCTGGTCGCCATGCCGGGCCTCCTGAAAACCCCTTTCATCCAGTATGGTGCAGAAGTCCTTGAGCATGCTCGGGCTGCCACACAGCATGAATCTATCCTGCTGCAGATCAAAGGCGGGCAGACCTATGTCATCAAATAGCTTGCCACTGGTCATCAGATCAGTCAGGCGACCCTGATTGCGGAATGGTTCGCGGGTCACTGTCGGGTAATAAATCAGCTTGTCGCGCACCAGGTCGCCAAAGTATTCGTGGTTTGGCAGTTCCTCGTTGATCAGGCCCTGATAAGCCAGTTCACGCACATGTCGGCACCCATGGGTGAGTATCACCTTGTCATATTGCTCATAGGTTTCCGGATCCTGAATGATGCTGATAAAGGGCGCCAAGCCAGTGCCAGTACTGAGCAGATACAGATTGCGGCCAGGCAGCAGGTGATCGAGCACCAGGGTGCCGGTGGGTTTTCTGCTGATGATGATCTGATCGCCTTCATTGATATTCTGCAGGCGGGAGGTCAAGGGGCCATCCGGCACCTTGATACTGAAAAATTCCAGCGTATCCTCGTAGTTCGGGCTGGCAATACTGTAGGCGCGCATCAACGGGCGACCCTCTACCTCCAGCCCGATCATGATGAAATGACCGTTTTTGAAGCGAAAACCCGGGTCGCGGGTCGTGCGAAAGCTGAAAAGATTGTCTGTCCAATGGTGGACGCTAAGAACACGCTCAGTATTGAAACCGGCCATCGCTACTTCCTCTTGATCTTCGACGTTGATGGCACTCTACTTTGCGACTAACCTATCGGTAAAATGACTTATTTAGCTATATATAAACGGTAAAACCGATAATGAAATACAGTCTTCGTCAGCTTGAAGTCTTTCTCGCTACCGCCTATCACGAAAATCTGACCCGCGCGGCAGATAGCCTGTCCATGTCGCAATCTGCCGCCAGCAGTGCCCTGCGCGACCTGGAAAGCCAGTTCTCGGTTCAATTGTTTGACCGGATCGGTAAGCGCTTGCAGCTCAATGAGCTGGGTCAAGGCATACGACCTCAGGCGGAATCCCTTATGGCTCAGGCGCGGAGTCTGGAAATGGCGCTTGAGCAACATCAGGATCCTGGGCATCTCAAGGTCGGTGCCACCTTGAGTATCGGAAATTATCTGGCAGTAGAAATCATGGCTCGGTATATGCGCGAACATACCGGTGCCAAGGTCAGGCTGGAGGTGGAAAATACCGCCAACATCGTTCAAAAAGTACTGAACTTCGAACTGGATATCGGCTTGATAGAAGGTGAGACCCAGCATCCCGACCTTGAGATGCTGCCGTGGCGTGATGATGAGCTGGTGGTGTTTTGTGCCCCGGATCATGCCTTGGCTGGCCGACCCTGGCTGGATGATGCCGCGCTGCTTGAGGCGCACTGGATAGTGCGTGAGCCGGGGTCGGGTACGCGGCAACACTTTGACTGGGCGATGCACGGACTGCTGCCACAGCTGCATATTCTGCTCGAGCTGCAACATACCGAAGCCATAAAACGCGCCGTAGAGGCTGGCTTGGGCATAGGGTGTTTGTCAGCAATAACCCTGCAGGATGCTTTCAGGCGCGGTAGCCTGGTACCATTGGCCGTGCCGCAAAGGGATTTCAGACGGCGTTTCTACTTCGCGTTGCAGCGTAGCAAATTTCGTACTGCCGGGGTCGAAACCTGGATCCAGATGTGTCGAGAGAGCTGAGACCACCGCCGGCCAAAGACCGACGGTCGCTTTTTTCAGATGGCTAAAGCTTAGTTCGAACTCAACACCAGTTCGCCGTCCTGTAGCGGGATTTGCGAACCTGGGCGCTGATCCATGCGCACTGTGCCGGTCTCTTCGCCAATACGGTATTCCACTTGATAACCAACAGTCTTTTCCTGACTGTCGTACTGGGTAGTGCACCGTGTTTCGGTTGTCGTGTAGGTGTTATTGGCCTGCATGTTTTCCTGTACGCGGTTGCCGGCATAGCCGCCAGCAGCAGCGCCAGCAACGGTTGCTATTTTCTTGCCGCTGCCGCCACCTACCTGGTTACCCAAGACGCCGCCTACAACTGCACCTGCCACGGTCCCCAGGATGCGATTTTCATCCTGCACGGGTTGTTGCCGTGTAACAGGCACATCCTGGCATACCTCTCTGGGTGTCCTGATGGTCTCGGTCAGCTCAACAACATTGACCACCTCAGCATGGCTGGGGGTTTTGTCAGCAAAGGCGTTATAGCCTGCAATGGCGCCGCCTGCGGTTGCAACGACAGCGCCGATCACAATACCCGAGAGCATTGACTTGTTCATGGTGATACTCCAGTACGTTGAATCCAGTGACGCGAATCGCGTCACATCATTCGACTCTGGAACAGCCCATAGGTTCAGGCAGGGGTTATCAGCGTGGCTCGGAGGATACGCGCAGGCGCGTGCCAAGCTCCAACGAGACAGGCCGGCTCCACAGGTGCTCAAGCTGTCTACGCAGGGCTTGCAGGTCGGCAGCCAGGATCGGCTGATCGGCAACCAGCTCGCCGCGAATCAATAATCCGTCACCCCGTCGGCTGACCTGTGCGGACTGGACGTCCAGGGCCTTGCCATGGATGACAAAGGCTTCCCGGGTCAAGTCGCGTTCGATTTGCCAGCGGTCATTGATTTCGGTAAAGGCCAGCGTCAGAGGAATGGCGACGGTTGTCAGCAGCAACAGAGAAATAAGCAGGCCGCGTCGAGCCTGAAGCAACGGGGCGTAACCCAGAACCAGAAAGGTCAGCGCGGCACTCAGGGCAATACCGACAAGGTTGGTGACAAACAGCAGCATGGCGCCGCTGAAAACGTCCCACTGCCACCAGCCTATGCCAATACCGGCTACCGACAGTGGGGGGACCAAGGCTACTGCAATGGCAACACCAGGCAGGCTCTTCATGACGCTTTCGCGGGCGTGGGCATAGCCGCCGGCAATCCCCGAGGCAATGGCGACACCGAGATCAAGCAGGTTGGGATGCAGTCTGCCAACCATTTCCGGGGTGATTTTCTCGATCGGTATAAGCAGGGCGAGCAGGGCTGACGTGCCCAGTGCCAATAAAATACCCACGCCTATGGTGGTCAGTGATCGCTGCAGCAGATTGCTGTTGCCGCGCAGCAAGCCCATGGCCAGAGAAATGATCGGTGCCATCAGTGGCGCCAGCACCATGGCACCGATAATCACCGCCGCACTCGACAGAAACAGACCAAAGGTCGCTACCACCACGCTGAGAACCATCAGCCCGATATAGTGGGCATGCAGCTGGGCGTTGTCACGCAGGAGTAAAAACAGGTCCTTGAAGTCATCTTCCAGGGCACGTGTAAACAAGGGTAGGTGGCTTTGAATCATGCTCAAACGTGCCTGGTTAGTGGGCAGGTTTTCGACTTTCATGGTGTCTTTCGGTTGGCCAATACGATTTCCGCCGGCATCCATTGCCGGTCCGGTATTGATCCGGACTGCCTCGGCATAGAGCTGCAGCTCAATGACGGAAGACTCGCGTCGGCGCCCATCGACGAAATAACGCAGGGGTTTGCCTGACTCGATTTTAAGGTACTGACTCTTGATATAGCTGACGGCTTTGGGAAGGCGGCTGACACCACTTTCACCACGAACCACGGCGGCGATCAAAAAGGATAGGTATTCGCTGATCGACTTGGGGGCAATGAGAATACTGGACACCTTGCCGTCCTGGGCCGACAGGCTGGTATTGATCAGCCTGGCGGCAGCACTGTTGACGTCGTTTTCAATGGCGATAAGACCGGTAATCGCGGTCTTGATAGTGACCTCTTTGCCGGTGGTCAGGGTGATCGGGAAAGGTTTGATTGCCCTAAGGTTTTTCAGGCTGTTCCAGATCAGGGCCAGCCAGTAGAGTATGTGCTTCCAGCCGGATGAACGGCGATTTTGATAGGTTTTACTGCGCTGATCGAGGAAGGGCGTCTCACCGAGCATGACCATGCCCAGGACCACTTCCTCGTTGCAGCGCAAGATATCAAGGGCCACTGACTGATCACTGAACGCCAGTATTATGGCCTGATCCAGTTGAGCGGGAATGCCAAACCATTTATGCAGACGGCTTCTGCCGGTGGAAGGAATGATGCCCAGGGAAAAATTCAACGTTTTGGCTAGATTCACGTGCTCGGTGATGTCTTCTTCATCAACAACAATGACGACATGATCTGAGTGGCCAAGGCATTCGCCGGGACGCTCGAAGAATTGTGCTGTGGAAAATACCGTCAGTGCTATCTCTTCATTAGCGGCGAAGGCTTGTATTGCTTCCAGCTGGCTTTGATGATCTTCGTTGCAGACAACCAGGGTTTTCTTGTGCAGAGTCAAGGGCGCGTTCCTGAGGCATGGCAGTGCAGCTATTGTGCGTTATTGAGTTTTTATTGGAAGCGATTTGGCAACAGATCATGATCTGCCCTGTTTTTTCAGTAGCTCAATAAACATCTGTTCTTCAATCGGTGGGCTGAACAGGTAGCCCTGATAGGCATGGCATGACTGTTCCTGCAGAAACGCCAGTTGTTCAGCGGTTTCAACCCCTTCGGCGATCAGTTCCAGGCTCAGATTACGTGCCATGGCGATAATCGCGCGGATGATCTCGGCATCGTTTGGATCCCGTGTGCAGTCGCGCACAAAGGATTGATCAATCTTGAGTTGATCAAGCGGCAAGCGTTTCAGATAGCTCAAGGATGAGTAGCCTGTACCAAAGTCATCAATGGCAAAACGCACGCCCATCTCGCGCAGCTCGAGCATCTTGGCAATGGTGTCATTGACGTTCTGGATAACGATGTTCTCTGTGATTTCCAGCTTCAGGCAACTGGGTGGAATGTTCAGGTTGCTGATTGCCGAGTCAACCCGCTCGACAAAGTCAGGCTGGCGGAACTGCCGTGGGCTGATGTTTACGCTGAGACTGAACTGATCTGCATTGATCTGACTCTGGTCCAGCAGTCTTGCAATGAGCTTGCAGGCCTCCAGCAGAACCCAATTACCGACATCCAGTATCATGCCGCTTTCTTCGAGCACGTGAATGAAGCTTAGCGGGCCGGTCATGCCTTTTTCAGGATGCTGCCAGCGTATCAGTGCCTCTGCGCCGATGATGCGCTGAAGTTGAGCGTCAAACTGCGGCTGATAAAAAAGCCGAAACTCATTTTTGACCAGCGCCTGACGCAGCTCACTCTCCACCGACAGTCGTTCGCTGGCAGCAACCTGCATCGCCTGCTCAAAGAAGGCCATGCCGTTTCGGCCTCCGGCTTTGACTTGATACAGCGCTATATCGGCGCGCTTGAGCAGGTCTTCCGGTGAGTCACCGTGTTCGGGCAGCAAAGCAATACCGATACTGCAGCTCAGCTGCAAGCTGTGGCCTTCAATCAGCATGGGAGTCGACAATTCAGCCAGTAGCTTTGCAGCACTTTGCCTGACCTGCTTCTCAATCACTGACAATTTACCTTCCAGGCCGCAGAGCAGAACGACGAACTCATCACCACCGAGTCTGGCGACAGTATCGATCCGGCGTACTTGCCCAAGCAGGCGCCGGGTAACCTCCTGCAATACGGCGTCACCGCAGGAATGCCCGAGTGAATCGTTGATATGCTTGAAGTGGTCAAGGTCAAAGAACAGCAGGGCACCTTGCTGATGCTGACGTTCACAAAGCGCCAGCGCCTGCTTCAGGCGATCGGTTAACAGTAGCCGATTCGGTAGGTCAGTGAGGGCGTCGTGGTAGGCAAGGTGCTTGACCTGGGCCTCAATCAGTTTTTGCTCGGTCACATCCCTGGCAGTCATCATGATGCAGTCCAGATCATTGACCTCGATGGGCTCAAGTGACACCGCAACCATCAACTGCTTGCCATGTTTACCGGTGACAAGCATTTCCCGATGACGTATGCGACCTTCCTTGTCGAGGTCGGCCAGTAGCGCCCTGCGGTCAGCCGGATCAGTCCATATGCCCAGCTCAGAGGACGTTTTACCGATAACTTCATCGGCATTGAAACCGGTCAGCCGCGTAAAACCTTCATTGACATCCAGATAGCGTCCGCTATTGCGCTCGGTAATGCTGATGGAGTCCGGACTGGCCCTGAAGGCACGGGAAAACTTGTCCTCTGACGCTTTGAGCTGTGCGATCGCCTGGTTGCGTGCGGTAATGTCCTTGAAGGTAGACAGCATGCAGAGTTGACGGTTGATGTTGATATAACTGCTTGAAACCTCGCAGGTGATGACGCTGCCGTCACGGGTGCGAAAATCGATCTCCACTCCCTTGAGAGCCTTTTCGCGCAAAATCTGCTGGATGACCGCCGGCCGCTTATGCGGTTCATGCCAGAGTCCGGCTTCGAGTGCTGTTTTGCCAACCACGTCCTGTGGTTGATAACCAAAGGTTTCAATAAAGCTTTTGTTGACTTCAATAATGGCGTGATTGGTTGCGTTGATCAGCGTATACGGGTCCGGAGCACCTTGAAACAGGGAGGCAAACTTGGCTTCGCTGAGCATCAACTCCTGTTCGCTGCGTCGCCGCTCGGTGATATCCATCAGGGTGCCGACC
Organism: Halopseudomonas sp. 4NH20-0008; assembly: GCF_057548395.1. Taxonomy (NCBI): domain Bacteria; kingdom Pseudomonadati; phylum Pseudomonadota; class Gammaproteobacteria; order Pseudomonadales; family Pseudomonadaceae; genus Halopseudomonas; species Halopseudomonas sp. 4NH20-0008. The sequence continues at coordinate 13,891 of NZ_BAAJMD010000011.1, forward strand.
ATGCGGATGACCTTATCCTGCGAATCACGATGGATCTTTGCTGTTACTTCCAGCCAGCGGGTCGCCTTGCCGGGAACCATGGTGCGATAAGCCAGCCGATAGCGGCTCTGATCTCCCCGGACAATGGCGATATAGCCCCTACGTAACGCCCGTCTGTCTTCAGCAGGAATGCTGCGCATGAACTCGGTAATCGGCCCGTTCCACGACATGACAGGATAACCATGTAGCTGAGCGGCTCGTGGCGAGCAGTGCAGCAGGCCGGTTTGCGGATTGCAGTCCCAGATGCCCATCTGCGCTGCGTCAAGCGAGAGATTGAGGCGTTCCTGGCTTTCCAGTAGAGCCTGGTCACGTTGCTTGCGGACTGTTATGTCGTGGGCAGTAACGACCAGGCAGTCGCGGCCGTTTACCTTGACCGGCTCGGCATAGAGCAACAGATCAAGTTTTTTGCCTTTTGCATGCGTGACACTCACTTCTATGTTACGCAGTCGGCCATTCTGCTGATAAATCCGATCCAGGCGTGCGTGGGTGTCGGCATCCAGCAGTCCGAGGTCCATTAGTGTGCGGCCGATTACCTGGTCGTTGTCCATCCCGGTGATGCGCTGGAAACTGTGATTGATCTCAAGCAGGTGGTCGGACTCCAGGTCCATGACCATGATCGCTTCATGGCTGGCATTGAATGCCTTCAGGTACTTTTCTTCAGAGGTTCTGAGTGCCTGCTCTGCCTGAATTCGGGCGGTGATATCATGGGCCATGGAGAGTCGGCAGGCGACACCGTTGACTTGAATATTCTCCATCGACACGACACAAGTCTTGAACGAACCATCGGCACACCGGAAAACAGCTTCGAATTGGTCCAGCTGGCCATCGCGTTTGAATTGCTCAAGTAGCTTGCGACGTAGCTGCTTGCTGACCCATAAAGGCGATTCAGAGGACAACTGCCCAACAATTTGTCCATGCTGCCAGCCAAAAAGGCTTACAAACACCCGGTTCACATCGAGGACGCGACTGGTCTCTGCCTCGACCAGCATGCTGGCGATTGGCATGCGGTGGAACAGGGATTTGAAGGCGTCATCCCGGTGATCATCGGGATTGACCTTATCGAGGCCCGGCACATGCAGCATGAAACGGTTCCTGAAATGCGTCCTAGCGGACAGTCCGTTGGTTATAACTTTTATTGGTCACGCTTTATACAAGGTAGCTCTTGCGCAGAATGCTGCCAAGGGGATCGGTGTCAAATTGCTTCATTGCAGCCAAGTTCCTGAAGAAATGCCTGGCCAGCATTCGACAGACTGCGGCCACTGTGCCAGATAACGCCCAACTGCCTTTGCAGTTGAGTGTCTGGGATGTCAAGGCGGGTTACCTGGCTGTCCAGCATGGTGCGGGGCAGAACGCTCCAGGCCAGGCCAATGGAAACCATCATTTTAATGGTTTCCATATAATTGGTGCTCATGCTGATCATCGGCGTCACTTGTTGTTCGGCAAAGAGTTGACTGACTACGCGATGGGTAAAGGTGTTGGTGCCGGGAAAGACTGCCGGATAACGGGCGAGTTCAGCCAGACTGACCTGCTTCTGTCTGGCCAGTGGGTGGTCTGGGGCGACCACAAAATCCAGCGGATCCTGCCAGATCAAACGCGCCTGCAGCGGCGCATCCAGGGTCGGGGCCAAGGTGATCACAGCCAGCTCGATCTGGCCGTGCAGGACCTTATCGTAGGCCACTTCCGAGTCCAGAAACTGAATGTCCAGCGCGACCTGGGGATAACGTCCGGTGAACTGCCTGAGTACCGCGGGCAAGCGATGCAAGCCAATGTGGTGGCTGGTGGCCATGCTCAGGCGACCGTTGACCTGATTCGACAGATTACTCAGCGCTCGGCGGGTGTCCGCCAGGGTGACCAGAATCTGCTCTGCCCTGGGGCGCAGTGCACGTCCGGCCTCGGTCAGGCCGACCTGCCGACCAATCCGGTCGAACAGGCGAACGTCGAGCTGCTGCTCCAGTGCCGCAATGCGTTTGCTTATGGCTGGCTGGGTAAGATGCAATTGCTCGGCCGCGCGGGAAAAGGACCCATGTTCGGCCACAGCAAGAAAGGCACTCAGATTGGCGGTATCCATATTCATGCATTCCATATGGTTATCGAATGCATGAATAATATGAATTTGTTTTATCACTTACCAGCTTTTATGATGCTGACATGGTTTACCGGTTACTGGATCAGTCGATGCAGTCCGGCACTGTTACCGTCAGGAGTTGAGCATGTCCGCCAAAACCCTTTATGACAAATTGTGGGATAGCCACCTGGTCAAGCAGCGTGATGATGGTTCTGCCTTGCTGTATATCGATCGTCACCTGTTGCACGAAGTGACTTCGCCGCAGGCCTTTGAGGGACTCCGTCTGACCGGTCGAAAGCCCTGGCGAATCGATGCCAACCTGGCAACCCCGGATCATAACGTGCCTACTACCAATCGTGCAGCTGGCATTTCCGGTATTGAAGATCAGGTGTCCAAGTTGCAGGTGGTTACCCTGGATGACAATTGCCATGACTTTGGCATCGTCCAGTTCGAAATGACTGATCGCCGGCAGGGTATTGTGCATGTGGTCGGACCGGAGCAGGGCGCCACCCTGCCGGGCATGACCGTGGTCTGTGGTGACTCCCATACGGCCACCCACGGCGCTTTCGCGGCACTGGCCCATGGTATTGGCACCTCCGAGGTTGAGCATGTTTTGGCAACCCAGTGCCTGGTAGCCAAAAAAATGAAGAACATGCTGGTCAAGGTCGAGGGTAAACTTGGTTTTGGCGTCACAGCCAAGGATGTGGTGCTCGCAGTCATTGGCAAGATTGGTACTGCCGGTGGTAACGGTCATGCTATCGAGTTTGCTGGCTCAGCCATCCGCGACTTGTCGATGGAAGGACGCATGACTGTTTGCAATATGGCCATCGAGGCGGGTGCGCGGGTTGGCATGGTCGCTTTTGACGAGAAGACCCGTGACTATGTCAGCGGTCGCCCATATGCGCCCAAAGGTGCCGATTGGGACAGGGCTGTGGCGGCCTGGCAGGATCTGGTATCGGATCCGGATGCCGTGTTTGATACGGTGGTAGAACTTGACGCCAGCGACATCAAGCCGCAGGTTTCCTGGGGTACGTCCCCGGAAATGGTGGTGTCAGTTGATGCGCTGGTACCTGACCCGGCCAATGAAGCGGATGCGGTCAAACGTGGTGGCATTTCCCGTGCGCTCAAGTACATGGGTCTGAGCGCAAATCAGCCGATAACCTCGATCCAGCTGGATCGGGTCTTTATTGGCTCCTGCACCAATTCGCGGATCGAGGATTTGCGCGCGGCTGCCGAGGTCGCCAAGGGCCGCACAGTGGCCGCCAGTATCAAGCAGGCGATGGTGGTGCCGGGCTCAGGTCTGGTCAAGGAGCAGGCCGAACAGGAAGGGCTGGATGTGATCTTCAGGAACGCCGGTTTTGAGTGGCGCGATCCGGGTTGTTCGATGTGTCTGGCTATGAATCCGGACCGCCTTGAGTCGGGCGAGCACTGTGCCTCGACCTCCAATCGCAACTTCGAAGGGCGTCAGGGTAACGGTGGTCGTACCCATCTGGTCAGTCCGGCCATGGCTGCAGCGGCGGCTATTGCCGGCCATTTTGTTGATGTACGCGAGATGCTCACTCAGGAGGCCCGCGCATGAAGCCCTTTACCCAGCATACCGGACTGGTAGCGCCGTTGGACCGTGCCAATGTAGACACGGACCAGATCATACCCAAGCAGTTCCTCAAGTCGATCAAGCGCACCGGCTTCGGTCAGAATCTGTTTGACGAGTGGCGCTACCTGGACGAAGGCCTGCCGGACCAGGACGCCTCACAGCGCCCGAAGAACCCCGACTTTGTGCTTAATCAACCGCGTTACCAGGGTGCCAGTGTGTTGCTGGCACGCAAGAACTTTGGCTGTGGCTCAAGCCGCGAGCATGCACCATGGGCGTTAGAAGAATATGGTTTTCGCGCCATTCTGGCGCCGAGTTTTGCCGATATTTTCTATAACAATAGCTTCAAGAATGGACTGTTACCTATTGTTTTAGATGAAGATGATATTGACGAGCTGTTCAAGCAGGCCGAGCTTGTCGAAGGGTATAGCCTTGATGTGGATCTGGCCGCGCAGCGGGTGACCCGGCCAGATGGCAAGACCTATGACTTCGACATTGATGCCTTTCGCAAGCATTGCCTGCTCAATGGCCTGGATGACATTGGTCTGACCCTTGAAAATGCCGAGGATATCCGGTCTTTTGAGGCCGGACACAAGGCCGCCCAGCCCTGGTTGTTTGGCGTTATCAAATAGTTTTGACGCACGCAGCGTCAGGCTGAACGCCGTAGGCTTGAAGGTCGAGATCTTCAAGCCTCAAGCCTCAAGCCTCAAGCTTTCAGCGTTCAGCCTTTTCACCCGTTTTGGAGCAACAAAGACAATGAAGAACATATTAATTCTTCCCGGCGACGGTATCGGTCCGGAAATTATGGCCGAGGCCGTCAAGGTGCTGGAACTGGCCAGTGACAAGTTCGGTCTGGGTGTTGATCTTGAGTTTGATGATCTGGGCGGTGCAGCCTATGACCGTTACGGCTCTCCGCTGGCTGATGAAACCTTGCAGCGTGCCCGCGATGCCGATGCTGTGTTGCTGGGCGCCGTGGGCGGACCCAAGTGGGACAGTATCGAGCCTGCCCTGCGACCTGAGCGCGGTCTGCTGAAAATTCGCTCTGAACTGGGGCTGTTCGGCAATCTGCGTCCGGCGATTCTCTATCCGCAATTGGCAGCGGCCTCCACGTTGCGTCCTGAGGTGGTATCGGGTTTGGATATCCTGATTGTGCGGGAATTGACCGGCGGTATCTATTTTGGCCAGCCGCGCGCGCGCAAGTTGCTGGATAACGGCGAACGCATGGCCTTTGACACCTTGCCCTACAGCGAGAGTGAAATCCGTCGCATAGCCAAGGTCGGTTTTGACATGGCCATGGTGCGCAATAAAAAGCTTTGTTCGGTGGACAAGGCCAACGTACTGGCGTCCAGCCAGTTGTGGCGTGAAGTGGTCCTGGAAGTGGCGGCTGACTATCCAGAGGTTGAGTTGACGCACATGTATGTCGACAATGCCGCCATGCAGCTGGTACGCGCACCCAAGCAGTTTGACGTGATCGTCACCGATAACCTGTTTGGCGATATTCTGTCTGATCAGGCTTCCATGCTGACCGGATCCATTGGCATGCTGCCCTCGGCGTCGCTGGATGCCAACAACAAGGGTATGTACGAACCCTGTCACGGCAGTGCGCCGGATATCGCCGGGCAGGGTATTGCCAATCCTTTGGCCACGATACTCTCGGTATCCATGATGCTGCGCTACAGCTTTGCCGAGCTCGCCGCGGCCGATGCCATTGAGCGCGCTGTGAGCCTGGTGCTTGATCAAGGTCTGCGCACTGGTGACATCATGTCCGAGGGCTGCCAGCGTGTCAGCACAGCGGAAATGGGTGCGGCCGTGGTAGCAGCGCTGAAAAACCTGTAGTCTGTCCGGCTTTGCGCTGCGCCCGGTAAATCCGGGCGTAGTTGTCTTTGAATTCTTACCCCATGGGGGGGTGTTGTTATGAAACAAGTAGGTCTGGTTGGCTGGCGTGGCATGGTCGGCTCGGTATTGATGCAACGCATGCGCGAAGAAAACGACTTCGCCAGCATCGATCCGGTGTTCTTTACCACCTCTAATGTCGGTGGCAAAGGCCCTGATATTGGCAAGGATACGCCGCCACTCAAGGATGCTTTCGATATCGCGTCTTTGAAGCAGCTGGATGTCATCATCACCTGTCAGGGTGGTGATTACACGCAGGCCGTTTACCCCAAGCTGCGCGCTGAAGGGTGGCAGGGCTACTGGATTGATGCGGCCTCCACGCTGCGCATGGAAGATGACTCGGTGATCATTCTGGATCCGGTCAATCGTCGCAACATCGATCAGGCCCTACGTGACGGCGTCAAGACCTACGTCGGCGGCAACTGTACTGTCAGCTTGATGTTGATGGCTCTGGGTGGGCTGTTTGAGCAGGGCCTGGTCGAGTGGATGAGCGCGATGACCTACCAGGCTGCCAGTGGCGCCGGTGCCCAGAATATGCGTGAGTTGATCAGTCAGATGGGCGCGGTCAACGCCTCCGTTGCCGATCAATTGGCCGATCCTGCCAGTGCGATTCTGGAGATTGACCGTCGTGTTGCCGCGACGCTGCGCAGCGAATCCTTTCCGGTGGACAACTTTGGCGTGCCGCTGGCTGGCAGCCTGATTCCCTGGATCGATAAGCAACTGCCCAACGGGCAAAGCCGCGAAGAGTGGAAAGCCCAGGCTGAAACCAACAAGATCATTGGTCGCAGCGGTCGTCCGATTCCCGTAGATGGTATCTGCGTGCGTATCGGTGCCATGCGCTGCCACAGCCAGGCACTGACCATCAAATTGAACAAGGATGTCCCGGTGGCGGATATTGAATCCCTGCTGCAGGAACATAACCCCTGGTCGAAGGTTGTGCCCAACACCAAGGAAGATACCCTGCGCGATCTGACGCCAACCGCGGTAACCGGTACCTTGACGGTTCCGGTGGGTCGTCTGCGTAAACTGAACATGGGCTCACAGTATCTTTCGGCGTTCACCGTCGGTGATCAGTTGCTGTGGGGGGCTGCAGAGCCTCTGCGTCGTATGTTGCGGATTATCCAGGAGAGCTGATTCAGCTGCGCTGGTCATTCAGGGGCACCTCGGCACGCGTCGTGGTGCCCTTTGTTTTTAAGTCGAGGTAACAAGGCATGAGCAAAAGCTGTGATGTGGCAATCGTCGGCGTGACGGGCCTGGTTGGCGATGTATTGGTGAATGTGCTTGACGATCACGATGTCGGCATCGCGCAATTGCGACTTGTCGATGAGGAAAGCAATGCTGGCGGCCGGCTGATGTACAAGGGGCAAAGCGTCAAGGTCGAGCCGCTGGAGCGTTTCGATTTTTCCGCTGTCAAGGCGGTAGTGTTTTTCTGTGAGCCGGCGGTTGCAGCCATCTGGGCCGAGAAGGCACTGGCCGCCGGTTGCTCGGTTATTGATGCCAGCGGACATTTTCGTGCTCAGACCGACGTACCGTTGCTGGTCAGTGGTGTCAATCCGGGCGTACTTGAAGATGTAAGCTGGCCCGCCATAATCGCCACGCCCGGCAGTCAAGCGGTTCAATTGGCCGCCCTGTTGAGTGCGATTGCCGCTGAGGCCGGGGTGCAATCCGTCACGGTGGCGACCTATCAGTCGATGTCCACCCTTAATCTCGACGCGGTCGAAGGGTTGGCACTACAAACCGGTCGTTTGCTCAACGGTCAGCCAGCGGAGGCGGGCGCCTTGCCCAAGCAGGCTGCGTTCAATCTGCTGCCGCGCACCGGCGAAATTGACGAGCAGGGCTCGACAGCGCAGGAGCGCGAGGTGGAAGAGGATCTCAGGCGCATTCTGCAACAGGCTGATATGCCGGTCAGTGCGACGGCGATTGTGGTACCGGTATTCTATGGAACTGCCGCTGTTGTTCAGGTGCAAACGCAGGATGTCATGCCGCTGAAACGCCTGGTTAGCTTGATCCGCAAGCTGCCGTCGGTCAAATTGCTGGACAAGCCTGCAGCAGACGGCTATCCAACGCCAGTGACTGAAGCTACTGGCTCTGATCTGGTCTGGATCGGGCGTTTACGCCATGATTCAATCGACATGCATCGGCTGAATATGTGGATTGTGTCTGATAATCTTCGAAAAGGTGTGGTTCTGAATGCCCTTGAAGGGCTTCGCCTGTTGATAAAAGACTATTTGTAATCAATACTTGCTGTGGAATTCGTATTAAGCAGGTTAGGTTTGTCCCGTTAAGTGGGATTATGGATTAAAGGGTTGTCAGGTTGTTGTGTGCCGGATGGGGATCCGTTCTGGGGTCGGTACGTTAGCAACGGGATCTGTTGACGCGAGAGAAAACGATAAAAGCAAAGGAACTTCGCTATGGTTCGCAAACTGGTTTTGGCTGTCGCCGCAGCAAGCGCTCTGATGTCATCGAACGTGGCTCAGGCTCTGGGAGTCGGAGATATTAACCTGCGGTCGGCCTTGAATCAGCCGCTTGAAGCGGAGATTGAGCTACTGCAGGTGAGGGATTTGTCCAGTCAGGAGATTCTGCCTGCGCTGGCATCACCCGATGAGTTTGGCCGTGCAGGCCTGGAGCGTCCGTTCTTTCTGACGGATCTGACCTTTACTCCGGTGGTCACCGCCAACGGCCGATCTGTTATCCGCATCACTTCCACGCGCCCCGTGCGCGAGCCTTACCTGAACTTCCTCATGGAAGTACGCTGGCCTTCCGGGCGGGTTTTGCGTGAATTCACCCTGTTGCTTGATCCACCTCTGTATGACCCCGCTCCAGTCCGCGCGGCAGCCCCCATCGCTGCGCCTGTGACAGCCCCGGTTCGTGTTGCCCCTGCCCAACCCCGCGAGCCAGTGGTTGCCCCGGGTATGCCTCGGTCAACGCCTGCAGCACCGTCCAGCCCTGCTGCCACTGCACCGACTCCGACAACCCCTGCGGTTGCTGGTGAGATAACTACGACGCGCAATGACACCTTGTGGGAAATCGCTCTTGCAAACCGCCCGGCAGGTGCTTCGGTTCATCAAACCATGTTGGCAATCCAAGATCTCAATCCCGGTGCTTTTATTGATGGCAATATCAATCGCATGCGCGCCAACCAGACGCTGAAAATGCCCAGCGCTGCCGATGCGGCCAAGCGCGGGCAGGGTGATGCGATCAATCAGGTTGCCGCCCAGAATACAGCCTGGCAGACCGCACGTCAGGCCGCGCCTGCCCAGCGCCAACTGGATGCCCGTCAGCAGGATGTAGCAACGGCAGCGCCTGAGACAGCCAAGACGGAAGACGCTTTGCGTCTCGTTGCTGGTGGTGACGCTGAAGGGCAAGGTGGCTCGGAGTCGCCTGATGCCAATGCGGCTGTGCAGTTGCGCAACCAGTTGGATATGACCAAAGAGCAACTGGACTCCCTTGGTCGTGAAAAAGCTGAAGCAGATGCTCGCTTGAGCGAGATGCAGGCGCAGATGGAAACCCTGCAACGTCTGCTTGAACTCAAAGACACCCAGTTGGCTACGCTTCAGGGCCAACTTGGCGAAGATGCAGCAGCCGATGTTGCTGCAACTGACACAGATCTGGCGCAGGTTGACCCGTTAGCGGCGACCGAGTCGAGCCTCGCTGATACTGACACTGCACTGGTCGAAACTGAAGAGCAGAGTGCAGAAACGTCAAAAGTGGATGAGGCTGATGCAGATACGGCTGAAGCCGACACCAGCATATCTGACAAAAAGCCGGTAGACCCCAAGGCGACTGAAGCCGAAGAAACAGAAAAGACAGAGATTGTTGTTGCCCCTGAACCCGAGCAGCCTGTGGCAGAGCAAGTACCTGCACCGGTTACCCCGGCTCCGGTAACCGACAGTGCACCTGTTACAGAGCAGGGTCCCCAGGCTCTGCTGCAACGATTGATGCAGAATCAGCTGTTCCTGCTTGGCGGTGGCGCAGTACTCCTTCTTATCCTTTTGCTGATTCTGATGGCACTGGCGCGTCGTAATGCCCGCCGTGAAGAAGAGATGGCAGATAACTTTATCGCGCGCTCCATGCAGGACCAGCCTGCAGAGCAGGAAGCCTCCGACGCCAATGAGTTTAATGTGGCGCTTCAGGGTTTCGAGCAGGATGAAACCGAGACTGAACAGCCACTGGACATAGCTCAGGATGCCATGCTGGAAGCGGATGCCTTGCTTGCCTATGGCAAGCTTGAAGAAGCCGCCTCCGTACTTAAGGCAGGCATTGAAGACGAGCCAGAGCGTAGCGAACTTCGTCTCAAGCTTATGGAGGTTGAAGCGCTGCAAGGTAACAAGCAGGGTTATGCCGAACAGGCCTCTGCTTTGCGCGCCCGCGGCGACGTCAATGACCAGGTAGATGCACTGGATGCTCGATTCCCGCTGATGGCCGCTATGGCTTCGGCTGGCGTTGCTGCTGCCGAGCTGATTGATGATGACTACGTCGAGGTTGATGAGCTCAATGATGTGGCCAAGGTTCAGGCACCATCGCAGGACTCGGATGACTTTGACTTCAGTGGTTTCGAACTTGATTCGACCACAGAAGAAGTTCAGAGCGAATCTGAAGCCGCCAGCGATGAAGGTTTTGATCTGGATTTTGATCTGGACGACAGCCTGACCACGGGTTTGGCTGATGAGCCTGTAGCTTCGTCGGCGCCAGAGGCCGCGGTTGAAGCAGGCGATGTCACCCTTGACTTCAGTCTTGATGACACCCCAGCTGCCGCCGATAAACCCGCTGCCGAGACCGAGTTCAGTCTGGATGAGGACTTCGATCTGTCACTGACTGAAGATCTTGAACCTGACAGTTTGATCGCCGAAATGGAGGCTATGGGCGACTTGTCCGAGCCAGAGGCTGAAGAAGAGCCAGCGCCGGCGGCAGGCCTGTCTCTGTCAGACGACGAGATGCTCGATCTTGAGGCCGAGTTGGCTGGTCTGGATGGAGGCGCTGAAGCCGAAACCGCAGATGAAGTTCCTTCCTTCGATCTACCAGAGTCCGAGCCGGTTGTTGAAGCGCAACCAGTGCGTGATGAAGAAGACGATGAAGATGATTTCGACTTCCTCTCTGGTACCGATGAGTGCGCTACCAAGCTTGATCTTGCGCGTGCCTACATCGACATGGGTGACAACGAAGGTGCTCGGGATATTCTTGCCGAAGTGCTTGAAGAAGGTAATGATCAGCAGAAGCAGGATGCGCAGGAAATGATGGGGCGTCTTGATTAAGCGATGAGTAGTACATTGTCTGATGCGGCCGCCCAAGGGGCGGCCGCTGTTGTTTCAAGGGTGGCTGCCTGCATCGAGTATCGGGGCACCCAATACCGTGGCTGGCAACGTCAGCAGCCCGGCGTCAAGAGTGTTCAGGAAGTGGTCGAAAAGGCGCTGGGGCGTGTGGCTAATCACCCTGTCACGCTATCCTGTGCCGGTCGTACCGATGCGGGTGTGCATGCGTCCTGTCAGATTGTGCATTTTGATACCGACGCCATTCGTACGCCAACCAACTGGATTCACGGTGCCAACGCCAATTTACCACCCGATGTCAGCCTGGCTTGGGCTCAGGAAGTTCCTGGAGATTTTCATGCGCGGTTTTCCGCCATGGCGAGGCGCTACCGTTACGTGATTTATAACGACCCCGTCAGGCCGGCCCATCTGGCCCATGAAGTGACCTGGAATTACCGTCCGCTGGATATTGGCCGTATGCAGCAGGCCGCTTTGCCCTTGGTAGGCGAACATGATTTTACTTCCTATCGAGCGCTGGCCTGTCAGGCCAAATCGCCAATCAAACGCGTGCATCACCTAAGGTTACAGCGGTTTGGCAAGTTCATTGTTCTGGATATTCGTGCCAATGCCTTTCTTCATCATATGGTGCGCAATATTGCTGGGGTGTTGATGCAGATTGGCTGCGGGGAAAAGCCAGTTGAGTGGGCCGGCGAAGTTTTGCAAGCCACCTGCCGCCGTGAGGGCGGCCTGACGGCACCGGCCTTTGGTCTGTATCTGGTTGATGTTACCTATCCTGACCGCTTCGTTCTGCCGCAACGCTATATGGGGCCACATTTTCTATCGGCACTGAATGAGCTCGACGACTGACGCTGGACATGGCATCTGCTACTATCGGCGGCAATAGAATTCAGGTAATTATCCGTTCATGGCGCGAATCAAAATCTGTGGCATAACCCGTATTGAGGACGCTCTGGCAGCTGCTGAGGCAGGTGCCGATGCGATTGGGCTGGTGTTTTACCCGGCCAGTCCCCGAGCGGTCAATGCCGAGCAGGCGGCAGCCATAGTCGCGGCCTTGCCGCCCTTTGTGACCACTGTTGGTCTGTTCGTCGATGCCACAGCTGAGGAGATCAGAGCTGTTCTCTTTCAGGTTCCGCTGGATATGCTGCAATTTCACGGCAACGAGCCGGAGTCCTTCTGCTTGCAATTTCATCGGCCTTATCTCAAGGCCTTGCGAGTGCAGTCTGGCGACGATCTGAATGCGCTGGCAAAGGGCTGGCCGAGCGCTGCGGGAATCCTGCTGGACAGTTTCAAGCCTGGCGTTCCTGGCGGCACCGGAGAGGCCTTTGACTGGTCGTTGATTCCGCGTGAGCGCAGTTGGCCCTTGATCCTGGCGGGTGGCCTGGAGACCGATAACGTGGTCTCGGCCATTCGTCTTTCTCAACCCTGGGCGGTCGATGTCAGTGGTGGCGTTGAGAAGGCCAAGGGCATCAAGGACCGGGACAGAATCAATTCTTTTATTCATGAGGTGAAGCGTGTCTGACTCAACTCCGACTGACTTTTCAGCGGTTCCCGATCAGCGTGGCCATTTTGGCCCCTATGGTGGCCGCTTTGTTTCAGAAACCCTGATGGATGCGCTTGAGGAGCTGGAGGCGTTGTATACGCGCCTGTCTGCTGATCCCGAATTCCAGGCCGAGTTTGACCACGATCTGGCGCACTATGTAGGTCGGCCTTCGCCCCTGTATCTGGCTGAGCGTCTGACCGCCAAGGTGGGCGGCGCCCAGATCTGGCTTAAGCGCGAAGATCTGAACCACACCGGCGCGCACAAGGTTAACAACACCATTGGGCAGGCCCTGCTGGCCAAACATATGGGTAAGCCACGGGTTATCGCTGAAACGGGTGCCGGTCAGCATGGAGTAGCTACCGCCACTGTGGCTGCGCGTCTGGGGCTGAAGTGCCAGGTTTATATGGGGGCCGAGGACGTCAAGCGCCAGTCCCTGAATGTCTACCGCATGAAGTTGCTGGGCGCTGAAGTCATTCCCGTGACCTCAGGATCGAAAACCCTCAAGGACGCAATGAACGAGGCGATGCGCGACTGGGTAACCAATATTGACGATACTTTTTACATTATTGGTACCGTGGCCGGGCCGCATCCTTACCCAAAGCTGGTCCGCGATTTTCAGTGCGTTATCGGCCGTGAGGCACGTGCCCAGTCTCTGGCGCAGTTTGGGCGTTTGCCAGATGCGCTGGTAGCCTGTGTGGGTGGTGGCTCCAATGCCATCGGCCTGTTTCATCCTTTCCTTGAAGATGCTTCAGTGGCCATGTATGGCGTCGAAGCCGGTGGTTTGGGGATCAGCACGGGTCAACATGCGGCGCCGCTTGCGGCTGGTCGTCCCGGCGTATTGCACGGCAATCGAACCTATCTGATGGAAGATGATGCCGGTCAGATTATCGAGACCCACTCGGTGTCTGCCGGTCTCGACTATCCCGGTGTAGGCCCTGAGCACAGCTGGCTTAAAGACGTGGGACGAGTCAATTATGTCGACGCTACCGACCACGAAGCCCTGGCGGCGTTTCGTGAGCTGACTCAGGTAGAGGGCATCATGCCTGCACTGGAGTCCAGCCACGCTGTGGCTTACGCCATGAAATTGGCTGCTAGCATGCGTGCTGACCAGCATATTGTGGTCAACCTGTCTGGTCGTGGTGATAAGGATATTCATACCGTGGCCGGCATTGACGGCATCAGTATCTGAACGAGAGCACTATGAGCCGAATCAAATCCTGTTTTGACAACCTCAAGCGTGATGGTCGCAAGGCCCTTATTCCCTATGTAACGGCCGGTGACCCGGATCCGCAGATGACCCTGCCATTGATGCATGATCTGGTGGCAGCCGGGGCCGACGTGATCGAGCTGGGCATTCCCTTCTCTGATCCCATGGCCGATGGTCCGGTGATTCAGCAGGCGATGGAGCGGGCCTTGCTGCACCATGTCAGCCTGACCCAGGTGCTGGGTATGGTGAAAACCTTCCGCGAGACCAATCAGACTACCCCCGTGGTGCTCATGGGGTATCTGAATCCGGTCGAGCGCATGGGCTATGAAGCCTTCGCCGATGCGGCGTTGGACGCTGGCGTTGATGGGGTATTGACGGTTGATTTGCCGCCTGAAGAAGCCGACGAGATCACAGGCCTGTTTCAGGCGCGTGGGCTGGACACCATTTTCCTGCTGTCTCCCACGACCACGCTGGATCGCGCTGCAAAAATCTGTAGTCGGGCCAGTGGTTATGTCTATTATGTTTCACTCAAGGGTGTGACCGGGTCCAGTGCACTGGACGTCAGTGATGTAGCTGTTAAATTGGACAGGCTGCGCACTATCACCGATTTGCCCATAGGTGTGGGTTTTGGTATTCGTGATGGGGCTACGGCCGCAGCGGTTGCCACGGTGGCAGATGGCGTAGTTGTCGGCTCGGTGCTGGTCAATCAGATTGCCAGCCATACGGCACAGCCGGAGGCGGCACGCAGTGCAATTGGCAATATCATCCGTGAGATGCGCTCGGCAATGGATCGTTGAGCAGCAATTCCCTTAGGTAAAGCAGACAACGAAAGAAGGATTGGCGATGAGCAACTGGCTGGTGGACAAACTGATACCCTCCATTGTGCGTTCGGAAACGCAGAAGAGCAGTGTGCCCGAAGGGTTGTGGCGCAAATGCCCATCCTGCGACGCCGTGCTGTATCGCCCGGAGCTGGAAAAGAACCTGGATATCTGCCCCAAGTGCAACCACCACCTGCGCATCAATGCCCGCCGTCGACTGGATATCTTCCTCGACAAGGAAGGCCGCACCGAGGTGGCAGCCGAGCTGGAACCGGTGGATCGTTTGAAGTTTCGCGACAGCAAGAAGTACAAGGACAGGTTGAGTGCTGCTCAGAAAGATACCGGTGAAAAGGATGCATTGGTGGTTATGCAGGGGCGCCTGAAAGGTAACCCGATCGTTGCCAGCGCCTTCGAATTCAATTTCATGGGTGGGTCCATGGGTAGTGTGGTCGGCGCGCGTTTCGTCAGGGGCGCCGAGATTGCCCTGCGTGAGCGTATTCCCTATGTGTGCTTTGCGGCCTCGGGCGGTGCGCGCATGCAGGAAGCCCTGTTCTCGCTGATGCAAATGGCCAAGACAAGTGCCGCTTTGGCCAAGATGAAGGAGGAGGGCATTCCGTTCATCTCGGTCATGACCGATCCAGTCTACGGCGGTGTGTCAGCCAGCCTGGCCATGCTGGGTGATCTGAACGTTGCCGAGCCGAATGCGCTGATCGGCTTTGCCGGTCCACGGGTGATTGAGCAAACCGTGCGTGAAAAGCTGCCGCCGGGCTTCCAGCGCAGTGAGTTTCTGCTTGAGCACGGTGCCTTGGACATGATTGTGGCGCGCAGTGAAATGCGTGATCGACTGGCGAGTATTCTGACCATGCTGACCCGTCAGCCTGCGCCAGCCAATACCGATGAAGACGAGGCTGCCATCGGCAGTATCTGATGGCTGAAGTCGATCTGGCGGGTTGGCTGGCCCGCCTGGAGGCCCTGCATCCCAGTGAAATCGATATGGGGCTTGAGCGCGTCGCGCGGGTTGCCCGTGCTCTGGGCATAAGCAAACCCGCGCCATTGGTCTTCACCGTTACCGGTACCAATGGCAAAGGCTCTACCTGTGCTGCTCTCGAGCAACTCCTGTCAGCAGCTGGCCAGCGGACGGGGCTCTACAGCTCACCACATCTGCTGCGCTATAACGAACGCGTCCGTATCAATGGCCATGAGGTCAGCGATGCCCAGCTCTGTAACGCCTTTGAGCAGATCGATGCGGCCCGCGGCGATACTTCACTGACTTATTTTGAATTTGGCACACTGGCGGCCCTGCTGTTGTTTGTGCAGTCGGATCTGGATGCGGTGGTACTCGAAGTGGGTCTGGGTGGGCGCCTTGATGCGGTCAATATCATTGATGCCGATATCGCCGTGGTGACCAGTATTGGCCTTGATCACCAGGCTTTTTTGGGGAATACCCGTGAATCCGTCGGCTATGAAAAGGCTGGGATCATGCGTTCTGGCCGTCCTGTGGTGCTCAGTGAGACGGACATCCCCACCAGCTTCAATGCAGAGATGCAGCGTTTGGGCGTGAAGCCGGTTGTGCGTAAACGTGACTATGGCTGGCAGTTCTGTGATCAGCAGGGGGGATGGCATGCCTTTGTTCGTCAAGCTTCGGGTGAAATCCTTGAAACAGAACCCTTGCCAGCGGTCACACTGCCGCGCGACAACCTGGTCAGTGCCTTGCAGGCATTCTGCCTGGCCGGACTGAGCCTGGATCATGATCAGACCGTTGCGGCATTGACCCAGGTACAGGTGGCCGGGCGCTTGCAGTCGGTTGAGGTTGTCTGGCAGGGGCGCAAGCGGCATTTGCTCCTGGATGTTGGCCATAATCCCCATGCGGCGCGCTATCTGGCTGAGACACTGCAACAACGTCCCCTGCGCAGACAGGCGGTTTTCGGTTTGCTTGCTGACAAGGATCTGAATGGCGTGATCGCACCTTTTGCCGGGCTTTTTCAGGGCTGGTCTGTGGCTCCGCTGCCGAACAGCCGCAGCCTGGCTGCAGATCAGTTAAAACAGGCATTGCAAAGCCGAAACGAGCCAGTCACAGCGTACCCCTCGATTGCCGCGGCCATTGAGCAAGCCTTGTCCGCCGAGCCCGCAGCAGAGGAAATTGTCATCTTTGGGTCGTTTTTCTGCGTCGCTGAGGCCATACTCTGGATCACACATTTGCGTGGAATCTGAGCAATGGATGAGAAACTCAAGCAACGTCTGATAGGTGCCCTGGTGTTGGTGATAGCCGCGGTGGTGTTTTTGCCCATGTTGCTGTCAGGTCAGGATGAAACCGTGCGCATCGAAGTGGATGTCCCGGCGCCACCGGTCATGGATAACGCAGAGATACCCGTAGCGGCGCCAATTGAGCTGCCTGATCCAGAGCCTGTAGCAGAGATCCCATCACCGGCTGATATGCAGGAGTCGGCAGTAACTTCCCCGCCAGTAGTTCAGCCAGCCGAACCAGTGACGCCGCCAACCACAACCTCATTACCGGCTGCGACCCCGGCAGGGGACTGGGTTGTGCAATTGGGCAGTTTCTCTGCCGCCGCCAATGCCCAAGGCCTCAAGGAGACATTGCTGGCTCAGGGCTACAACGCCTACACGCTGAATGCCCGAATCGATGGCAAGGACATTGTGCGTGTCTATGTCGGTCCACTGGTCGATCGTGCCGGTGCAACCCGGGTACGAGACGAGTTGGCGCGACGACACACTATCCAGGGCATAGTAGTGGCCTACGATGCCAGTTCCGGCAAACGATAGCTGTTCCGGTTGGCTTGGTGGCTCTGCTAGAATAGCGGCCTTTCATCTGTCGGGTGCCTGCTCGTGAGTTTAACCATGGTTGATTGGGCCATTATTGCCATCATTGCCCTGTCTGCAGTAATCAGTCTGGCGCGTGGCTTTGTCAAGGAAGCCCTGTCCCTCCTGACCTGGATTGTGGCGGGCCTGGTGGCCTGGATGTTCGGTGGCGCGCTGGCCGAGTATCTGACACCCTACATAGACACGCCCTCGGTCAGAATCATTGCAGCCTGCACCATTCTCTTCCTTGTCACGCTGGTGATCGGTGGGTTGATCAATTACCTCATCAGTCAACTGGTGCGTGCGACCGGCCTGAGTGGCACAGACAGGTTTCTTGGCATGATCTTTGGTGCTGCCCGGGGCGCCTTGCTGATCATTGTTGCCGTTGGCTTGCTCAGTCTGGTACCCGTTGAGGGCGATAACTGGTGGCGCGAGTCTGAACTGATACCGCATTTTCTGCTGGTGGCCGACTGGTCGAAGAACATGATTCTCGAACCGGCGGTGCACTGATTCTTGTACGTTGATTTATACGTACAGCATTCATTCGACGATAAAGGTATTTAGGCATGTGTGGCATTGTTGGCATAGTGGGCAAGTCGAACGTCAATCAGGCGCTCTATGACGCCCTGACAGTCCTGCAGCATCGCGGCCAGGACGCCGCCGGCATTGTGACCAGTGACCATGGACGACTATATCTGCGCAAGGACAACGGCCTTGTGCGTGATGTATTCCATCAGCGCCATATGCAGCGACTGATTGGCAATATGGGCATTGGCCATGTGCGCTACCCGACGGCGGGCTCGTCCAGTTCTGCCGAGGCGCAGCCCTTTTATGTCAACTCACCCTATGGCATTACCCTGGCCCACAATGGCAATCTGACCAATGTTGAACAACTGTCGCGGGAGATCTACGAGTCTGATCTGCGCCACGTCAACACCAACTCCGACTCCGAAGTTCTGCTGAACGTGTTTGCCCATGAACTGGCCCGTGGCGGCAAATTGCAGCCAACCCATGAGGACATCTTTGACGCCGTCAGTGCCGTCCATAAGCGCTGTACAGGTGGTTATGCGGCCATTGCCATGATTACCGGATACGGCATCGTCGGTTTCCGCGATCCGCATGCCATACGGCCGATTGTGTTTGGCAAGCGCACCACCGAGCTGGGTGTTGAATACATGATCGCCTCCGAAAGCGTCTCCCTCGATGTGCTCGGTTTTGACCTGATACGTGACCTGGAGCCGGGTGAGGCGGTTTACGTCACTGACAAGGGTGAGCTTTACACCCGCCAGTGTTCGGAGAATCCCCAGTATTCGCCTTGTATCTTTGAGCATGTGTATCTGGCCCGGCCTGATTCCATGATTGATAACGTGCTGGTCTACAAGGCGCGCTTGCGCATGGGCGAAAAACTGGCGGAAAAGATTCTCCGTGAGCGGCCCGAGCATGAGATCGATGTGGTTATTCCGATCCCCGATACCAGCCGGACCTCGGCGGTGGAGTTGGCAAACCATCTTGGCGTGAAATTCCGCGAAGGCTTTGTAAAAAACCGCTATATCGGGCGCACCTTCATTATGCCCGGACAGGCAGCGCGGAAAAAATCCGTACGGCAAAAGCTCAACGCCATTGAGCTGGAGTTTCGCGGCAAGAATGTGTTGCTGGTAGACGACTCGATCGTACGCGGGACCACCTGTAAGCAGATCATTCAGATGGCCCGCGAGGCGGGTGCCAAGCAAGTGTTCTTCTGCTCTGCAGCACCCGCAGTACGCTACCCCAATGTGTATGGCATCGATATGCCCAGTGCCCATGAGTTGATTGCTCACAACCGTACTACCGATGAAGTGGCAGAGCTGATTGGTGCCGACTGGCTGATTTATCAGGACCTGCCGGATCTGATCGATGCCGTCAGTGAAGGCAACCCCAAGCTCACGCGTTTTGATTGCTCGGTGTTTGACGGCGACTATGTGACAGGTGACGTCAACGAGGCTTACCTGGGCAAGATCGAGCAGGCCCGTAACGATGCGGCCAAGGTAACCAGCAATCTTGGCAATGCGGTGATCGACCTGCATAACAATTGATGGCTGCGCGCCGCGATCGATAACCTTCGCGGCCCCGGAGATGAATAGATGAGTAAGGATTGGCAAGCAGGGCGTCTTGACAGTGACCTCGAGGGTGTCGGATTTGACACTCTGGCTGTACGTGCAGGCCAGCGCCGTGGTCCAGAAGCCGAGCACGGTGAGGCCCTGTTTCTGACCTCCAGTTATGTTTTTCGCAGTGCTGCGGATGCCGCTGCATGTTTTGCCGGTGAAGCCTCTGGCAACGTCTATTCGCGCTACATGAACCCCACAGTGCGTACCTTTGAAGAGCGCATGGCGGCTCTGGAAGGTGCTGAACAGGCGGTTGCTACCTCATCGGGCATGGCGGCAATTCTGGCTATGGTCATGAGCCTCTGCTCGGCAGGCGACCACATTCTGGTTTCGCGCAGTGTCTTTGGCGCTACCGTCAGTTTGTTTGACAAGTACTTCAAGCGCTTCGGCGTTGAAGTCGATTATGTCGTGCTCGCTGATCTGCATGCCTGGCGTGCAGCCTGTAAGTCCAATACGCGCCTGTTCTTTGTCGAGTCGCCCTCCAACCCGCTGGCTGAACTGGTGGATATTCAGGCACTGGCTGAGATTGCTCATACGCAGGGCGCTTTGCTCGCTGTCGATAACTGCTTTTGTACGCCTGCCTTGCAAAAACCCCTGGAAATGGGTGCGGATATCATCATCCATTCGGCGACCAAGTACATCGATGGTCAGGGTCGTTGCCTTGGCGGCGTAGTAGCGGGTCGGCGCGAGCATATGCAGGAGGTGGTGGGCTTTCTGCGCACTGCAGGGCCGACATTGAGTCCGTTCAATGCCTGGGTTTTCCTCAAAGGCCTCGAGACCCTGCGTTTACGTATGCAGGCACATTGTGCCAATGCCCAGGCAGTGGCTGAATGGTTGCAGGCTCAGCCGGGTATTCAGCATGTCTACTATGCCGGGTTGCCTAGTCACCCCCAGCATGCCTTGGCTCGACGCCAGCAGAAGGCGTTTGGCGCTGTCGTCAGTTTTGAGGTCAAGGGGGGCAGGGCAGAGGCCTGGCGCTTTATCGATGCAACTCGTTTGCTGTCGATAACCGCTAACCTGGGTGACAGCAAAAGCACCATCACGCACCCGGCAACCACAACCCATGGGCGCCTGACCGCGGAGACACGGACAACGGCTGGCATTCACGACAATCTGATTCGGGTAGCCGTGGGGCTTGAGGAACTGGATGATCTGCTGGCTGACCTCCAGCGGGGGCTGGATGCGCTATAAAGTGCGACCTTGTTCACGTTTAGGAGCAAAAGTTTTTTGCTCCAGGCGTGAAGTGTTTTAGTTTTTGTAGCGCCGCAGGGATGCGGAGCAGTTTGCAGCAGCAGTGCCCTGCTGTGCGGCGCTTAAATCAAACACAAGGAGCGTATCCTATGAAGAAGTTCTTTCTGGCATTGTGCCTGTCCCTCTCAACCCTGTTTGCACTGCCGGTTCTCGCTGAAGTTGGCGAGCAGTCCCTGGTCACTGTCAACATCAATGCTGCCAGCGCTGCAGAGATTGCCGAAGTGCTCAATGGTGTGGGCGAAAGCAAGGCCCAGGCTATCGTGCAATACCGCGATGAGCATGGTCCCTTTGAGTCAGTTGAAGACATCACCCAAGTAAGCGGCATCGGTGAGTCAACGCTGGCCAATAATGCCGAGCGTATCGTTCTCGAGTAAGCAACGGACCGAGCAGGCTTTTATCCGCTCAGGATTTGAGCCGGCTAACTGCATTACTCAGCTGGTGTGCCAGTGCTGCAAGCTGTTCGCTGGTACTGGCACTCAGCAAGGTCTTCTCCACGGTTTTTTCTGTCACGTCGCGAATTTGCACAATGCTCTCCGTAATGGCGTCGGCCGCTTGGCTCTGCTGCTCAATGGCGGAGGCTATTTCGCTGTTGCCATCACGGATCTGACTGACAGCAGCGGTAATGACGCCCAGTGATTGCCCTGCCTGATCGCTTTGGGCTACAGACTCGAGAGTCAGCGTCGAGCTGGCCTGCATATCCTTGACCGCATCGTCGGTGCCCCCCTGCAGGGCTTCAATCATTCGCTGAATTTCATCCGTTGAGCTCTGCACGCGCTGCGCGAGGGCACGGACTTCATCGGCAACAACAGCAAAACCGCGGCCTGACTCGCCAGCACGAGCGGCCTCAATGGCCGCATTGAGCGCCAACAGGTTGGTTTGTTCGGCAATCGAACGGATGACGCTTACTACACCGCTGATTTCATGGCTGTGGCCCTGCAGTTTCTGCATGTGCTCGGTACAGCGCTTGATGCTGCTGGCCAGTCCGGCAATAGTCTGACTGACCCGGCCAACCTGATCACGCCCCTCACGAGCAAGTTGATCAGCCTGGTGAGACTGGTCACGGGTGATTATGGTCGTTGCTGAAATATCCTGAACGGTTGCTCCCATCTGGTTGACGGCGGCTGCGACCATGTCCGTCTGGCCTTGTTGACTGATCATGCCATCACGTACCTGGTTCATCAGTCCGGCAAGGTCACCTGCACCTTGGTCAAGCTGTCCTGCCGCTGCGCGTACTGAGCTGACGACCTGCTGTTGAGCGCTTTGCATGGCATTGAACGCCCCGGCAATGGAACCAATTTCGTCGGTTGAGTCGACATTGGCGCGTAGTGTCAGATCACCGGTTTCCTGTACCTTGAGCATGACGTCGCGCAATACGATGATGTGCCGGGTGATGAACATGATCAGTAGCTGCGAGACAACCAATACGGCGCTCATCAGGATAAATACGGCAAGGGCGTAGAGTGGTGCGCGCTCAAACAGCAGAGGCATGAACGCCACACGCTCAACTCCAAGTATTCGGGTTTGTTCGCCTTGTTTGAGCGCCCACAGACCATGCAGGACGTCTTGTTGTGAAGCCTGTAGCTCGGTGTTGGAGACCCAGATGGGTTGGGATGGGCGGCTGCCCTCAATGCCCGCCAGGCGAGTTGCGTCAGGTAGCCACTGCAAACCTTTGACGCTGACATCATCGCCCAGATGCACAATCAACTCGCCAGCCAGTCTGGTGCGCTCCTGATGCAGGCTGTGCTGTTCGACCCACAGGGCCACCAGAACAAGCACCAGTGTGCTGACAAAGGCGACACTATTTACCGCCCAGAATTTGTACTTCAACGGCACGTGCTGAAGAAACGCCATACCAATTCCCAGAGTCAGATAATCTGTTACAAGCGTGAAAGTATAGAGCTGCTGGATTTATATCGGTTGATGCGCATCAATCTTGAGGCTTTCGCCTGTGAATCAGTTGTACAGATGCACGCCTGAGCAGGGGTTTCATGGGTTATACTTCTGCCCTTGCCATTGAAAGGTTGCCTATGACCGAGTTACTGCCCACGCCCTTGATGATCGACCGAAATGAGGACCTTGCATATTGGTGCAGTCGTTGGCAGACATTGCCCTTTGTCGCCGTGGATACCGAATTCGAGCGCACTGAAACCTATTATCCAATTGCTGGCTTGATCCAGGTCGGTGATGGTGAACAGGCCTTTCTGATCGATCCCCTGGCGATTACTGACTGGTCTCCCTTGGTCGCACTGTTGAGCAACCCTAATGTGGTCAAGGTGCTGCACGCCTGTGGTGAGGATATCGAGGTTTTTCTCAAGCTCTGTGGTGTGGCGCCTTTACCGCTATTTGATACCCAACTGGCGGCGGCTTATCTGGGTATGGATTTTTCAATGGGGTATTCACGGTTGGTCAAGACCCTGCTTGATATCGAGCTGTCGAATGAGGAAACCCGCTCGAACTGGTTGCAGCGCCCCCTGAGCGAAAACCAGGTCCGTTATGCCGCTGCTGATGCGCTGCACCTGGCTGAACTGTATAAGCTGCTGGCGCCCAGGATTGCTAACGCCGATCTTGAAGCATGGCTGCTTGAAGATACGGCAGAGTCGGTTGCTTCGGCCCAGCAGCGCGTTGATCCCGAGCTGGCCTGGACTAGCGTCAAACAGGCCTGGCGGCTCAAACCTCGTGAGCTCGCTGTGCTGAAAGTGTTGTCACGCTGGCGAGAAGAGCAGGCTGTGGCACGTGATCAGGCGCGTAACCGCCTGTTGCGTGAGAAAACCCTTGTGCCACTAGCACAGCGTCAGCCCGACAGTCTGCAGGCGCTGTCGCGTATCGAAGACATGCATCCGCGCACGGTGCGCCAGGATGGACAGGCGATACTCGAGCTGATTCGCCAGGGCCAGGCTGTTGCGGAGTCCGAGTGGCCAGCAGCGCTGCCGGATCCATTGCCGCTCGAGGCCAACAAGTTGCTCAAACGCTTGCGCAAGGTTGGCCAGCTGCATGCCGAGCGACTGGGTATGGCACCTGAACTGATGTTACGGAAAAAGATTCTCGAGGCCTTGGTGCGTACAGGCTATCCAGCTGGTCCCTATCATTTGCCGGATGAACTCAGCGGTTGGCGCCGTGAGCTGATGGGTGCCGAGTTGCTCGCCGCAGCCAATGATGTGGAGATGCCGGCATGAAGGTCATGTGTTCGATCTATCGGAGCAAACGCAAGGCTGGTATGTATCTCTATGTGCCTAGGAAAAAGGATCTGTCCGAGCTGCCTGAGGCATTGATGGGTTTTTTCGGCCAGCCGGAGCTGTCCATGGACCTTGTCTTAACCCCGGAGCGCAAGCTGGCCAGGGAAGATATCAATACCGTACTGCGCAACCTGCAGGAGCAAGGCTATCATCTGCAGATGCCACCCCAGGAAGAGGATTATCTGGTGCATTTGCCAGATGAACTACTGTACCGCAACGACCCTATTTGAACTGGGCACCGAATTGCCCTTTGCGCAGTGGCTCAAGCAGGTAGCTGAGGCCATTGTGATCCAGTGTTTGCATCAGTTCCAGCAGTCGGCCTGTTTCACCCTTGGGGAAACCTTCCCGAGCGAACCAGTTCAGATAATGGCCTGGAAGATCGGCAATCAGCCGGCCCTTGTACTTGCCGTAGGGCATGGTTCGTTCAAGCAGCAGATTAAGGTCTTGAGGGTCCAGCTTGGTCATGGGCTTTTGATTAATTGAACAGTATGCGGATCGCCATGCTACTGCCGGACGATCAGTATGCCCAGAAAAAAAGGAAGCAATATGTTAATGAAAGCACTGCGTATCGGTTTGGGTAATCTGTTCCTGTTTGTCGATTTCATTTCCCGCCCGCGCCCCCAGAAACGAAGTGCAGAAGCCCAGGCTGCGGTCGAACGAGCTGCGGCCAACCTGAGTTTGTATCAGTTCAGACTCTGCCCCTTTTGCATACGCGTGCGCCGCACTTTGCATCAACTCAACGTGCCCATGGTGCTGCGTGATGCCAAGAATAATGAGCGGGACAGGCAAACATTGATG
This sequence comes from Halopseudomonas sp. 4NH20-0008, assembly GCF_057548395.1. Lineage (NCBI taxonomy): Bacteria > Pseudomonadati > Pseudomonadota > Gammaproteobacteria > Pseudomonadales > Pseudomonadaceae > Halopseudomonas > Halopseudomonas sp. 4NH20-0008. The sequence goes on from NZ_BAAJMD010000011.1 coordinate 38,551, forward strand.
GAGCAGGGCGGCAAGATTCAGGTGCCCTGTCTGCGTATTGACGAAGCTGACGAGGCCACCTGGCTCTACGATTCAAAGGCGATCAACGCCTATCTGCATGAGCGCTTTGCTGATATCTGAGCATATTCCCCAGGTTAATCTCAGTCACCGCGGTAAATACAGCCGCTGGTGCAGGTTTCGCGAATGGTAATCTGGCACAGCTCGGGTAACAGCGGCTTGAGTTCCTGCCAGATCCATTTGGCGAGCACTTCGCTGGTTGGATTTTCCAGTCCAGGAATATCATTAAGGTAATTGTGGTCAAGCCGATCGTAAATGGGTTTGAAAATCTGCTTGAGCTCGGAAAAATCCCGGATCCAGCCGGTATGCCGGTCGGGCTCGCCACTGATGTGAATGCTGACCTGAAAGGAGTGACCGTGCAGGCGTCCGCACTTGTGGTCTGCAGGTACGTTTGGCAGACGGTGCGCGGCTTCAAAGGTAAAGTCTTTGAAAATTTCCACTCAGGGTTCCTGGGCAATGAATTGGGGAGATGATTCTACCTCAAATTGCCTCGATATCATGCGCGGATTACCAGCCTTACTCCCTATTGCGGCTGGAGATTTGTTCGTTCAAGGTCCAGTAATCATAGAGGATGCCCAGTAGAAAAAGGCCGCCGGTAAAAAAGTACAAAATCGCGGTGATCCACTTGCCCATATACAATCTGTGTAGCCCAAAGATACCCAGGAAGGTCAGCAGTACCCACGTCAGGTTGAAATTGATACGACCGGCACGGAAGCGGATATCAGCCTCGCGATCCATGGCAGGAATGAGAAAAAGATCAATAATCCAGCCGATAAAGAACAGTCCAAGGGTGAAGAACCATATCGTCCCGGTAACGGGTTTGCCGTAATAAAAACGGTGCGCGCCCATAAAACCGAAAATCCACAGCAGATAACCGATTGCTTTACTGTGCGTATCTGAATAGGCCATGGTGTGCTCTCCGGTCAGGTTGAGGACTGTGCGATACTTCAGACAATGGCTGAAACTCTTTAACCAGACATTAAATGATTTACGGGGCGACTGCATGCCTGATATCAAGAATTTGCGCTGGCTGGAGCGTCTGCGAGAGCAAGCTGAGCGCGTGACGACGCAAACCCTGCGTGTAGGTGTTACCGGACTGAGCGGCGCTGGCAAGACCACCTTTATTACCGGGTTGATCAACCAGCTTGAGAATCACCAGCGTGGACTGTTGGCCAGACGTAAACCCTTTGATCGTCTGACATCCGTGCGCTGGCTGCGTGATGGCGTCGAGCAGCCCTTTGCTTTTCTTGATGCTCTGGCAGCCCTGAGCGGGGAGCCGCCGCGCTGGCCAGATTCGACCAAGGATCTGGCCCGCGTGGTGATTGAACTGCAGTTTGCCCCTGCAGGTCTGTTGCGCTCTGTCACTGGCACCCGACATGTACGTTTGGAGTTGCTGGATTACCCGGGCGAGTGGCTGCTTGATTTACCGCTTTTGAACATGAGCTACGGACAGTGGTGCGAGCGTATGACCGAACTGCTGGCTGAGGAACCGCGTCTGACGCTGGCTGGCAACATGCGCACGGCGCTGATGGCCGTTGATCCAGGCAGCCCATGTGATGCGATAGAATTGGCTGAATTGACGCGACAATGGACTGATTTCATGTGTCGATGCCAGACGCAGGCCGGCTTGTCGAGAAATCAACCCGGACGCTTTCTGTTGCCAGGCACCGGTGTCGCAGCCGATATGCTGATGTTTGTCCCGCTGTTGTCGGCCAACCGTCACAGTCAGGCTCAGGTGGGTAGCTGGTGGGCGCAATGTGAAGCGCGTTTCAACTACTACCGCGATTTTATCGTCAAGGGCTTCTACGATCAGCATTTCAGCCGATTGGATAGCCAGATACTCCTGGTTGATATGCTCAGCCCCATGCAGGGTGGGCGCCACGCTTTGCACGACCTGCAATGCGCTTTGGAGTCAGTGATGGGCAGTTTCCGTTATGGCAGCAACAGCCTGTTTAGCCGTTTGTTCAGACCCCGCATCAGCCGCATGGCTGTCTGTGCCACCAAAGTGGATCAGATAGCGCCAGTCCAACAGCGTGCACTGCAGCAGTGTCTTGAAGACCTGGTAACCGACAGTATTGCCGAAGTCCGACACGGCGGTGTTCAGGTCAGTGGCTTCCCGTTGGCTGCGGTGCGCGCTGCCGAGCAGGACGGCGACACACTGGTAGCGGGTCTGGTTGGCGAAACGGCTTATGTTCGCTATGAGCCCGGCAAGGTGCCCGAGCATTTGCCGCTGAATCTGGATATGCCGGGTCTGCAGCTTTTGCATCTGCGGCCACCACCCGGCCTGCACCGCAACAGACCCTTTCCCCATTACCGCATGGATGACCTGATCAGCTGGATCTTCGAGGGCCGATACTGATGGCGAAAAGAACCGATGCCGCTTCCGGGCCGCGCATTCTTGAAAGTTGGGAAGTGCCTTCCGAACGGGCTTTCAGTGATCCCCGGGTACTGGGTACGCTTGACTCGCCGGCAGCACCTGGAACTGAGCCCGCAATTGATGGACTGCCGGATTTAACGTTATCCAGCCTGAGTCCTTGGCCGGGTCGCTTCTGGCGACTCTTGCTGCTGGCTGCTGGGATGGGGGCTGCTTTTGAATGGAGCCAGTGGTCAATTGCATTATGGCAATGGCAACCGGTTGCCGGCGTGATTTCTGCCGGTCTGGGTCTCAGTCTGCTGAGCAGTGGCGCTTTTGCCTGGCGTGGTCTGCGCAAGCAACGGCTGCGTTTGACGGCGTTGGAGCAACTGCGAAAGGAGATGCAGCAAGCCCTCAAGGATCCCGCCCAGCGTTTGGCGCTCGACTGGCTTGATCGAGTTCAGGCGCTGTATCAGGACACACCGCTTGGAGCCCAGCTCAAAACGGCTTGTGCTGGTCTTGACCAATCGCATAGTGCAGATGAAGTCAGTCGTCGATTGAATACTGAGTTCTATCAGTCGATTGATCAGCCAGTTCGCCTGCTTATACGGCGTGAGGCAGCTGGCACCGGCATGCTGGTTGCCACAAGTCCTTGGGTCAGTGTTGATCTACTACTGGTGATTTGGCGCAATATGCGCATGATGCAGCGGATTGCAGGCCACTATGGGTTGCCAGTTGGTCAACTGGGTCGCTGTCGCCTGGCACGACATGTTCTGCGTAATATCGCCCTGGCGGGCGGCAGCGAACTGGCCATTGGTGCACTGAGCGACAGCTTTCTTTCGGGACTGATGGAAAAGCTTGCGGCGCGAATTGGCCAAGGTATCGGCATCGGCCTCTACAGTTCTCGGCTTGGGCACTTTACCCTGGATATCTGCCGTGTTGTGCCACAGGGAGACAACCTTGCCCTTATTGAAGACAACCGCGGTATTGTTCAAACGATACGAGAGCGTTTGGGGAGCAAGCAAAATGGCGGGGCATAAAAGTCGACAGCGTTGGCTGGCTGAACGCTGGCTGCAAACCAAGTTGCAGGCGTTGCAGGTGCGCTGGGACGATTTACGAGAGCAACTGACGCCAGCCGACTGGCCGCAGCGGTGTCAGCGTCTGCAGCAGATACCTGATGGTAATCTGAGTGATTGGCAGCCGCGTCCGGGCTCAAGTAGCGCAGAATTGGTGCTGTTGATGGAGCCCTTGTCCTTGCTCCAGCGGCAGTGGTTAGCGACGTTGCTGGATGCCCCGGTGGCTGGGGTCATGACTCTGGTTGAAGCGGTGGAACGCCTGCACCTCGATTTGCGCAGCCAGCTTGATCCCCTGCGTAGTCATCGTGAATATGCGGCGCAATTGGTCATTCTGGCGCGCAGACTGGATCTGCCGAGTGTAGCCGAAGCGGCCTACCTGGAAAATGAGCGTCAGATATTCGCTGCAGTGGATCATCTGCTTTTTGCCTCTTTGCCCATGCGCATGCGCGCCGGTTTGGCGGCCAGACATGTACCGGGTTCAGGTGCCTACCTTGGGTGGTGGCAGGAGCGATTGCTGGCCCGGGCAGGTTTGTCCGACCTCGGCCTTGATGGGCTGGGAGTGCATGATTGGCCTGATATGCCGGCATCCTGGGTTGCCTTGGGCTGGCTTTGTGGTCTGCGTTTATCCGCCGCTTGATTGAGCGACAATGACGAGACATTCTATCTGCCAATGGTGTTTTGTCCCGGATGGGGCATGCCCTAAGATGCCCTTTTCCTTTCAGGACACCCTTCAATGACCTTTGCTGAACTGCTTGTCGCGCTGGATGCCTCACCCACTTCTGAAGTCACCATTCCTGCCAGTTGGGCGCAAGGGCGGGCCGGTTATGGTGGGCTTGTTGCTGCCCTGGTGTATCAGGGCATGCGTGCCCAGGTTCCACCAGACAGGCCTGTTCGTTCACTGGCCATCACCTTTGTCGGGCCGGTGGCGCCGGGGGAAGCCATGCAGGTTGAGGTGCAGTTGCTGCGAGAAGGCAAGGCGGTGTCTCAAATGCTCGGGATGGCTCGCCAGAACGGCCAGATCATGTGCATTATCCAAGGGAGCTTTGGTGCAGGTCGCGCCTCGGTGGTGAACGTACCAAGCGAGCCGGCACCCCAGGCTCGCTCAGTCCATGACTGTCCGGAAATGCCCTATATCGAGGGCGTCAATCCGGTGTTCATTCAACACTTTGGCTTGCGCTGGGCGTTTGGTGATCTGCCCTTCACTAACAGTTGCAAACGCGACATGGGAGGCTGGATGCGCTTTCGGCAGGATGAGGGTGCGATTCATGAGGCGCATATACTGGGTCTGGTGGATGTCTGGCCACCTGCGGTTTTACCTCACCTGCGCGAGCGCGCTCCAGCCAGTTCGCTGACCTGGACAATTGAGTTCGTTCAACCGCAACCACGGATTGGCAACACCGACTGGTTGCTGTACAAGGCAAGTATTGAGCATGCCAGCGATGGCTATGGTCATACTGCAGCCATGGTCTGGAAAGAAGATGGTACGCTTGTGGCAATAAGCCGTCAGACGGTCGCCGTATTCGGTTGACTTCTGAGGTATTTCGGGTTTTCTGGAGCTAGCTGATGACAACAACAAAGACAGCCAGCTTGCCAAAACTGTATCCGGCCCTGTGTGTTCTTGCTTTGGGTCTGGTGAGTCTGTGGCAGGCTTTGACAACCCAAAAGTGGTTGATTGGCCTGTTGTTGTTCGCGCTTAGCTTGCTGGGGCTCGTTCTGCTGGTTTTGCAATTCAGACGGCAACTCGCACAGGAACAGCGGCTGGTGTTGCTTGAGCAGCATGCGGCTGGTGTTGTAGTGCGCAATCGCCAGGTCATGTCGGCCGTCAGGGATGTGGTGCTGCGTTGCACCTTCAGTGGCCGGCTTATCTATGTGAACCAGGCCTGGCAAGGTATGACTGGTATCAATCCTGACATTGTTCTGGGTCAATCACTCATCGATCTGCTGCACCCCGACGAACGAGAGACGTTTGAACATTACCTTACTGGCGTCCGTGAGGGGCAGACGGGTGCGTTACAGACTGATATGAGGGTCATGAGCAAGTCCGGACGGTATCGTTGGTGCAACGTGGTCGCCAGACCCTACGACACCCTCGAAAGTGGTGAGCTTATTATCGCAACACTGCATGACTGCCAGACTGAGCGTGATCAGGCGATGCTCAATGCAGCACGACAGAATGTGTTTGACGGACTGCTCAGCCACGCTGGTTTGCAGTACATGATGGAGCAGCTTGCCCTTGAGTGGGAGCGCCTGCAGCCGGGTCAGCGAGTATCGATCCTGGAAGTTGGCGAGGACGACGGGGCCTTGCATACCTTGGCAGCACCCAGTATGCCCGCCGCTTACATTCTGGCGCTGAACGGCGTCGTGCCGGGAGAGGGCGTCGGTTCCTGCGGCACGGCCGTAGCGCGCGGCAGGCCGGTTTTTGCCAGTGATGTGCGGCATGACCCTTTGTGGCGCGACTACCAGCCTCTGGCAGAGTTGGGTGGTGTGCTGGCGTGTTGGTCTACGCCTTTTTCCGACCCGGACGGACGGGTTCTGGGTTCTTTTGCCGTTTATTCAAATGAAACGCGCCTGCCTGATGAGCAGGAATTGCAGTTGTTGAGTGAATTTACCCGGTTGTCCGCGCTGGTGGTTCAGAAGTCCCGCCTCGCAATAGAACGCGAAACAACCGAGCGACGCTTTTCCGCCATCTTTGAGCATGCTGCGGTCGGCATGCTGCTGCTCTCACCCGAAGGGCGCTTTATCAGTGCCAACCCCTGTTATTTGAGGACTACGGGCTATACGGCAGAGCAACTCAAAGTCGTTGATCCGGATGAATTGCTGCACCCCGATGACAGTCTGCGCGTCAGTCATCACTTGCGTAAGCTGTTTGAAGGTGTTGAAAGTCAATTCATCACAGAAGCACGCTTCAACAATAATCTTGGGCAGGACGGCTGGGTCAGCCTGACCGCTACCCTGGTCAAGGATGCTGAGGGCAAGGCGCTTTTTTATGTGCTTATTACCGAAGACATCAGTGAGCGCAAGCGCCATGAACAGGCCCTCAAGGAGGCTGCGGCGGTTTTTGAGAGCAGCCGCGAAGGCATGATGGTTATGGATTGGCGTTTTCGCATCATCAAGGTCAATCCAGCCTTCAGTGATATCACCGGGACACCTGCTGCCAAGGTGCTCAATCGGCGACCCATGGTCCATGGGCGTGAGCCGGGCAAGTCGGCTTTTGCCCGACGCTTGCTCAAGCGCCTGGCTAGATCAGGCTATTGGCAGGGTGAGGCACTGTTCGACAGTGTCGACAAAAAAGATGTGCCAATCTGGGTTACTGCGACCGCAGTCAGTGCCGAGGATGGACGGGCCAGTCGCTATATTGTCATGTTCAGCGATTTGAGTGGGCAGGAGCGCAGTCAGCAACAGTTACAACAGATGGCCCATTTTGACAGCCTGACCGGATTGGCCAATCGTACCCTGGCAACATTGCGCCTCGAGCAGGCGGTCCAAAGTGCCGCTGCCGAGGGTGGCCAGTTGGCGGTTTTATATGCTGACCTGGACAGATTCAAGGCCATCAATGACAGCCTCGGGCATGCCGTTGGCGATGAAGTACTGCGTCAGGCGGCCGAGCGACTCCGGGCCTGCGCCCGGGAAGACGATTTGCTTGCGCGTTTGGGCGGCGACGAGTTTCTGATCATTACGCCTGGCCTGGGTTCGGACCAGGTCATGCGTTTGGGTGAGAGCCTCTGCGAAGCTATGCGTACTCCCATAGTGCTGGGTGATGGGCGCGAAATGTATATCGGTGCCAGTGTCGGTTATGCCTGTTATCCACGGGATGGGATCACGGCGGCCGATCTTGTGCGCAATGCTGACGCGGCAATGGATACAGCAAAGAATACCGGTCGAGATCAAGTCTGTGGCTATTCGCGGGCCATGACCGAAGAGGCACATCAGCGTTTTGAGCTTGAGCGCGGTATGAGAAAGGCATTGGAAAACAATGAGTTCGAACTGCATTATCAACCTTTGATTCAAGTCAGAAGTCGGCGCGCTATTGGTGTTGAGGCGCTTTTGCGCTGGCGCCATCCGGAACACGGCCTTATTCCGCCTGACCGCTTTATTCCTCTGGCTGAACAGAATGGTCTTATTGTGCAGATTGGCCATTGGGTGTTGAACGAAGCCTGTCGTCAGGCGAGCATCTGGCAGCACATGGGGTTGGGGCTGGATGTCATGGCCGTAAACTTGTCGCCGCGACAGTTTATCCAGCAGGATGTGGTCGCATTGGTTAAGTCAGCCTTGGAAGATGCCGAGCTGCCACCCAATATGCTGGAGCTGGAAATCACGGAAAGCGCGCTGATGACCAATGTGCAGCAGGGCGAGCAAACTTTGCGGCAGTTGAAAAAGCTGGGAGTCGCTCTGGCCATCGATGATTTTGGTACCGGCTATTCTTCCTTGGCTTATTTGCGGCGTTTCCCGCTGGACAAGCTGAAAATCGACAAGAGCTTTCTGGCAGGGGTTCCGCAGCGCACCGAGGATAATCAACTGGTAACCACTATCCTCGATCTGGCTGCCAACATGCATCTTAAGGTGGTGGCTGAAGGTGTCGAGACCGAAGCTCAGTGGCGCTTTCTGCAGGGACGCGGCTGCGACCTGTGCCAGGGCTTTCTGTTCTCTCAGGCCTTGCCAGCAGCACAGCTCACCACCTGGCTCGAGTCACAGTAACCTCAGCCCAGAGGACGTCGGGCTGTCAGCGTTGCCCGAAGTGGCGCAGGGTAGCCTTCAACGGTACGGCTACTGTCTTCAGGATCGAGAAAGTCCGGTAGTGATTGAAAGCGCATCCATTCCGTACTGCGTTGTTCATCCGCCGTTGTCTGGCTCAGGTCTATACAGTTGACGTCGCTGTAACCGCTGCGCCGTAACATTCTTTCCAGTAGCCTGACCGAGGGTAAAAACCAGACGTTGCGCATTTGCGCATAGCGATCTTCAGGCACCAGACATTGCTGTTCATCGCCCTCGACCACCAGGGTTTCCAGCACCAGTTCGCCGCCTGGCTTCAGACAGGCTTTGAGCTGCAACAGGTGATCTATTGGTGAGCGGCGATGGTACAGAACCCCCATGGAGAAGACCGTATCAAAGCCGCCGCTGGGTTCAGGCAGGTCTTCCAGGGTAAAGGGTAGTTGCCAGACGGGTACTGTCGGCAAGTAGCGCTGCATGACTCTGAACTGATGAAAAAACAACAGATTAGGGTCTACGCCAACGACCATATCGGCCCCGGCCGCCCACATCCGCCACATGTAATAGCCATTACCACAACCGACATCCAGAACGCGCTTGCCGTGCAGATTAAGGTGGCGAGCAACCCTGTCCCACTTCCAGTCAGAGCGCCACTCACAGTCAATATGCACACCAAACAGCTGGAAAGGGCCCTTGCGCCAGGGATGCAAGCCCTGCAGTGCGCTGAGCAAATCAGCCTGTTGCTGTGTAGATAGATCGCTGGCCAGACCGATGCTGACGCCATTGGCCAGCTCGTGGTGGACATTCAAGGGCTCAGGGAGTCGATCAATGCACGCCGACCAGCGCTGCAGGTCGCCATGTTGAATGCTATTCAGGCGTTGTTCCAGAGAGACAGGAAGAACCTCCAGCCATTTGGCCAAAGGGGTGCCTTCAAGACGTGCATAGAGAGCGTTGTAGTCGATCACTTGTGAGCCAGTAATGAGCAGAAATTCAGGGATTGGAACCAGCTGTGGCTGTGACTGAAACCGGCTTGGGTCAGTCGGGAAAAGTGGGTTTCAAGGGTGTCGGGCAGCATGATGTTTTCTATGGCGGTGCGTTTCTGGGCAATCTCCAGCTCGCTGTAGCCATTGGCGCGCTTGAAGGCATAGTGCAATTGCTCAAGGCAGTCCTGGGTTGCAGGGTTCGCGAATGTGATTTTTTCCGAGAGTATCAGCAGACCGCCGGGCAGCAGGGCAGAGTGGATTTTTTGCAGCAGGGCAAGGCGTTTGTCCGGCGGAACGAACTGCAGGGTGAAATTCATGACCACAACGCTGCAGGGTTCAAGGTCGAGGCTGATTATGTCGGCGCATAGCACCTGTGCCGGTGTCAGCTCCTCGATCATCGCGTTCTGGGCCTGGAGATACTCATGGCAGCGCGCGCTCATGGCTTTGGAGTTATCGACAGCCATGATTTGGCAACCGTTGGCTCGCACATGGCGGCGCATGGATTGTGTCGACGCGCCCAGGGAACAGCCCAGGTCATAAATCAGACTGTTTTCTTGTGCATACTGCCCAGCAATCAGGCCGGTGCTTTCACTGAGAGTCGGATAGCCGGGAACGGAACGTTTGATCATGTCCGGGAATACCCTGGCAACGTTGTCATCAAAAACAAAATCGCTGATCACAGGCAGTGGGTTGGAGAACAGCTTGTCAACCTCGGTCATGGCGTCGTTCGTATCTTGGGAATAAGAATCGTATTTTAACCCATGTGGCTGAACTTGACAGGATGTCTGATGCCTTGCTTGACTGCGGTAAAGGCTCAAGATGAGTGTTTACTCGGTTTAGTCAAAAATGTGTCATTTTTGCTGGTGTCGCTTGGTTTTAGACGGCTTTTAACTATGCTTTGCTATGTGTGATGTTGTTAGAATGCCAGTGGATGGCATAATGCTCCTTCTCGTGAGGCAGCGTGGTAACGGCTTTACTGATTGAGCAGCGACATGACGAGAAGGTTGGCACTGACTTGAGTCACGGAAAAGAGGATAGGGTATGGCAGTGAAGCGCCACGTGATTGCCGGTGTAGCAACATTGGCCAGCTTATATGTTGGCGTCAGCAATGCCTTGGGTCTGGGCGAGCTGCGGCTTGAATCAGCGTTGAACCAGCCTCTGAGCGCTACCCTTTATCTTCAGGGGGGCGAAGGCGTTTCAGCCCAGGATGTGGTGATCTCGCTGGCTGGACAGGGTGCCTTCGATAATGCTGGCATTGAGCGTCCCTTTTTTCTCACCGATCTGCGATTTGTTCCTGTACAGGAAGGCAATCGGTTGTATTTCAAAGTGCAATCTACACGCCCCATCCGTGAGCCCTACCTGAACTTTCTGGTCGAGCTGAGGCAGCCCAATGGCCGCATGCTCAGGGAATATACCCTGTTGCTTGATCCGCCCTTGTATAACCCGCAGGCGGTAGTGGCCAGCCCCGCTGTTACTAGCGCGGCAATCAACCTGCCGGTGCAACCCAGACAAGCTGTTCGCAGTTCGGCCCAAAGCGTTGCGCCAGCACGTCCGACCTTGCCGGATTTGCAACCGCAGCCGGGTGCGGCGCATTACACAACAGCGTCAGGTGATACGCTCTGGGAAATAGCCAGCCGTCAGCGGCCCCATCCAGATGCATCGGTGCGGGAAACCATGCTGGCCATTGCCGCACTGAACCCACAGGCTTTTATTGATGGCGATATCAATCGTCTGCGCCTTGGCCAACGTCTTGTCTTGCCGACTATTGAGCAGTTGGTATCAAACGCTGACACTCGTTCGCTTGCAACCCCTGTGGTCAGACCGCCTGCCAGCGCACCTGACTCTGGCGTTGATCAAGGGCAACCGGCGCTCGGAGTGCAACCACCCGTCGCGGTCGACACACTTGGTACTGGACGATTGCGGATTGAGGATGTTCCGGTCAGTGATGTCGAGACAGAAACCGCTGAAGTGTACAGCCGCTTGATGGCGCTTGAGACGCGCTTCAATGTACTGCTCGGCGAACTCGAGGAGCGTGATGCACGTATCGCTGCGCTGCAGGCTGAGTTGGATGTATTACATGCAGCCCGTGCTGCCGAGGCGAGCAGCGAGGAAACGCTGGCCGGTGCCGCGGTATCCGGTTCGGGTGGGACTAGGCCAGGCTCAGGCTCTGACCCCGTCGGTTCCGGTGATAATCCCGTGCCAGGGGCTGTTAATGCTGAGCCGCTTCCCGCTCAGGTTGACGAGTCGAGCTCCAGTCGTTCGTTTTGGGCTGCCTGGTTCGCTATTCCGCTGGTGCTGATTGCGCTTTTGCTGATACGCATGCTGCGACGTCGCGACGCTAAATCCGTGCCTGGCAATGAGCTGGCTGCGGGCATGGCCACCAGTGTTTCTGCGCCTGAATCCGAGGCTGAACAGGTGATCGCGCGTCCTGTTGTATCACCGGCAGTGCCTAAACCACCGGTCGATCCGCTGGACGGCGTTGAGTTGTACATCACCTATGGCCGCTTTGCCGAAGCGAGAACACTCCTTGAAAAGGCCATTGACGAGAACCCTCAAAGGCTGGAGTTACACCACCGCTTGCTGCGGGTATTGGCTGAGATGGGTGACAAACCGGCCTTTTTGCAACAAGAGCAGCGGATTCTCGAGTTGTCCGGCGACCGCTCGGAAGGCTTGCGCATTCGCTCGCGCTTCACCAGCCTGTTTGCCGGTGACGATGAGCTGGTGGAGCAGATTGATCATCTTGATCCGATGCTGGAGGAGGGGGCTGTTGACCCTTCACTGCCGGAGGATAACTACATCGATGACAACACCAGTCAGCTGAATTTGAACGACTTCACCCTGGATCCGGATTGGGATCTGATTGATGCGCTTGAGCCAGAGCCGCTGCGCAAGAAGACCGAGCAAGGTAGTGCCCAGGGAAGCGTGGATGAGGAGCTGGATGATAGCTTCGAAAGTAGCTTGCATGAGCTTCCTGATGTTGAAGAGTTGGAAGAACATCACTTTGGTGAGAGCGGAAAAGACAAGAGTTAGATTTTGCGCCGATATTGAAGCTGTGTTCTAACCATAGGACCTGTGCCAGGTGTAAGTGCTTTCAGGTTCTGGGTTTAATGCGTTTATGTACTTTGGACGATCTTTAGATTGCCCTGTAGCCTCGCTGGCCGTCGGGGCAAGACCCCATAGATATCGGTTGGACTGAATACCCTGCAACAGTCTTTTGCTTTCCTGCTACTTGAATCGTTTCGACGCATGCCATTAAATAGCGGACTGACGCGTCAGTCCGTGAGATTTCCATGCCTGCCATTCCTGCTGATCAAGCTGCAAAGCGTCTTCGCAAACCTGCTTCCGAGCGCTGCGAGGAAATTTTAGCGGCAGCCATAAGCGTTTTTTCTGAGTACGGGTTTCGCTGCACGGACGTGCAAGTCATTGCTGATCGTGCTGGCGTAGGCAAAGGGACTGTCTACCGCTTTTACCCGACCAAGGATGAGCTGTTCCAGGCTTCAGTTGACAACGTCATGCAGCGCCTGACCCAGCAGGTTGATGATGCCGTTATCGGTATAGATGATCCGCTTGAACATCTGCGCCGGGCTTTTTTTGCTTACATGCAGTTTTTTCAGGCTCATCCACACGCGATAGAGCTTTTTGTCCATGAATGTGCTGAGTTCGGGCGGTTGAGCAAGCCCCGATATTTTGTTTACACCGAGCTACACAGACAAAACTGGATTCAGGTCTATCAGCGCCTGATAGACAGTGGTCGAACACGGATTAAAGATCCTGAGCTGATCCTTGATGCGATTGGCAATCTAGCCTATGGAAGCGTTTTGGTTAATCGCATTTCAGGTCGTAATGCCTCGCTGGAGAGCATGGCAAGTGAACTTTTGGACATGCTTCTGGGCGGCATCATGCTGACATCGGCAGCGACTGGCACCAGCGACTAGTCTCAAGCTGTCGTCAGATTGAATAATTTTCCTTTAATACAATTGGCCTTTTGAGCGCACAACACCATGCACAGATCCTATCCCATCATTGATTCGTTGCGACCCTCGTTCTTGCTGCGTTGTGCCGGGTTTATGACCCTTACATTGTTGATTTCTGCATGCGGCAATGAGGATGGCGGTGAGGGTGGTGGCCGACCAGACCCACAGGTCACCATTGAGGTCATCGAGCGCAGCAGTGCCGATCAGTTACAGGAGTACCCTGCGCGGGTAAGAGGTGCACGTGAGGTCGAGGTGCGTACTCGGATATCCGGTGTTCTGCAGGAACGCGCCCATCGTGAGGGCGCAGATGTAGAGAAGAACGATGTTTTATTCAGGATTTTCCCTCAACCCTTGCAGGTGCTGGTTGATCAGGCCCGTGCCGCACGCGCCAATGCGCGTGCCCAGGTGGCCCAGGCTGAGCGTGATTGGGAGCGCGCCAAGCAGTTGTACGATCGTGGCGCCTTGAGTGCCAGCGAACGTGACCGTGCATTGACTCAGCTGGATTTTGCCCGAGCCGCTCTGGACGAAGCAGAAGCCCGTGTGGATGAAGCCGAGTTGAATCTGTCCTATACCGAGGTGCGAGCCCCTATGGACGGCACCACGAGTCTTGAAGTCCTGCCAGAAGGCAGTGTGCTGGCGGTGGGAACACTGCTGACTACGCTGGTTAGACAGGACACGGTCCATGTGATTTTTGCCCTGCCGGAGAAGGACGCGGCTGTGCAGCGGGCGTCGCAACTGGCTGACGAAAGCCTGGGCAGGGAAGTGACGCTGGAGCTGGCAGACGGCTCGGTTTATCCCTTGACCGGTACCATTGATTTCACCTCCAGCAGTGTTGACAGTGCAACCGGAACCATCACCCTGCGGGCGATCTTCGACAACCCCGACCGTCAGCTCATTCCGGGTCAGTTTGTTCGCGTACGCCTGGTATTGCGCCGTTTCCGTGACGAGATCATGGTGCCCACCGAGGCCGTTGGGGCCAATGCACAGGGACCCATGGTGTATGTTCTGGACAGCAACGATGTGGTTGAGTTGCGTCAGGTCGAACCGGGTCCGGTGATTGGTCAACGGCAGATCATCAGTGAAGGATTGAGTAAAGGTGACCGTGTCGTGGTCAATGGTCAGGTCGCTATCCAGCCGGGTATTCCTGTGCGCGTGACAAACCCGCCGTCTGCGGACGCTGATCAGGTGCAGGAGTAACGCTATGCTGCAGTTCTTCATAGATCGGCCGATTTTTTCAACGGTGCTGTCGATTCTGATTTTGATTGCCGGGGGGTCTGCGCTGACCCAACTGCCTGTTGAGCAGTATCCCAATGTTGTTCCACCGCAAATCGTGGTTCAGGCCAACTATCCAGGTGCCAGTGCTCAGGTTATTGCTGATACGGTATCTGCGCCTCTGGAACAGGCCATCAACGGGGTTGATGACATGCTGTATATGGAGTCCTACAGTGCCGATTCAGGAGCCATGCAGCTGACCATCTACTTCAAGATCGGTACTGATCCGGATCAGGCGACCATTGACGTTAACAACCGTGTGCAACGGGCCACGGCGCGTTTGCCGCAGGAAGTACGTGATCTCGGCGTGCAGGTCCAGGCGCGTTCTACCTCGATCCTGCAGGTTATTACCCTGTCATCAGCCAGCGAACAGCTAGGGACCTTGGATATCAGCAATTATGCCCTGCTGAACGTGCTGGATGAGCTGGTCCGTTTGCCCGGTGTCGGTAATGCGGCGCTCTTTGGTGCTCAGGATTACTCCATGCGCATCTGGTTGCGTCCGGACAAACTGGCCGAATTCGCAATGACGCCTAGTGATGTAGCCAATGCGCTGCGCGAGCAAAATGCCCAGTTTGCTGCGGGTCGAATAGGGGCGGAACCTTCTCCGCCGGGACAAGCCTTTACCTACAGCGTCAGTACGCCGGGTCGTATGGTCACCCCTGAGGATTTTGAACGAATTATTCTGCGCAGTGACGTGGATGGCCGCACTCTGCGTCTTGGGGATGTGGCCCGTGCCGAGTTGGGTGCACAAAGTTATGACTTCAGCGCCACCTACAACGCCAAGTCATCTGTGCCGATCGGAATTTATCTACAGCCGGGTGCCAACGCACTGGATACGGCTGAGAACGTCAGGCAAGCAATGGCGCGGATCTCGGATAACTTTCCGGGTGATCTGCGTTACGATATTCCCTACGACACCACGATTTTTATCGATGTGTCCATTCGAGAAGTCATCATTACCCTGTTGCAGGCCCTGGCCCTGGTGGTTCTGGTCACCTTCCTGTTCCTGCAGCATTTGAAAGCCACCCTGATACCCTTGGTGGCTATTCCAGTATCGTTGATTGGTACCTTTGCGGGTATGGCTGTTTTTGGCTTCTCCGTCAACTTGCTGACTCTGTTTGGGTTGATTCTGGCTATCGGTGTGGTCGTGGATAACGCCATTATCGTCATGGAAAATGCCGAGCGCCTGATCAAGGAAGAAGGCATGACCAGCTATCAGGCCGCCAGTAAAACCATGCAGCAAGTCGCCGGTGCTGTTGTGGGGTCTACCTTGGTGCTGGTCGCGGTCTTTGCCCCGGTGGCTTTTCTTGATGGCTTGAGTGGTGAGCTGTATCGCCAGTTTGCCGTAACCATTGCCGTCTCTGTGGCGATTTCCGGTGTGGTCGCGCTGACGTTGACGCCGGCTATGTGTGCCATCCTGCTTGACCGCAAACAGACTGAGCCCTCAGCGGCCTTTGCCTGGTTTAATAATGGCTTTGATCGGCTGACCGATGGTTTTACTGCCGTGGTTGGCTGGATGCTCAGGCATGCCCGGATAGCTTTTGCCCTGTTTGTGCTGTTGATAGGTTCCACCGTTTTTTTAATCGACAGAATGGCCACAGGCCTGGTGCCTCAGGAAGATCAGGGCTTTCTGTTGGCGGTATTCCAGTTGCCACCCGTTTCGGCCCTGGGGCGGACCGAGGAGGTTCGTGAGGTAGTCAGCAATGCTGTTGTCGATATGCCTGAAACGAAAGGCATCACCAGTTTTGCCGGCTTCGACATTCTGAACCGCGGCCTGCGCACCAACACCGGTGTCGCCTTCATTACCCTGATTGATTGGAGTGAGCGGCCTGGTCCGGAGCAGAGTGCCCAATCGGTTGCCAACCGTATAGCGGGTCTGGGTGCGGGCATTCAGGAGGCCAATGTGTTTGCCTTTGTTCCGCCACCCATTAATGGCCTGTCGTTAACCGGTGGGGTGGAGGGCTATCTGCAGTTGCGCGGTAACAGTGATCCGCAGCGGCTCAAGGCGGAGGCCGATGCACTCCTTCAAGCCGCGCGTGAACGCCCCGAATTGACCAACGTGCGTGCGGCTGTGGATGTCGGTGTGCCGCGTTACAACGCGCGGGTCGATTGGGACAAGGCCAAGTCCATGGGCATTGGTATCAATGACATCTTTGTCACCATGCGCAGTACTTTTGGTGCCCTCTATGTCAATGACTTCACCTTGCAGGGGCGAAACTGGCAGGTCAACATGCAGTCCGAAGGCGAGTTCCGCAGCCATCCGGATGATCTGCGCAAAGTCTATGTAAGGTCTGGTTCTGGTGAGCTGGTGCCCTTGTCCAGCGTTGTCGAGCTTGAACGCACGCAAGGGATCGACAGTGTCAGTCGTTTCAACCTGTACCCAGCCACCAAGATCAGCGCCGATCCAGCACCCGGCTACAACACGGCTGCGGCCCTGATGGCCATGCAGGAAATTGGTATGCAGTCGCTTGGTCCGCAATCCCAGTTGGGTTGGGTCGGAGAGGCATACCAGTTGCTGGCCTCGGCCTCCTCGGGTGGCATTGCCTTTGCGCTGGGTATCCTGATGGTGTTCCTGATCCTCGCTGCACAATATGAGCGCTGGAGTTTGCCGTTGGCGGTCGCTACCGCAGTGCCCTTTGGTGTCTTTGGAGCCGTGCTGGCATCGATGCTGCGAGGCTTCCCGAATGACATCTACTTTCAGGTCGGGCTGCTGGTATTGATTGGTCTGGCGGCGAAGAATGCCATTCTGATTGTCGAGTTTGCGGCGCAGAACTGCAAAAACGGCATGACCCCCTTCGATGCAGCCTTGACTGCAGCGCGGCAACGTTTCCGCGCGATCATGATGACTGCGCTGACCTTTATCATTGGTAGTTTGCCGCTGGCATTCAGTAGCGGCGCCGGAGCTGTCAGCCGTCAGGAGATTGGGACAGTGGTAGTGGGTGGCATGGTCGCTGCCAGTTCGCTCGCGCTGATTTTTGTGCCGGTGTTCTTCATGTTACTGGAAGACCGGCGTAACAGGTCGCGAAAGTAAATCGGCGCCAGACAGTCTCGCCAAGTGCCTGCGCAAGGCGCGAGACTGTCTGTCAGTGCGGCTGAATCACTGCCAGCAGAAAACTGTACTCTTCAGCAATTTCACGTATGGCTTGATAGCGGCCACTGGCTCCGCCGTGTCCTGCGCCCATCTGGGTGCGCAACAGAAGCGGATTGTCGTCTGTCTTGCAGAAGCGTAGTTTGGCTACCCATTTTGCCGCTTCCCAGTACTGTACCCGAACGTCATGGTAGCCCGCTGTGACAAACAGGGCAGGGTAGGCCTGAGCCTTTACCTGCTCGTAAGGAGCATAGTTGCGCACGCGCTCTGCAACCTGCGGGTCGCGCATATCTCCCCATTCTTCATACTCGCCAATGGTCAAGGGAAGCTCCGGCTTGTTCATGGTGTTGAATACATCAACAAAGGGGACGTCAGCGACAGCTGCCGCGAATAACCCGGGACGTTGATTGATCACGTTGCCAATCAGCAAGCCGCCAGCGCTGCCTCCAGCAATAACCAGTCGATCTGGCGCGGTTACGCCCAGTGCAACAAGCGCTTCTGCGCAAGCAATAAAATCGCTGAAGCTGTTGTGCTTGTGTTCCAGTTTGCCTGCGCGATACCAACCCTCTCCCAGTTCGGCGCCACCGCGTACATGGGCGATGGCAAAACCCCAGCCACGTTGCAGCAATGACAGGCGGGCATGCGAGAACCAAGGGTCCATACTCGCGCCATAGGCGCCATAGCCATATAAATAAAGTGGTGCTGGCTCTGGGCGGCTGACGCAACTCTTATGCCGAATAAGGCTTACAGGCACAGACACACCATCGGGACTGGTTGCCCAGAGCCGGCTGACCAGATAATCCTCAGGATCAAAGGGGCCTTCTACCGGGGTTTGTTTGAGTATCTGCTGCGTGCCTGTGACTATGTCCAGTGCGCGGATTTCAGCAGGTCGGTTGAGCGATTCATAGCGCAACCGAATGATCGGACTGGTGTATTCCTCACCGCCCTGGACATGCAGGCTGAAAACCTCATCGGGCATACTGAGCTGGTAGGCTTGTCCCTGGGCTGGTCTGACCTCCAGGCAAATCAACCCCCGGTCACGGTAATGCAGTAGCAGTCCGGCCTGTTGCACACTGAAATCTTCCAGTGTGCGATCCGGGTCGAGGCTGGCAATACACTGCCAGCCTGGCTGCTGTGGTTGCTCAGGGTCCACCAGATACAGCGCAAAGTTTTCGCCTGCGCTGTTGCTGCGAATCACCAAGCCGTCAGGGCCATGGTCCGCATGATACTCATGGTCGACTTGCCTTGGTTCGATCAGATGCCACTCAGCCAGCGGCTGATCAGCCGGGATCAGACGGATTTCCGATGTGTTCTTGCTGGCACTGTGGAGCAGCAGCCATTGCTCCGAGCTACTGCGATAGACATGTAGATAGAAGCCCTGGTCAGCTTCATGCAATACATGGGTCGGCTCGGCATCCAGGCTCAGGCGCCAGAGGTCTGAAGGGCGAGCGCTGTCATCCAGGGAAATGGCAAACAGATGCTGGCTATCCGCCGCCCAGACCAGGCTGCCGTCTGCATTGTCCAGTGGCAATTCGCTGATCAAGCCAGAATCAAGCTGCTTGAGATAAAGGCGATATATCTCATCGCCGGTCTGGTCAAGACTGTACGCCAGCCATCGATGGTCCGGACTGATGGCATACTCGCCCAGTTGCAGAAAGTCTTCACCTGCAAGCAGGTTAAGATCGAGCAGTAACTGTTCGGTCTCGGTGTCCACCTCCAGACTGTGATCGGCACGGCGAGTGCATCGGTAATAACGCGGGTATTCGTCCCCTGTCTCTGTTCGTTGGTAGTACAACCAGGGGCCCCAGATGCCGGGCAGTGACAGATCGGTCTCGCGAATTCGTGCGCGAATTTCCTCAAAGAGTGTGGTTCGATTGTCATTGTGGCTGGCCAACCAGGCTTCAGTCGCCTTGTTCTCCTGTTCAAGATAAGCCAGTACCTCAGGCGCATCACGCTGTTCAAGCCAGGCATAGGGGTCGGTACTTGGATCACGACGTGTTGTTAATGGCATCGGCTTGGGACTCTGGAGTTAAAACCGTTATTATAGCGGCACATGAAAGCTGATCGGTGGTTGCCTGATGTTCAATGAGTCCGAGTACCAAAACCTGTGGCTTTTCTACCTGGGGGCATCCGTCTGTGGGTGGCTGGTGTGGTGGAAAATGACCGCCTGGATACGCTTGTGGTATGTGCGTGAACCCCTGTGGCTGATCATGGCGGTGCTGCTCTTAACCCCCTTACAGGTGAATCCTGCTGAGCCAGTTCAGGCGCCGGCGATTATTGTCTGGTTGCTGGATACCATTCTTGATACGGGTGACAATCAGGGACGGGCACTGGCTGCAATGGCCATGTTCATGTCTCTGGCCATGGCGGCCTATCTGGTATACGCAGTCATTAGGGCTGGAATTGGGTATCGTCGCAGGCAGCTGGAACACGCCTGATTGCGGCAGGATAACCGGCCGCTGAATGCGGCCGGTCTGATAGCTCAGAGCTCGCTTTTCTGTTCGTAAAGCATACGCGCCAGGCGCATGACCTGTTCCTGAAACTCGCTGCGCTGAACGTCGGTCATCGGACAAATGCCAATTTGTTCGAAGAGCCGGTAACCGCGCACGGAAAAGAACAGAATACTTGCCTGGGCCAGACCCAGGGGCGATTCCGCCAGGATGTTGAATAGACCCTGAACATCATCTGAAGTGGTTTGCAGTAGTGCAGGGTTACTTGCAGCCGCGGCCAGAATGGCCGAATCGAGATTCTTTTCTTCGTTTGACTCGCTCAGATTACTCAGCAGCAAGGCTTTGAGCTCACGCATGGGCTCGTCCGGCAGGACGCTTTCATAAGCTTGCCAGCGCACCCTGAAACGCTCGAGTCGGTGCTCGATCATATCGGATAGCAGTGCTTCGCGGTTGGGGAACAGTGATTCAAGCAGCGCTGTATCGATACCACTGCGTTCACTAAGGCTGGTAAAGGTCAGTTGTGATGCGCCTAGCTCGCTGACAATAGCTTCTGCGGCGCGAAAGATAACCAGGCGCTGTGTCGCGGCTTCTTTGGATATGTTGGTACTTTCCACTCTGGGGAACCCCCTTGTTGACATCCTGATGGCGGGTTACGAAGGACAACGCTGAAGAAGCAGGCAGAGTGCTTCAAATCGACCTATGTAGTCTGGATAGGGTACGACTTTGAACCTTTTCAGGCGAGTTTTTTTTGTCTTTACCCCGACGCGGGCAGCAGGTTTCAGGCAATAAAAAACCCGGCCGGAGCCGGGCTTTCATTCGAGATCAGGGATTAGATGATCTGAATGTTTGCAGCTTGCTTGCCCTTAGGACCAGTAGTGATATCGAAAGATACCTTCTGGTTTTCAGCAAGGGACTTGAAGCCCTGGACTTTGATCTCGGAGAAGTGGGCGAACAGGTCGTCTCCACCACCGTCCGGAGTAATGAAGCCAAAACCTTTAGTGTCGTTGAACCACTTAACTGTACCAGTTGCCATTTCGGTAATTCCTATCAAATTAAAAAATACTTGAGCAATGCTCAATTGTCGCGCGGGGAATCAAAGATCACGAGAATGACAAACTTACGTACTGAAAAGTGCGCTTGCAGCCTACTACTCTATCTTGAAAACCTACGCGCTCACTCTGCGCCTTTAAGTACACCCTGTCAAGCTAAAGCTTTTCGGGGCGACAAGCACAAAACAAGCGAAATTCAGTATACGACAGATTGTGGAAATAACACCCCCAAACGTAAATAATTTTGTTTCATCAATACCGTTTGTCTGAAATCTGCTCAGGAGGGCCTGCGGTAAGGGAAAACATCAATCATCTGGCCTGCCCGAATGCAGTCCTGCAATCCCTTCCAGAAGCTCGCTTCAAAGATGTTGCCGTGCAGGCTGGCAAAGAGTTTGCGGTGGCGGATGTCGGCAAACAGAAATACCGGGAACTCTTCGGGAAACACATCGTTGGGGCCGACCGAGTACCAGGGCTCAGAAGCCATTTCCTGTTCCGGGTACATGGCTTCGGGAATCTGCCGGAAATTCACTTCAGTGAGATAGCTGATTTCGTCGTAGTCATAAAACACCACACGTCCGTGTCGGGTGACGCCAAAGTTCTTCAGCAGCATGTCGCCGGGAAAGATGTTGGCTGCGGCCAGTTCCTTGATGGCGTTGCCATAATCCACCAGGGCTTCACGGGTTTGGGTTTCGCTGGCGTTCTCCAGGTAAATGTTCAGTGGTGTCATGCGTCGCTCGGTCCAGCAATGCCGGACCAGGATGACATCACCTTCTTCTATTACCGTGGACGGGGCAACTTCCAGCAGCTCAGCCAGACATTCGGGTTCAAAGCGGTCGCGGGGAAAACGAAAGTCGGCAAACTCCTGCGTATCGGCCAGGCGGCCCACGCGATCGTGGCGCTTGACCAGACGATAGCGATCAAACACGGTTGCGCGGTCAATGTTTTTTGATGGTGCAAACTTGTCCTTGATGATCTTGAAGACGGTATTGAAGCCGGGCAGGGTAAATACGCTCATCACCATGCCACGCACACCGGGTGCCATGATGAAACGGTCATCACTCTTGGCCAGGTGGCCGATCAGTGCGCGGTAAAACTCGGATTTGCCTTGCCGATAAAAGCCTATTGCAGTGTAGAGCTCAGCAATGTGTTTGCCGGGCAGGAGGCGCTTGAGAAAAGCGACCATTTCCGCCGGTACCGGCACATCCACCATGAAATAGGACCGCGTGAAAGAGAAGATGATGGACACCTGGGATTCATCAGTAATCACGGTGTCCACGCGTATCCCCTCGTGATCGCGGTGAATCAGCGGCAGTACAAAGGGCCATTGTTCCTGCTGGCTGATCACCCGGCCGACCAGATAAGCCCCCTTGTTGCGATAGAAGACCGACTGAATCAGTTCGATGGTCAGTCCACGATCATGCTGTGCCCATTCCGGCAAGCCTTGACCCAGCTGTTCGACGATCATGCGGCAGTCGGCTTCAAAATCTGCCCAGGGTGCATCAAAGCTGTGCTCGTCAAGAATCTGTCTGACCAGCCCGTCCAGCGAGCCATCGGATATGAAACCCCGTGTCAGGGGTATGCGTGAAGGTTGGCGGGTTGGCGGCCGGGTGCTGTGCACAAACATGGTTTCGTCGCTTATCAGCTCGTGCTTGTGCAGGCTGGTAAAGATCGAATTGAACCAGGTTTCTGCAAGCTCATCGTCAAAGCGCGGCTCTATGACATCAATATAGGCCAGGCGAATGGCGGGCCAGCGAGCCGCATCCATGACTTTATTGGCTTGGTTGTCAGCCTTGAGCTCCGCGGAGGTTGTAAACACGCATTGCTCGTATAGATTGATCCGGGCAGTCGAGGCCTCCTGCACCGCATTCCAGTCAGCCTGCTCAAAGCGTTGGCGGGCGCCGCCGGTTATCTCGCGGAAGGCATGGCGGTATTGATCAAAGCCGTGCAGTATTTGCCGGGCGATGTGTTCGGGGGAATGCAGCATGATAAGGGTGCGCCTTTGCAGTGAATAGCCGCAGAATAGCTATTCAGGCGCACCAGCGAAAGGGGGGGCAGGTTGTTCAGGCCCGGCCCTGTGCAGCAAGGCGGCACAGGGCACCGTGATTACTGCTGGTTTTCACTGTCGGTGAACAGGTCACTGAACAACATGGTGCTCAGATAACGCTCGCCAGAATCGGGCAGAATGACGACCAGCGTTTTGCCTTGCATGCCGGGTTCCTGTGCGATTCGGACGGCTGCAGCCATGGCGGCACCGCAAGATAGACCGCAGAGGATGCCTTCTTCGCGCATCAGTCGTAGCGCCATGGTTTTGGATTCTTCATCCGTCACCTGCTCGACACGGTCGACCAGCGACAGATCCAGGTTACCGGGCACAAAGCCGGCGCCTATGCCCTGAATCTTGTGCGGTGCCGGTTTGACTTCGTCGCCGTCAATGGTCTGGGTGATCACAGGCGAGCTGACGGGTTCGACCGCGACCGACAGGATGGCTTTGCCACACTGCTGCTTTATATAGCGCGACACGCCGGTGATGGTGCCGCCTGTCCCTACGCCGGCCACCAGGACATCGATGCTGCCATCGGTATCATTCCATATTTCCGGACCTGTGGTTTGTTCGTGGATAGCTGGGTTGGCTGGATTTTCGAACTGTTGCAGCAGTATATGCTTGGCCGGATCGCTGTCGGCAATCTCTTGGGCCGCCTGGATAGCGCCTTTCATGCCCTTGGCCGGATCGGTCAAGACCAGCTCGGCGCCAAGGGCCTTGAGTACCTTGCGTCGCTCGAGACTCATGGAAGAGGGCATGCTGAGGATCAGTTTGTAACCCCGTGCTGCGGCCACAAAGGCCAGACCAATACCGGTATTGCCGGAAGTGGGCTCGACGATAGTCATCCCTGGTTTCAGACGCCCGGATTTTTCCGCATCCCAGATCATGCTTGCGCCAATACGGCATTTCACCGAGTAGGCCGGGTTTCTGCCCTCGATCTTGGCCAGAATTGTGACGCCAGCTGGCCCAAGACGATTGATCTGAACCAGGGGGGTATTTCCGATTGATTGTGAGTTGTCAGCGAATATCTTGGCCATGAGCATGCCTCGGTTGGTTGTCATCATTCAGTGACTGAATACTACATCTCGGTTCACAGTGCGCCTACCCTCACGTTATAGTCGTGTTTTGCCTGAAGCTGTCAGCATGACAGCAGTCAACAGCGATTTTTCGAGGACAGCCCGCATGAAATTCGAAGGTACAGACGCCTACGTTGCCACAGATGATTTGAAACTGGCGGTCAATGCCGCGATTACCCTGGAGCGGCCGCTGCTGGTCAAGGGTGAGCCAGGTACCGGCAAGACCATGCTGGCAGAGCAGTTGGCCGAGTCCATGGGGGCACGGTTGATCACTTGGCATATCAAGTCCACCACCAAGGCCCATCAGGGACTGTATGAATATGATGCGGTGAGCCGTCTGCGTGACTCGCAACTGGGTACCGACAAGGTTCACGATGTGCGCAACTACATCAAGAAAGGCAAGTTATGGGAAGCCTTTGAAAGCAAGGAAAAGGTCATCCTGCTGATTGACGAAATCGACAAGGCCGACATCGAGTTCCCCAACGACCTGCTGCAGGAACTCGACAAGATGGAGTTCTTTGTTTACGAGACCAATGAAACCATCAAGGCGACCCAGCGCCCGATCATCATCATCACCTCGAATAATGAAAAGGAACTGCCGGACGCCTTCCTGCGTCGCTGCTTCTTCCATTACATTGCCTTTCCCGATCGCAACACCATGCAGCGTATCGTTGATGTGCACTACCCGAACATCAAGAAGGAGCTGGTGGCTGAGGCCATGGACATCTTCTTTGATGTGCGCAAGGTGCCCGGCCTGAAGAAGAAGCCGTCTACCTCGGAACTGGTTGACTGGCTGAAACTGCTGATGGCTGATCAGATTCCGGAAGCCGTGCTGCGTGACCGCGATCCGACCAAGGCGATTCCGCCGCTGTATGGCGCACTGGTGAAAAATGAGCAGGACGTCCAGCTGCTTGAGCGCCTGGCCTTCATGACCCGTCGTCAGAACCGCTAAAAGGGGAGATGGCCGATGTTACTGGGCTTGTTCAATGAAATGCGTGCGGCCAAGGTACCGGTATCGGTCCGGGAACTGCTCGACCTGATTGGCGCACTCAAGCACCACGTGGTGTTTGCCGACATGGATGAGTTCTATTATCTGGCGCGCACCGTGATGGTCAAGGACGAACGCCATTTCGACAAGTTTGACCGTGCCTTCGGCGCTTACTTCAAGGGCTTGCAGAACCTGGATCAATTGCTTGAAGCGCTGATACCGGAAGACTGGCTGCGCAAGGAGTTCGAGCGTTTGCTGACCGACGAGGAACGCGAAAAGATTCAATCCCTCGGCGGCCTGGACAAATTGATCGAAGAGTTCAAAAAGCGCCTGGAAGAACAGAAAGAGCGTCATGAAGGCGGGAACAAGTGGGTCGGTACCGGTGGCACCAGCCCCTTTGGCTCAGGCGGCTTCAACCCTGAGGGTATTCGCGTCGGTGATGCCGGCAAGCGTCAGGGCAAGGCAGTCAAGGTCTGGGATCAGCGCGAGTACAAGAACCTCGACGATCAGGTCGAACTTGGCACACGCAATATCAAGGTGGCCCTGCGCCGTCTGCGCAAGTTTGCCCGAACGGGCGCCGCCGATGAGCTGGATATCGATGGCACCATCGATCACACCGCGCGGGATGCCGGCCTGCTGAATATCCAGATGCGTCCGGAGCGTCGCAATGCCGTCAAACTGCTGCTGCTGTTTGATATTGGCGGCTCGATGGATTCGCATATCAAGGTCTGTGAGGAACTGTTTTCTGCCTGCCGAACCGAGTTCAAGCATCTTGAGTACTTCTACTTCCATAACTGCATTTACGAATCAGTCTGGAAGAACAACCTGCGCCGCACCAACGAACGCACGGCAACCATCGATCTGCTGCACAAGTACGGAGCGGATTACAAGGTTGTGTTTGTCGGCGATGCGGCCATGGCGCCCTATGAAATCACCCAGCCGGGCGGCAGCGTAGAGCACTGGAACGAAGAGCCGGGCCACGTCTGGATTCAGCGTTTCATGGAGAAGTACAAAAAGATGATCTGGATAAATCCCTATCCCAAGGACGCCTGGGAATACACCACGTCGACGCGCATCATCCGTGATCTGATCGAAGACCGGATGTATCCGCTGACCCTGGAAGGGTTGGAGCAGGGGATGAGGTACCTGAGCAAATAGCCGAGGGCTATTTGCTCAGGAGCGGCAAGTTTTAAGCTGCAAGCTGTAAGTTAAAGGCGTCGGAGTTTCGGTGGTTTTTAAGTTTTTTCTGTCAACGACCTGTTGACGGCGAGGGCGCTAAAAGCTCCACTCTTGCAGCTTGCAGCTTGCAGCTTGCAGCTTGCAGCTTGCAGCTTGCAGCGCTCAACCCACCGTCACTGCCGCCAATACCGGCTTCGCGACCTTGACCTTCTCCGTCGGCGCCATCACCGTTGCCACACCATCAACCACCTGTTTGCCATCCTGGTTGAATACCCGGGTAGCAATTTTCACACGGTTTTTTGGCAGCTTTTCAAGGATTTCCAGTTCGATACGGATGTCGTCTTCGAGGCGCACCGGACGCATGAAGCTGAGTTCCTGGCCGATGTAGATGCTGCCTGGACCAGGTAGTTCACAGGCAATGGCAGCGGAAATCAGGGCGCCGGAAAACATGCCATGGGCTATGCGGCCCTTGAACGGGGTCGTGGCGGCAAAACCTTCGTCCAGGTGCACCGGATTGACGTCGCCGGATACCTCGGCAAACAGAATAAGATCGCGCTCACTGACATGATGTTGAATGCTGGCCTTGTCGCCGACAGCCAGTTCGTCATAGGGGCGGTTTTCCAGTTCAGACATGGTTAAGCTCCGGTGTTAGTGCTAGATGTTGGTCCAGCCAATCGAGCAGATCACGGGTGATTTGCGCGCGGTTGGTTTCGTTGAAGACTTCATGGCGGGCGCCATCATACAGGCGCAGTTGCACCTCTGTCAGTCCTGCACACAAGAGTCTTTGCTGAAGCTTGTGCAGGCCATTACCGGCACTGACCGGGTCGGCACTGCCGCCGATGATCAACACTGGCAGGTCGTGCCTGATGCGCGCCAGGTTGGCTTGCCGTGCAATGGCCAGCAGGCCATGAAACAGGTCTTGCCAGAGCCTGGCGCTGACGGCGAAACCGCAGAGCGGATCGGCGATATAGGCATCCACTTCGGCGGAATCGCGACTCAGCCAGTCGAACTCGGTTCGGTTTGGCTTGAAGGCATTATTGAACTGACCAAAACTCAGGCGGTTAAGGCTCAGGGCCGGGACAGCCTGGCCGCGAATGGCACCTTCAATTCGGGCGGCCAGACGGCCAATGTAACTGAGCGCCGGCGGGTGCGCATTGCTGCCGCTGAGTATCAGTAGATCAATTGACTGGCTGTTATCCAGAGCATAGCCCTGGGCAATATAGGAGCCCATGCTATGACCCAGCAATATGACTTTGCACCCAGGAGCAAGACGTTTCGACGCCGTCAGTAACAGACCAATATCACTGCACACTTTGGACCAGCCATCCTGATCGGCAAAATGCCCGCAGCGATCTTGTAATCCGCTTGCACCGTGGCCACGTTGATCCAATGCAGTAACCAGCATCCCTTTGGCGCAAAGTTGTTTTGCCAGTCTGGCGTAACGCTGTGCATGTTCTGCCATGCCATGGCTGATCATAACCAGGGCGCGCGGTGTATCTGAGGCCGGTTGCCATTGGTGCATCAAAATCTTTCTTTCATCTGCTGTGGTTAGCCAGCGATTTTGGTAGTGCATTCTTGTTATTCTCCTTATCCGCTACCAAATGAAACAGAACAGGGTTTTGTGTTTCATGGCAATACTGGTAATTTTGCGAGTTACGCACAGACATGAGCCGGATGACAACCTATTCATCCGGTACTAACCAACGGGAAATGAAGACACATTCATCCCAGAGCATTTCATCGGGAAAAGAGGACAATAATAATGGAAGCAGCATTCTGGAGCGATAAACGACCGCCAGGCGTACCCAACGATATTGATTTGACGCAGTACAGTTCCATTATCGACGTGTTTGAGCGCTCCTGTAAGACCTATGCCGATCGCCCGGCCTTTACCAATATGGATACCACCATCACTTATGGTGACCTTGATCGGTTGTCCGGTAACTTTGCCAGCTATCTGCAGACGCACACGGATCTGCAGCCAGGCGATCGCATCGCCATTCAGATGCCTAACGTTCTTCAGTTCCCTGTAGCGGTTTTTGGCGCCATTCGCGCCGGCCTAATTGTGGTCAATACCAATCCCCTCTATACCGCCCGTGAAATGCGCCATCAATTCAAGGATTCCGGTGCCAAGGCGCTGATTTACATGAATCTGTTTGGCCACCTGGTCGAGGAAGTGCTCCCCGATACGGATTTGAAATACCTCTTTGAAGCACGTATGGGTGACATGCTGCCGGGCTTCAAAGGCTGGCTGGTCAATACCGTGGTCAAGAAAGTGAAGAAAATGGTTCCGGCTTTCAAATTGCCACAGGCCATCTCCTTCAAGGCTGCGCTCAAAGCCGCCAAAGGCAAATCGCCAAACGCCGTGACCAAGACGCTGGATGATGTGGCGGTATTGCAGTACACCGGTGGTACAACCGGCCCCTCTAAGGGTGCCATGCTGACCCATGGCAACCTGGTGGCCAACATGTTGCAGGTCTATGCCAACATGCAGCAGCTGGACAAGGACGGCAAGAAGATCATGAGTGATGGCAGTGAAGTCATCATTGCCCCTTTGCCGCTCTACCATATCTTCGCCTTCACCGCGAATTGCATGTGCATGATGCTGGCCGGTTACCACAACGTGCTGATCACCAATCCGCGCGATATTCCCGGTTTTATCAAGGAACTGAAGAAGTGGAAGTTTGCTTCCATGGTTGGCTTGAACACCTTGTTCGTCGCTCTGATGGAACACCCTGAGTTCGACCAGGTTGACTTCTCGCATCTCAAGGGTACGACCTCGGGTGGTACCGCACTGGTCAAGGCCACGGCTGAGCGCTGGGAAAGCCGCACCAAGAGCCGTATTGGCGAAGGTTACGGCCTGACAGAATGTTCGCCGGTGGTGTGTTCCAGCCCAGGTGATGGACTTGCTCGTCTGGGTAGCGTTGGCCTGCCGGTTGCTGGTACTGCGATCAAGGTCATTGATGAGGAAGGTCGCGAGTTGGGTATTGGTGAGCGCGGTGAGTTGTGTGTCAAAGGGCCACAGGTCATGAAGGGTTACTGGCAGCGCCCTGACGCCACAGCGGAAATCATTGATGCCGAGGGCTGGCTGAAAACCGGTGACGTGGCGGTAATCGATGAAGACGGTTTCGTCTCGATTGTCGACCGTATCAAGGACCTGATCATTGTTTCCGGTTTTAACGTTTACCCGAATGAAATCGAAGACGTGGTTGCGGCCCATCCCAAGGTGGCCAATGCCGCTGCCATTGGTGTGCCGGATGAAAAGTCCGGTGAGGCAGTCAAGCTGTTCGTTGTCCCCAGCGCAGCGGACCTTAGCATTGACGAACTCAAGGCTTATTGCCGAGCCAATTTCACCGGTTACAAAGTACCCAAGCATTACGAAATCCGTGAATCACTGCCAATGACCCCCGTCGGCAAGATCCTGCGTCGCGAACTACGCGACAACTGACAGGGCAATACTCCGCTGCAAGCCGGTTTGCAGCGGAGTATTTATGCTGCCTCCCTCTGATGTCCTGGCTGACACTTATGCACGCGCCGGATACTGGTCTGTACGGGTAAAAACTGCTAGTCTTCGACCACTTTTCGACTTTGCTGGGACGAATGTTCACGATTTTCGTCGGAAAGCGTGTTTCTGCATATAACCCATAAGACAGAGTCGGCCACTACGGGGTCGAACACGTTCAGGAGCTGGCATCCATGCTTGAGAATTTCTGGAAAGACAAATATCCGGCGGGCGTCCCCACCGAGATCAATCCGGATCAGTACCCCAACATTCTTGCCGTATTAAAAGAGTCCTGCCAGCGATTCGCCAGCAAGCCGGCTTTCACTAATCTGGGTAAAACCATCACCTACGGCGAGCTCTACGCCTTGTCCGGCCAATTTGCGGCCTACTTGCAGAAACACAGTGGCCTGCAGCAAGGAGACCGGATTGCCATCCAGATGCCCAATGTCTTGCAGTATCCGATAGCGGTTTTCGGTGCCATGCGCGCCGGCTATGTGGTTGTTAATACCAACCCGCTCTACACCGCGCGGGAAATGGAGCATCAGTTCAATGACTCCGGTGCAAAGGCCTTGGTCTGCCTGGCCAATATGGCCCACCTGGCCGAGCAGGTTGTACCCAAAACCGGCGTCAAGCAGGTCATCGTTACCGAAGTGGGTGACATGTTGCCACCGCTCAAGCGCCTGCTGGTCAATACCATAATCAAGCATGTCAAGAAGATGGTGCCGGCTTATAACATCCCTGGCATGGTACGCTTCAACGATGCCATGGCCAAAGGCAAGGGCTTGAGCTTCCAGGAAGCCAATCCGGACAACGGCGATATTGCCGTCTTGCAATACACCGGCGGTACGACGGGTGTTGCCAAGGGCGCCATGCTGACTCATCGCAACCTGGTCGCCAATATGTTGCAAAGCAAGGCGTTGATGGGTGCCAACATGCATGATGGCGAAGAGGTGATCATTTGCCCCTTGCCGCTGTACCACATTTACGCTTTCACCTTTCATTGCATGGCCATGATGATCAGCGGTAATCACAACATACTGATCACCAACCCACGGGATATCCCGGCCTTCGTCAAGGAATTGTCCAAGTTCAAGTTCACGGGTTTTGTCGGTTTGAATACCCTGTTCGTTGCGCTGTGCAACGATGAAGCTTTCCGCAATCTGGATTTCAGCAAATTCAAGGTTACCCTGTCCGGCGGCATGGCCTTGCAGTTGGCTACCGCTGAGCGCTGGGAGAAGGTAACCGGCTGCAATATCTGTGAAGGTTACGGGATGACCGAAACCAGCCCGGTGGCCACGGTTAATCCGATTGATGCGATTCAAATTGGTACGATTGGTATCCCGGTACCTTCAACCCTGTGCAAGATCATCGACGATGACGGCAATGAGGTTGCTCTGGGTGAGCGCGGTGAGCTCTGCGTCAAGGGTCCCCAGGTGATGAAAGGCTACTGGCAACGTCCCGAAGCGACCGCAGAGATGCTGGATGCCGAGGGTTGGCTGAAAACCGGTGATATCGCGATTATCCAGGACGATGGTTTTCTGCGTATCGTTGATCGCAAGAAGGACATGATTCTGGTCTCCGGTTTCAATGTTTATCCCAATGAACTGGAAGATGTCATGGCCGCCATTCCGGGCGTGGCCCAATGTGCCGCCATTGGTGTGCCGGACGAGAAGTCGGGTGAGGCGATCAAGGTCTTTCTGGTCAAGGCCCCTGGCGCCGAGTTGAGCGAAGAGCAGGTCAAGGCGCATATGCGTGACAACTTGACAGCCTACAAAGTGCCGCGTCTGGTCGAGTTCCGTGATGCCTTGCCGACCACCAACGTTGGCAAGATTCTGCGTCGCGAGCTACGTGATGAAGAGCTGAAGAAGCTGGCTTCCAAGTAACACTTCAGCGTACTTCTTTGCGACAATACACCCCGTTCGGCAATGCCGTACGGGGTGTTTTTTTGCCTCCAATGCAATGAATGCGCGCTGATCCGGCAAATCAGATATGGACTGTCTGTAGCCTTAAACTCGACCACCAAGATCCCTGCTCAATGCCCATGACCGACCCTCAGGAACTGAACCAGCAACTCGACCAGGCGATGGTGGCTGACCGACACAAACTGCGTCGGGAGTGGCACAAGCTTGGTCAAACCCCTGAGCCACAGGCTCTGGCCAGGTGGCTTAAACGTTTGCAAGCCTCCTGTGCCAAGGCGTCTGCACGGCGCGCCAGCATTCCCTCAATACGCTATGACGATAGCCTGCCGATTGCGGCAAAGCGCGACGAAATCAAGGCAGCTATAGCGGCACATCAGGTGGTAGTAATTGCCGGTGAAACGGGCTCGGGTAAAACCACGCAGATTCCCAAGATCTGTCTGGAGCTGGGGCGTGGCAGTCACGGACTGATTGGCCATACCCAGCCGCGCCGTCTGGCAGCGCGCAGTGTCGCCAGCCGGGTTGCCGAGGAAATTGGCACGCCTCTGGGTGAGCTGGTCGGCTTTCAGGTGCGCTTTACCGACCAGAGCCGTGACACCAGTCTGGTCAAGCTGATGACCGACGGCATCCTGCTGGCGGAAACCCAGCATGATCGCTTTCTGGAGCGCTATGACACCCTCATCATCGATGAAGCCCATGAGCGCAGCCTGAATATTGATTTTCTGCTCGGTTACCTGAAGACCATGCTGGCGCGGCGGCCTGACCTCAAGCTGATCATTACCTCGGCGACCATTGACCTTGAGCGGTTTTCCGCCCATTTCGACAATGCGCCGATCATTGAAGTATCCGGCCGGACCTTTCCAGTGGATGTCTGGTATCGGCCGCTCAGTGCCGAAGTCGATGAAGAGGGCAATCGGGTCGAAGAAGATCTGAGTATTGACCAGGCCATCGTCGCGGCCTTGCGCGAACTGGAACAGCATGAACGGGCCAGCGGGCAGCCCCCCGGTGACGCACTGGTGTTTCTGCCCGGCGAGCGTGAGATCCGTGATACGGCTGACTATCTGCGCAAGGTCAATCTGCGACATACCGAGATACTGCCGCTGTACGCGCGTTTGTCGGTTTCCGAGCAACAACGGATCTTTGCCAGCCATGCCGGACGGCGGGTGATACTGGCTACCAACGTGGCCGAAACCTCATTGACGGTGCCGGGCATTGTCTATGTGATTGATCCGGGTGAGGCGCGGATCAGTCGCTACAGTCCGCGTTCAAAGGTTCAGCGTTTGCCGGTCGAGGCCATTTCACAGGCCAGTGCCAACCAGCGCAAAGGCCGTTGTGGCCGGGTAGCCGCCGGTATCTGCGTACGACTTTACAGTGAATCTGACTTCAATCTGCGGCCGGCCTTTACCGATCCGGAAATTCTGCGTACCAATCTGGCGGCGGTGATTCTGCAGATGCTGCATCTGCGTCTTGGCCGGATCGAGGATTTTCCCTTTATCGAGCCACCTGACAGTCGTGCTATCAGTGACGGTTTTACCTTGCTGCAGGAGCTGGGTGCAGTTGACCGCGAGGGCGGTATCAGCGAGGTAGGTCGTCAATTGGCCCGTCTGCCGGTGGATCCGCGTATTGGACGCATGCTGCTGGCGGCCAGCGCCAATGGCAGTCTTGAAGAAGTGCTGGTGATTGCCAGTGCGCTGGCGGTGCAGGATCCGCGCGAACGCCCGCTCGAGCGTCAGCAGGCTGCCGATCAGGCCCATGCGCAGTGGAAGGATGAGAACTCTGACTTCGCTGCCTTCATCAATCTCTGGCGCGGTTACGAAGAGCAGCGTCAGGCCCTGAGCCAAAGTCAATTGCGCAGCTGGTGCCGCCGCAATTTCCTGAATTTTCTGCGTCTGCGTGAATGGCGCGAGACGCACCGCCAGTTGCTGTTGACCTGCCGCGAACTGGAGCTGCAACGCAATCCCCAAGCGGCGTCCGATGATGCCGTGCACCAGGCCTTGCTGGCAGGCTTGCTCAGTCAGTTGGGCAATAAAACCGAGGAGGGCGACTACCTGGGCGCCCGGCAACGGCGTTTTATGCTGCACCCCTCATCGGCACTGGCCAAGAAGCGTCCGGCCTGGGTGATGGTCGCAGAACTGACTGAAACCCGTCGCCTCTATGGTCGCCTGGCGGCCAAGATCGACCCGCTCTGGGTGGAGCCGCTGGCGGCTCATCTGAGCAAGACCAGCCACAGTGAGCCGCACTGGGAAAAGAAACGTGGGCAGGTGGTCGCTTTTGAGCAAGTTACCCTGTTCGGGCTGATCATCGTACCCAGGCGCAAGGTGCATTTCGGCCCGATCGACCCCGTCGCGGCCCGGGAAATATTTATTCGGCGGGCCCTGGTCGAGGGTGAGTGGCATGGTCGTGCAGCCTTTGATAAAGCCAACCGGGCACTGCTGGCAGAGCTCGACGAACTCGAAGCCAAGTCCCGGCGGCGTGACATTCTGGTCGATGAAGAAACCCTGTTTGGTTATTTCGACCGGCATATTCCCCAGGGCATCTACCAGCTGGCCAGCTTTGAGCGCTGGTTGAAACGAGCGACTGAGACCGAACCGCACATCCTGCACATGCGTCGCGAAGATCTGCTGCAACGTAATGCCGGAGAGGTCAGCGTTGACCAGTTCCCGGATCTGTGGCGCTGGCAGCAGGTTGCCTTGCCTCTCACTTACCACTTCGAGCCGGGGCACGAGGCCGATGGCGTGACACTCAGGGTGCCCGCCGCCTTGTTGCGCCAGTTGCCTGCTGAGAGGCTGGATTGGCTGGTGCCCGGCTTGCTGTTCGACAAATGCGTGGCCCTGGTACGCAATCTGCCCAAATCACTGCGCAAGAACTTTGTCCCGGTACCTGACTTTGTCCGTGCCGCGCTAGAACGCATGCCCTTCGGCGAGGGCCAGTTGACCCAGGTGTTGGGTCGTGAGTTGACGCGTATGACCGGTACGCGGGTGGATGATGACAGCTGGACTGATACGCAGCTGGAGGCTCACCTGCGGCTGCGCATCGAGGT
Source organism: Halopseudomonas sp. 4NH20-0008 (assembly GCF_057548395.1). Classification (NCBI taxonomy): domain Bacteria; kingdom Pseudomonadati; phylum Pseudomonadota; class Gammaproteobacteria; order Pseudomonadales; family Pseudomonadaceae; genus Halopseudomonas; species Halopseudomonas sp. 4NH20-0008. The sequence goes on from NZ_BAAJMD010000011.1 coordinate 73,302, forward strand.
GCTGGATGCCCAGGGCCAGCCCATTGCCGCCGGGCGTGATCTGGGCGCCCTATGCAGTCAACTTGCGGCGCAGCCGCAGTCAGCGTTAGCCAACCAGTCTGCCCCCCAGGAGCCCAAGAAACCGACCGGGGTGCCTGGAGACTATGCCCTGTCTGAACAGGTCGAGCGTCAGCAGGCGGGTATTCAGGTGACGTTCTGGCCGGCCTGGGTGGAGCAGGGCGATCAGGTGGTCGAGCAGCTTTTTGATATGCCGTTGCAAGCTGAGCAGGCGCACCGCCGGGGTGTGCAACGGTTGTTGATGCAGCGGATGAACGAGCAGGTACGTTATCTCAGGCAAAAGTTGCCCGCCCTCAAGGAAGCGGCGCTTTACTACCGTGAACTGGGTACCCAGCAGCAACTGATGGATGATCTGTTGCTGGCGGCGCTGGATCGCGCCTGCCTGGCAGACCAGCCTGCCTTGCCGCGGGATCCGCAGGCCTTGCAGGCCTGTGCAGAGGCGGGACGCGCGACGCTGGTGGACTTCGCTGAAAAGCTGTCGGTTGAGGTTCTGGGCATCCTCAAGGCCTGGCATGGCATTCAAAAACGTCTGAAAGGCAAGATTGACCTGAGTTGGGCCCTGGCTCTGAATGACATCCGCGGGCAAAGTGCCGCGCTGGTTTATCGCGGCTTTGTCCGCGAGGTGCCTGCCGAGTGGCTAAGCCAGTACGTCCGATATTTGCAGGCTATCGAGCTGCGTCTGGACAAACTGCCCGCACAGGTACAACGCGATCGGGTCTGGAGCGATGAGTTGCAACAATTGACTGGTCAGTGGCAGGCCCGGCAGCAAAAGCTCGAGCAGGAAGGGCGTAACGATGAGCGTCTGTTGCAATGGCGCTGGCTGCTTGAAGAATACCGGGTCTCACTGTTTGCCCAGCAACTGGGCACCCGTTTCCCGGTGTCGGCCAAACGCCTTGGCAAACTTTGGCAGGAAATCACAACGTGAGATTTGAACTTTGGTTACACTCATGGCCAAGGTATTGGCATAAGGTTGGCTAGCGTGTCCGAGATCGTCTCTTCATCCCTGCAGGTCAGCATCAGCCCGGACGTCAGCCTGCATGTTCAGCGCTTTCGCACGGAGTCCGCGACTGTGCCGGTTTTGCTGTTGCATGGGCTGGTCGAGGATGGACGTATCTTCTATTCGCGCACCGGCAAGGGCTTTGCGCCCTGGCTGGCGGCGAAGGGATTTGACGTCTTTGTCCCGGATATACGCGCCCATGGCGCCAGCACGCCTGAGCTCAAACCGGGTCTTGAAGTCAGTCAGCGCCAGGTGATTACCGAAGACATACCGGCCTTGCTGGAGATGATTGACAGCTTCTATCCCGGTCAGCGCCTGTTTCTCGGTAGTCACTCCTGGGGGGGCGTCTGGCTGGCCAGTGCCCTGATCCGTCAACCGGACTGGTTGCCCAGGGTAGCCGGCATGGTGCACTTTGCCTGTAAACGGGTCATTCATCAGCGCAGTTTTCGCCGGTGGGTGATGATCGATCTGCTTTGGGCGCGGGTTTCCGGGCTTATCGGGCGTTTCAAGGGTTATATTCCAGCCCGCGCACTCGGCGCCGGCTCGGAGGACGAGTCCTGCCGGATGCACAGGGATAATCTGGACTGGATTCGCGACCGGGAATGGCGTGATCTGGAAGACGGTTTCGACTATGCTTTACAACTTGATCAACTGAACTGGCCGCCAAGCCTGTATCTGGCCGGCAGCAAGGACCGTTATCTGGGACACTTTGATGATGTCAAAGCCTTCGCCAGGGAGTTGGGAAAACATGATACGCAGATCGTGCTGCTGGAAAAGGGCACCGGCTGTGCCAGGCACTATGGCCATAACGACCTGCTGACCCATGCGCAGGCGGAAGAGGATCATTTCCCCCTGGTTCTGGCTTGGCTAGATCAGCATTACACTTAATTGTGACAGGCATGTGATGTTCATGCCGGTTGCAGGCGTCCGAAACGAGATTGGACGCCATTAGAAATCCATTTCAAGAGGACCGACCGTGCAGAAAGTCGTGATCAGCGGAACAGGTTTGTACACGCCTGCCAACAGCATCAGCAATGAAGAACTGGTAGAAAGCTTCAATGGCTATGTCGCACAATTCAATCGTGACAATGCCGCTGCTATTGCCGCCGGCGAGATTATCGAACTGGCGCCCTCGAGTACCGACTTCATCGAAAAAGCCTCAGGCATCAAAAGCCGCTACGTTATGAACAAGAGCGGGATTCTGGATATCAACCGCATGAAGCCGGATATCCCTGAGCGCAGTAATGATGAGTGGTCAATTCTCTGTGAAATGGCGGTCAAGGCCGCTACCGAGGCACTGGCCAAGGCGGGCCGAACGGCGGCTGATATCGATGGCGTTATTGTTGCCTGCTCGAATTTGCAACGCGCCTATCCAGCTATTGCTGTTGAGGTGCAGGAAGCGCTGGGCATTGATGGCTTCGGTTTTGATATGAATGTGGCCTGTTCTTCCGCCACCTTCGGTATCCAGGTTGCCGCCAACTCGGTCCAGCTGGGTCAGGCCCGCGCGATCCTCATGGTCAATCCGGAGATCTGCACCGGCCACATGAATTTCTGTGACCGCGACAGTCACTTTATCTTTGGCGATGCCTGTACTGCGGTGATTATTGAGCGCGCTGATCAGGCTGTCTCCGATTGTCAGTTCGATATTCTCGGGACCAAGTTGCTGACCAAGTTCTCGAATAATATCCGCAACAACTTCGGTTTCCTCAACCGTGCAGACGACAGCAGTGTTGGCAAGCCGGATAAATTGTTTGTGCAGCAGGGCCGCAAGGTATTCAAGGATGTTTGCCCGATGGTTGCCGAGTTGATCGGTCATCACCTGCAGGAATTCAATCTGCCGATCAGTGATATCCGTCGCTTCTGGCTGCACCAGGCCAACCTGAACATGAACATGCTGATTGCCCGCAAGCTGCTGGGTCGCGACCCGGAGTTGCATGAAGCGCCGGTTGTGCTTGATCAGTACGCCAACACCAGTTCGGCTGGTTCAATCATTGCCTTCCACAAGCATCAGGATGACTTGCCCAGCGGCAGCCATGGGGTGATCTGTTCCTTTGGTGCAGGCTATTCGATTGGCAGCGTTATTGTGCGTAAACATTGAGCCCTCGGGCTTGGTAAAAAAACCGGCAATTGCCGGTTTTTTTGTGCCTGCAAGATCATCGAGCAGTCATGTCTGGCAGATATTCTGTTGCCATGAACCCGCTGACCTGCAGAAAGTTCCGCTGACTTAAAATCTTCACAATCCAGAAACGCGACTGTCATATCCGCTTTCCATACTCGCTCCTGTCGAAACAACGACGTCACGTCACCCCAAGATGACGTTTACTAAATCCGAAGGAGTTTTGCGATGAAGAAAAAACTGATTGCCATTGTTGTTAGCGCCGCCGCTGTCATGCCGGCACTGGCTATGGCCGAAGTGAGCATCTACGGTCGTGCACACGTATCTGTTGATTTCCTGGATGATGGTGCTGATTACTCCGAGACCAACCTGTCCAGCAACTCTTCGCGTCTGGGCTTTAAAGGCAATCATGAAATCAACCCCAGCCTGACTGCATTCTTCCAGATCGAGCAGCAGATTGATTTCGGTACTGACAACGACAGCTCCTTCAACACCCGCGATACATTCGTTGGTCTGGGTGGTAACTTCGGTCAGGTTCGCATGGGTCGTTTTGACAGCCCATTCAAAGCTGCCCGCGGTCCGGCCAACCTCTTTGGTGATCAGGTCGGTGATATGCGTAACCTGACCCGTGTTGGCAATGCGCGCTTTGATGAGCGCTATGACAACACCGTTGAATACACTACCCCGTCCATGGGTGGCTTTAACGGTAAACTCGGCTACTCCGTTCATGAAGATACCGTAGCGGGTGAAGATGTTGATTCTGACACCCTGAGCATGTCCTTGAACTACGCCGGTTCTGCTCTGGAAGCCTCTCTGGCCTACGAACAGGCTGAAGAAGACACTGGTCGTGGTGAGCGTGACGGTATTCGTTTTGCCGGCGCTTACAAGATCACTGACGGCATCAAGGCTGTGGCTTTCTACCAGACCGTTGATTACACCAACGATGCGGTAACCCAAGCCGTTCGTGATTCGCTGACCGCTGATACTTTTGGTCTGGGTGCCGAGCTGAAAGTAGCCTCAAACACCGCTATCAAAGGTATGTGGCTGACCCGTGAAGCCGATGCTGACAACTCCGACAGTGATCTGTGGGTTATCGGTGTAGAGCACAAGCTGGACAAGGCTGTGCGCGTTTATGCCAACTACGCTGTGGTTGATAACGACGATAACGTTGCTTTGACCCCCTGGAGCCAGGCTCGTACTGCCAACCCAGGTGGTACTGCAGGTGAAGAGGCTAGCGGTCTGTCGGTTGGTCTGCGTTACGACTTCTGATCATTTCAGATCAGATCTAACAAAAGGGTTATGCCGCAGGGCATAACCCTTTTGTCATTTTTCTGAAACCTTTCCGTCTTATTATCAAGCTCAACGCCGACGTGGAAGTGTTCCGCATTCAGGCCTGTTTACCTTATATCGAGGAGTCACCATGCGTAGTCTGTTCGTTCTTGCAGTTGGTTGTTTACTGAGTGCCTGTGCACAACTTGAGCCGGTCAAGTTGTACGGCGGGGCAGAGCAGTCAGTAGAGCAGTTGGTTGTCGTTAATATGCCGTATACACTCGAAGTCTTGAATATCAACGGCCAACCTGTACCTGCAGCCAATAGCATGACCGGCAACAGTGATCGCACCCTGCATTTACAACCTGGTCAGTACCGTATTAATGCCTACTATGAAAATGTCTATGACATTGGCGGCGGGCTCAGTCATGAGGTCGTCAGAACCCGCAGTGCGACTTTCCTGATTGACGGTAAAGCGGGTGAAGTCTGGCAATTGGGCTTTGACGCCCCTGAAGATCTGGCCGCTGCACAGGCCATGAAAGACGATTTTGCTGGCTGGGCGCTCAATACCCGTACTGGTCAACGCACGCCTACCGAGAGGGGGCCAGCCTATGTGTCACTGGTGGGTCAGCTCATGGGCGGCGGCAGCGCGCCGACCTATGCTGATGAGGTCAAGCCGCTCGGTGTGACTGCTGCACCAGCTCCCATGCCCCAGGCGACAACCGTTGCGGAACAAACCCTGCCGCATAACGACGCCACCTTGACCACCCTGCAACAGCTCTGGCAACTGCTTAGCCCGGAAAGTCGCAGTGCGTTTCTGGAGTGGGCGACGAACTGAGTCAAGCGTGACGACTGATGTTTTACCAAGTGTGTGTGATGCTCCCTTTTACCCTGCTTCGGCAGGGTTTTTCTTTTCCGCCATGAGCGCGCTTGTGGCATGCTCAGAGCATGAAATTACGCCAACTCAGTGCCATTAACCAGGTCAGTGCCGAGCAATGGGATAGCCTGCTTGAGAGTGACTACCCCTTCCTCAGGCATGCCTACCTGCACGCCCTGGAGTCGAGTGGTTCGGTAACCGATCAACAGGGCTGGATCCCGGCGCATCTGCTGGTTGAAGACGAGCAGGGCCGGTTGCTGGCGGCGCTGCCGCTGTATCGGAAAATGCATTCCTATGGCGAGTACGTGTTCGATTTTCAGTGGGCCGAAGCCTGGGCCCGCAGTGGCCGGGACTATTACCCCAAATACCTGAGTGCCGTGCCCTTTACCCCGGTGCAGGGGCCGCGGCTGCTATGGCGCACTGAGGCCAGCCGAACGCTTATCCTGGATTGGCTCGAACAGCGGCTTGAGATGGCCGAGGTGTCCAGCCTGCATCTGTTGTTCGGTCCTGACGACCTTGATCCGCTGATGGCCCATGCTGGCTGGGAAACTCGCCTGGGCTGTCAATTTCATTGGTTCAATGAAGGCTACGAGCAGTTTGAGGATTTTCTTGCGGCCTGTACCTCGCGCAAGCGCAAGAATTTCCGCAAGGAGCGTCAGTCGGTAGCGGCGCTGGGAATCGAGTTCAACTGGCTGGTTGGTGATCAACTGACTGACCAGGTCTGGCAGGTGTTTTATCCTTTCTACGCAGCAACCTATCTCAAGCGCGGCCAGCAACCCTATCTTACGCCAGCCTTCTTTCAGCAGATTGGTCAGGACATGCGTGAGTCAGTTCGCCTGTTGTTTGCCCGTCAGGGACAGCAAAACGTAGCGGCAGCGCTGTTCTTTGCGGATAGCGGCACCCTGTATGGTCGTTACTGGGGCTGTCTCGAGGAGTTTGATCGACTGCATTTTGAGACCTGCTTTTATCAAGGCATGGACCGCTGTATTGCCGAGGGCTTGCACAGGTTCGACGCCGGAGCCCAGGGTGAGCATAAATTGATAAGGGGTTTCCACCCAGTGCTGACGCGGTCCTGGCACAAGCTACAACCACCGCTGCATGCTGCGGTAGAGGATTTCCTGGTACGTGAGCGGGAGTCTGTACAGCGATTTCATAGCGAAGCGACTGCATACCTGCCGTACCGACAAGTCGAGTAGCAGGACGGGTCAAGTGGGGCAGCAAACAGAGCCCCGGCAATTCGTATTCCAGCAAGAATACTAACCGCCGAGGCTGACGGGATTATTGCGCGGGCGTTTCAGCTGCGGATTCAAGGCGCTCGGCGCTGATAATGGTCACCGGCGTGGTTGGTACGTTCTGATGCATGCCCTGATTGGCCGTAGGGACTTTGGCAATGGTTTCCACCACGTGTTGACCTTCAACCACCTTGCCGAACACCGCATAGCCAAAATCGCGGCTGCCATGGTTTAGGAAGTCATTATTGCCGTGGTTGATGAAGAACTGGCTGGTGGCACTGTCGACGACATTGGTGCGGGCCATGGCCAGCGTGTAGGTGTCGTTGGTCAGGCCGTTGTCGGCTTCGTTCTTGATCGGCGCACCAACCTCACGTTGACGCATGTCCGGGGTAAAGCCACCGCCCTGAATCATGAAGCCGGGGATGACGCGGTGAAAGATCAGACCATCATAGTGCCCGGCATCGGTATAGCGCAGAAAGTTCTGGGTGCTGATCGGTGCTCTTTCCGCATCCAGTTCCAGCACCATATCGCCCACACTGGTTTTCAGCAGGACTTTGGGGTTGTCAGCCATGGCCAGGTTGGCAGCCAGGGTCAGGGCACAGAGGCCAATAAGGGTCTTCAGCATGGGGTTTTCCTTGTTTTAGATTGGATGCTATTGAATGGTGGCTGTTGCAGGGGGGTGTTGTTGCAGAAACTCAACCAGCAGCTGATTGAAGGTCTCGGCCTGATCGATCGGTGTACCGTGTCGGGAGTCAGTAATGACCTCAAGGCGGGCATCGCCCAGGTGCGCCACGTACTCCTGTTTGCTCTCTACCGGTGTGTAGTCCTGATCACCGGCTATGACCAGTACGGGGCAGTTTATCCGATGCAGGTGCTGGCTGACACCCCAGCCAATGATGGCGCGGAGTGAGGCCAGATAAGCGCGGCGGTCATTCTCATTCCAGCGTTGCTCAAAGGTCTCGCGAATCGCCTGCTGTTCGTCCTTGGGGAACAGCAGCTTGGCTAACCCCTTCGCAATGGTCGATAGCGGCAGCACGTGGGCAAAGAACAGACGCTTACCAACCATCAGATACTCTGCAGCCCGCCGTGGAATGACAGCTGGTGCACTGTTGACGATGGTCAGGCTGGCGGCTACATCAGGGTGATCGGTGGCCAGCTGGAAAGCGATCATGCCACCCATGGAAATACCGACAATGTGCGGTTTGATCAGGCCCATGTGAGTTATAAAGGCCATACAGTCATCGGCAAACTGACGAATTGAGTAGGCTCCGCGTGGCTTGTCGCTCTGGCCGTGACCACGCATGTCCAGACAGAGTACCCGGTAGTGCGGCAGCAGGGCTGGCAACTGGTACTCCCAGTCCTTGGTGCTGGAGCCGAGGCCATGGATCAACAACACGGCATCGCCTTCGCCCTGATCGGTGTAGTGCAGTTGGCAGCCGTTGAGTGTCAGAAAAGGCATGTTCGGTCCTGAAAATGGGTAAGCAGTCATTCTAGACGGCAAATATGAACACTGTCAGTCATTCATCGAGTGTTCAATCAGCAGGTCTGCAAGAATCCGCGTTGCCGGGCCAAGCGGTTTGTCCTTGTTGGCATAGAGGTACAGATAGTGACTGCGCACTGTGCCCTGTTCAAGGGGCAGGGCAGCCAGCAGTCCCTGCTGCATTTGTATCTCAATTTCATGGCGCGGCAGCCAGGCGAAACCCAATCCGCCGGCTACCAGGCTGACGGCGGTGCTGATACTGGTCACCGTCCAGCGTTGTTCGGCACCCAGCCAGCCTGAGTCGATCGGATGATCGCCTGAATCACGAATTACCACCTGCAGTTGCCCCTGCAGATCGTCATGATTGATCTGTCGATTCATCCTGTGCAGCGGATGCTCCGGATGGGCAACGGCAATGAAGTCCACCTGGTTGATCTGATGTGGCAGGTAGCCGGCAATGCTGATGCCGGAAATGGCCAGATCGGCGGAGTTATTCAGCAAACAATCTTCCACCCCGGACAATACTTCCTCACGTAACTGCACGCGACAGCCCTGACTCAAGGGCATGAAGGCTTTCAGGGCGCGGGCCAGGCGTTCGGTAGGGTAGGCGGCATCCACCACCAGACGAACCTCCGGCTCCCAGCCCTGGTCCATATTATGGGCCAGGGTTTCCAGCTGGCTGGCTTGTACCAGCAGGTGGCGCGAGCGGCGTAGCAATGTCGCGCCGGCATCGGTCAGCACTGCCTTGCGGCCTTCGATCTCAAGCAGGGGCACGCCCAACTGCTCCTGCATGCGTGCCACGGTATAGCTGATTGAGGACTGGGAGCGATGCAATGCCTCGGCGGCCTGTGCGAAGCCACCGTGGTCAACCACGGCCTGCAAGGTACGCCATTGTTCGAGGGTTACCCGTGGGGCTTTCATGCGCGGCGCCCCTGGCTTACTCTGTTGTCTGACATCCGATCAGGAGTTGCGATCATGAAGTACGTCCTGCTGTCCGTGTTGATGCTGTTCAGTAGTGCACTCTTTGCCCAGGGCTTTCCTTTGACGACCAAAGCTTTCCCCGTCGAGCTTGAGTTATTGGCCGAGGGCCTCGAGCTTGAAACCCGTACCGGTCATTTGGCCAATATTGCCACGGTTACGGTAAAAAATACCGATTCCCGTGCGGTCAGCTGTGAAGCCAGCTTTGTTAATGGTCCCGAGCGCCCTGTACCGACGCGGGTTCGCTTGGCCAGTGGCGAAGAGACGGTCCTGACCCAGGCCTTCAATCGCGAGGTATTGCGCGTACGCGTGACGCTGACCTGCCAGGTCGCGGATTGAACTATTTATCTGGCTTAGCTTGCCATGGGTATAGACCGGCAAGCGCCGCCTAGCATGCGGGACAGCCTTGCTCAGGCATAAAAACAATAACCAGGATCCAGCCTTATGCAGCGCATCCACTTCGAGACGGAACATAATCTGTTCCGTGAGTCATTCCGGCGTTTTCTTCAACAGCAGGTCGTACCCCATCAGGATGCCTGGGAAGCCGATGGCATGGTCAGCCGTGAGGTCTGGCGCGAGGCAGGCGCCCAGGGCTTTTTGCTGCCCTGGGCGGAGGAGGCCTATGGCGGGCTTGGGCTGAAGGATTTCCGATACGAACAGATCATGAGCGAGGAGCTGGCGTACATCAATGAGCCTGGCTTCATGTTGCCACTGCATTCAGCACTCTGCGGACCCTATATTGCCGAATACGGCAACGAGGAGCAGAAACAGCGCTTCCTGCCGGGCATCATCCGCGGCGAATGCATTCTGGCCGTGGCCATGACCGAGCCGGGTGCCGGATCCGATCTGGCCGGGCTCAAGACCCAGGCAGTCGACAAGGGCGACCACTATCTGCTGAATGGCTCGAAGACCTATATCTCCAATGGATTATTGAGCGATCTGGTGATCGTGGCGGCCAAGACCGATCCAGCTAACAAGCATGCCATGGGCCTGTTCCTGGTCGAACGTGGTATGCCGGGCTTCGAGCGTGGACGCAAGCTGCACAAACTGGGTATGCACAGTCAGGACACCGCCGAGCTGTTCTTCAATGACGTCAAGGTGCCCAAGGCTAACCTGCTGGGTGACAGCCAGGCGGGATTTGTCTATCTGATGCAGATGCTGGCACAGGAACGCCTGACCAACGCCTGTGGCGCCGTTGCAGGCGCCGAGGCCGCCTTTCAGGTCACGCTGGAGTATGTCAAACAGCGCCAGGCCTTTGGACGGGCTGTGTCGGACTTTCAGAATACCCGCTTCAAGCTGGCCGAGTTGCGTACCCAGATAGACGTCGCGCAGGTCTTTGTCGACCGCTGCGTCATGGACCATAACACTGGCCAGTTGACCGCCGAGGTGGCCGCCGAGGCCAAGCTGTTTACCACCGAGCTGCTCGGGCGCATGGTCGACGAGGGCGTGCAGTTGCATGGCGGTGCAGGGTATATGTGGGAGTACCCGATCTGCCGCATGTATGCCAATGCACGCATTCAGCGGATATTTGCCGGCACCTCGGAGATCATGAAGGACATCATCAGCCGCAGTCTGACGAGCTAGTCCATACTGGCAGGCCCCGCCGCCCACAAAAAAGGCCAGTCATTGCTGACTGGCCTTTTGCATTCTGGCTCCGCGACCAGGACTCGAACCTGGGACCCAATGATTAACAGTCATTTGCTCTACCAACTGAGCTATCGCGGAATTAACGCAGCGCACTTTATCAAAAAAATCAGCCAAGTCAACGTCTTGAGGCCGCTTTATGATGAAGCGCGCAGGATGTTATGCCTGATCCAGCAGCACGCAGGCCATGGCATTGGCTACCGCATCAATGTTGCCCTGGTTCAGTGCGGCAACACAGATACGGCCGCTGCTGACCGCATAAATACCAAACTCATCTGCCAGGCGTGCCACCTGAGCTGCGCTCAGACCGGAATAGGAGAACATGCCCCGTTGGCGCTGGATAAAGTCCATGTCGGTCTTGACCCCGGCGGCACTGAGTTTTTCAACCAGCGCCTGGCGCATGCTGCGAATGCGTACGCGCATTTCCGCCAGCTCAGCTTCCCATTGGGCATACAGCTCGGGGCTGTTGAGCACCTTGGCAACCACCTTGGCACCGTGGGTCGGCGGATTGGAGTAATTGGTGCGGATCACGCGCTTGAGCTGGGACAGCACCTTGGCAGTTTCCTGCTGGTCTTCGGTGACCAGCGTCAGCGCGCCCACGCGCTCGCCATACAGCGAAAAGGACTTGGAGAAGGAGCTGGCAATAAACAGCGGCAGTCCTGATTCAGCAAACAGACGCACCGCAATCGCATCATCCTGCAGATTGTCGCCAAAGCCCTGGTAGGCAATATCCAGAAAGGGCACATGCTTGCGGCGTTGAATGACGTCAATCACCCGCGCCCAGTCAGCCAGGCTGAGGTCCGCGCCGGTGGGGTTGTGACAACAGGCATGCAGCAGCACCACGCTGCCCTCGGGCAGCGCATCGATACCCTCGAGCATGGCCTCGACGTTGACGCCACGGCTATTGCTGTCGTAGTAGGGGTAATCCACTACCTCGAACCCGGCAGCCTCGAACAGCGCGCGATGGTTTTCCCAGCTCGGATTGCTGATGGCGACCAGACGCTTGTCCAGCAGACGGTGCAGAAAATCAGCACCCAACTTGAGGGCGCCGGTACCGCCCAAGGCCTGTGCGGTAATGAGTTTGCCCGAGCTCAGCAGCTCGGCGTCTGCACCAAACAGCAGTGTCTGCACGGCACGGTCGTAATCTGCCAGGCCTTCCATCGGCAGATAGGTGCGGGCCGCATGCTCGGCAACCCGAGCTTCCTCGGCGGCCTGTACGGCACGCATCAGCGGAACCTTGCCATTTTCATCGTAATACACCCCAACACCCAGATTGACCTTGTCGCTACGGGTGTCGGCGTTGAAGGCTTCGTTCAGGCCAAGGATTGGATCGCGTGGAGCCATTTCAACAGGGGAGAACAGAGTCATGATATGGGCGAACTCAAAGCTGGTGGGTGGAGGCAAACGGCGATCATTATAAACAGTCCGCTGCACGGGTGCGAGTGCAGCAGCGTGAAACCTTTTGCACATCACGAGCGCTGATAGAGCAGGGTAGCGGTGCTATGATGGAGGCCGATTTTTCAGCCGGAAAGCCACAGTCATGACTCAGTTCACCCTGCAGACCCGTTTCCAGCCCGCTGGCGATCAGCCTGTGGCGATTGCGCAGCTGGTAGAAGGCTTGCAGGCGGGGTTGTCACATCAGACGCTGCTGGGTGTCACCGGCTCGGGCAAGACCTTTACCATCGCCAACGTGATTCAGCAGGTGCAGCGTCCGGCCATCATCATGGCTCCGAACAAGACCCTGGCCGCCCAGTTGTATGGTGAGTTTCGCGAGTTCTTTCCGAACAACTCGGTGGAGTATTTCGTTTCCTACTACGACTATTACCAGCCTGAGGCCTATGTTCCCTCCTCGGATACCTTTATCGAGAAGGATGCTTCGATCAACGACCATATCGAGCAGATGCGTCTGTCGGCGACCAAGGCGCTGCTCGAGCGTCCGGACGCGATCATTGTCGCGACCGTATCGGCGATCTACGGTCTGGGCGATCCCGCCTCCTATTTACGAATGGTCCTGCATGTGGATCGCGGCGATTTGCTGGATCAGCGTACGCTACTGCGACGTCTGGCTGAGCTGCAATACACCCGCAATGACATGGAGCTGGCGCGGGCCAACTACCGGGTGCGTGGCGATGTGATTGATATCTTCCCGGCGGAATCCGACCTCGAAGCCATACGTATCGAACTCTTCGATGATACGGTCGAGACCATCAGTTATTTCGATCCGCTAACAGGTGAAGTATTACGCAAGGTTCCACGCGTAACTGTTTATCCCAAATCACATTATGTGACGCCACGAGAGAAACTGCTGGAGGCCGTGGAACATATCAAGGTCGAGCTCGGCGAACGTCTGGAAGTACTGAAAAGCCAGAACAAACTGGTCGAAGCCCAGCGCCTTGAGCAGCGCACGCGCTTTGATATGGAGATGATTCTCGAGCTTGGTTATTGCAACGGCATCGAAAACTACTCGCGCTATCTGTCCGGCCGTGCCCATGGCGAAGCACCCCCGACCCTCTTTGATTACCTGCCGGCCAACGCCCTGCTGATCATCGACGAATCCCACGTGTCGGTGCCCCAGGTTGGCGCCATGTACAAGGGTGACCGCTCGCGCAAGGAAACCCTGGTCGAATACGGCTTCCGTCTGCCCTCGGCGCTGGACAACCGCCCCATGCGTTTTGACGAATGGGAGGCCATCTCGCCCCAGGCGATTTTTGTTTCTGCCACACCCGGCCCCTATGAGGCTGAACACGCTGGCCGGGTAGTCGAGCAGGTAGTCCGACCTACCGGGCTGGTTGATCCCTTGATCGAAGTCCGGCCCGCCACCACCCAGGTTGACGATCTACTCTCGGAAATAGGCCTGCGTACCGCCGTAGGCGAACGGGTGTTGGTCACCACCCTGACCAAACGTATGGCCGAGGATCTGACCGACTACCTGTCCGACCACGGCATACGCGTGCGATATCTGCACTCGGATATCGATACCGTGGAGCGCGTAGAGATCATTCGTGACCTGCGCATTGGTGCTTTTGATGTGCTGGTTGGCATCAACTTATTGCGAGAAGGCCTTGATATGCCAGAGGTTTCCCTGGTGGCCATACTGGATGCCGACAAGGAAGGCTTTCTGCGTTCGGAGCGCTCACTGATCCAGACCATCGGCCGCGCCGCCCGCAACCTGAACGGCAAGGCCATCCTCTATGCCGACCGCATGACCGGTTCCATGGAGCGCGCCATAGGTGAAACCGAACGCCGCAGGGACAAGCAGATAGCCTTTAACCTGGCCAATGGCATCACACCCAAGGGCGTAACCAAGAGCGTCGCCGATATTCTTGAAGGTGCTGTGGTGCCGGGCAGCCGTTCGAACAAGCGCAAAAAACTCAAGGCCGCTGAAGACGCAGCCGAGTACAACGCCAACCAGTTGCGCTCACCCTCGGAAATCAGCAAACGTATCCGCCAGCTTGAGGAAAAGATGTACCACCACTCACGCGACCTGGAATTTGAAGCCGCCGCCAGTGTGCGCGACGAGATTCAGACCTTGCGGGCGATGCTGATCAAGGTGTGAGTTCGGTATCAGTGCGCGTGTCGCTGGTCTTATACAGTACTGGAGAGCTCGTGCGATGCCGGGCTAACTACTTGTTCGGGCATTGGCTGGGCTCTTCCATGTTGAACGGGTCGGAATATGGGTATTGTGGGTGGCCGAACCCGTAGATGCCAGCAGTGACTTTGACTTCATTGCAGGGCAGAAAGTGCACGCTGACCACGCCCAGCGCCTCATAAGGCGCCACTTCGACCTCAGCTCGGTGATTTGTATAGTGAGTCCGCTGCTCCTGCATTTGAGCGCGCCAAGCTTCTGTGAATGGTTTTTCTTGAATTCGACTGGATGAAAATGGATCTGGATCTTTCTCCCATTCAACTATCACCTTGAGCCCGGGCTGCCAAGTAACCGGCAAGCTGACGCAGCAGTTTTGCTTGCCCCCGCCTTGGTTAGGTCCGACGTTGGGTCCACCATTACCATTTACCGAGAAGCGGTTGATGCCCGCCGAAGTATGGCTATATCCCTCAATCGGCGTCCCAAGCCTTCGTACTTCTGTCGAATGTGATTGGGCAGAGCAGGCATTCAGTGTCAGCACACTGCTGATCATCAGCGCCGTGGCGGCCAGGCGGTTGCAGTGAAAACGCGTGAGCAGGGACATAGTGGTTTGCTTCCGTATGGGTGCAGGGGTAAAGCCAGAAATAGCCGGGCTGACGTTCCGAGTGTGGATACCGAGTTGCGCGGTCATGCTGGCGACTCACCAGGGCTGGCAGATGCGGCAGATTGCTGTGTCAGCCAGTCCAGTACGAGTTATTCCCTTGATCAACAAGCTCAAGTTTAGGCTGCTTGGAGCGTCTTAATCCGTCATTACTCCGTACAGTTGGGGTAGACGGTGCATTCCTGCCCATTCATTTCAAAAGTCTTGAATAGGGGTGGATCTTGGCACCTCATCCAGCCGCCTGGCTTGGGCTCGCAGGGTTTCCAGCCCTCAGGGAACTGAATCCAGGTATTTCGGTGAGATGGCCGTTCCTGCGGATCTTCACGAATTTCCAAGATAACGGTTTTACCCGCCAGCTCATCGCGGCCAAGCGCCACGCCAAGGCCCCTGCGTTTGGATAGATCGTAATCCTGCGACCAGTTTTCGTCTGGCTGTGAGCAGTGAAGCAATTTGCCAAGCTCGAGGTAGACGGGGCTGATCTGAAACATCCAGCCGCACATACCCCGGAGTAACATGGTCCCGTCGCTGGCGAAGCTGGGGGCATCGGCCGGTCGTGTATCAACCACTGCAATGCCGCCGCCATGCCTGTCTTGTTTCCAGCTCTCTTCGCCATAGTGCCCCGTAACATAAAGCGCCACCCGATACAGTTCAGAATGACATAAGCCAACATGGTGGGTCAGAGGGATGTTCAGGCTGAAGTCGTGTGGGTGATCCTGTAGCTCGGTACTCTGCTGGACGACCATAGTGCGAGTAGATGTGCCACTTGAGGTAAAGTCACGTACCTGGCACTTCTCTGCATCCAGCACCTGATACTGGGCCGAGGCCATTAACTCAAAGTTGGCTGGCAGACTACCCGCCAGCGTGAAATGCTCACGCCCGCTGCGCTCGGTCAGTGACACCAGACCCTCCTTGGCCATATACCCGACAAAACTGCAGGCAGTGAGGCCTAGCGCCAGGGAGCATAGCAACAACGTGCGGAAAAGCTGAAAGTGGTAGCTGGGAGGTGTCATCCGTGATTACTCCGTGCAGTTTGGGTAGACGGTGCATTCCTGGCCGTTCATCTCAAAGGTCTTGAATAGGGGTGGATCTTGGCACCTCATCCAGCCGCCTGGCTTGGGCTCGCAGGGTTTCCAGCCCTCAGGGAACTGAATCCAGGTATTTCGGTGAGATGGGCGTTCCTGCGGATCTTCACGAATCTCCAAGATAACGGTTTTACCCGCCAGTTCATCGCGGCCAAGGGCCACGCCAAGGCCCCTGCGCTTGGAGAGGTCGTAATCCTGCGACCAGTTTTCGTCTGGCTGTGAGCAGTGGAGTAGTTTGTCTATCCCAACGTAAAGGCTACTTATCTGAAACATCCAACTGCACATGCCGCGTAGGTAAAGATTACCCTCGGAATCAAAGGCAGGAGCATTTTCTGGCCTGGTGTCGAGGATGCTGAGTCCGCCCCCATGGCGACTTTGTCGATCATTACGTTCGTCATAATGTCCTTTAATCTGCAGCTTCACCCGAGACAACTCGGAATCACATAAACCAATATGATGCGTAAGAGGGATTTCCAGGCTGAAGGTGTGGGGGTGATCCTTTAGCTCGGTGTCTTGCTGAGTCGCCATAACCCGAGTTGAGGTGCCACTTGAGGTGAAGTCACGTACCTGACACTTGTCCTCGTCCAGCACTTGATAGTATGAGATGGCTGACAGCTCAAAATTGGCCGGTAGACTACCCGCCAAGGTGAAATGCTCACGGCCACTGCGTTCGGTCAGTGACAACATACCTTCCTTGGCCATATGCCCGACAAAGCTGCAGGCGGTAAGGTCTAACAACATGGCGCCCAGCAGCATTAACTTTATAAAGGTGCCGGTTTTACTTGTATAAAGCATTACGCGTTGAGGTAAGAGATCAAGCATATTGGCCGTTACGGGTTGAGGCTGATTCCACATTGGCCACTCGCTCTGCCTCCAGGTTCAGCTCTTCCTGACGCCATTCGCTTACCAGTTGTTGCAGGTCTTCTCTGTTGGCCTGATCGCCAAAAACAGCAGCAGCTGTGATCGGGATACTGGCTTGAGCTGTTAGCCGCTGCTGAGCAGCTGTCAGTTTGCGCTGTTGCACTATCAGGGGGTCTGTTAATGAGTTTATGTCATCGCGGTAAAACGTAAGCAGTTCGGTATCGGTCTTATTGTAGAAACGGGAGTCATGGTACAGGCGAATCCGGTTCCTGAACTCCGTGAAGGAACCCGGGGTCCAGTTTGCCAGCTCCCTCTCTAATTTGGTCAGTTGTGGTCTAAGAAGCTCGACCTCCTCTTCTGTGAAAAGTTGACCACCGCGGCTGAGACTGGCATTCCAGCGTAATAGATTGGTCAAGGCCGCACGGGCATAGCCCGTGTCTTTGTAGTGATGTGAAAACGAGGCAATCTGGATAATAAAATTCCGGCGTTCAACCTCATCGTTAACAATCGAGAGCTCAGCGCTAAAGCGTGCGCAGTCACCTTCTTCCAGTGCCGCACAACCCGGCTGCCATAGGACGGAAGCCTCACTGCCGCCACCGGGCCTGCGAGGCATAAAATAATACTGCTCGCCATGGTGTTGATAAGCATCACCCTTAAGATTGACTAGACCGGCCAGCAAAAGGCTTGTCGCTTTGGCTGGTGGAGCAAGAGAAGCCAGCAGCATAACCAGCCCAGGCACAACTACTTTCCACTCCGAATCCATCCATCTCGCGGGGACAGAGGGGACGAGGTCGTTATTATTGACAAGGCGGTGGTGAACCAGATCTTTTGCGCTTTCCACAAAAGCAGCGTCGCCTGCGCGTGGGGCGCCGTAGGTATAAAGCTGGGTTTTTGGCGACCATGTCTTGCGGACATAGTCTGCAAGTAGCAAAGCTATGGCACCACCTAAACTGTGGCCGCACACTATGATATTGTGGTCTTCTCTGTGAAAGCGTTCCAGATAGGTTTTAGTAAATTTTTGCGCAATACAGAAAGCTTCATAAAATCCACGATGTGCGTTACCAATGCCATTCTCGATTGGAACTTGGCGCGCATCAAAGTCGCGGAGCCAATCGTGTGGACTGGCAGAGCCGCGGATTGAAATTAGTATTATCTTGTCATTATGGGTAATAAGAACCTGTGTGTCGGTTTTATCATCATGCAGAAAGTGCTCATCTTCTGGAGTAAGTTTTTCACTCTGAATTTGATATCGCTCAGGGTCGTAAGGCACAACCTCAAAGCGTTTTGAATAAGGCACTTCTTCAGATAATAGATGGAAATTGGCTTTTTCAAAGAGTGTTGGCTTGATTTGGCAGGCCAACTGTTCTCGTAGCACATTACCAATGCTGCCTGCTTGCAGGTATGGAGGTGGGTGTGAGGGGGCTTTGTCTTCTCGTTCTATGCTGAAGGGCGCATAGGACAGAATGGCCATCACGGCCAATTGATAGGCGTTTAGTGCTGAAAACTCGGGTGCCGTTGAGAAGATCGGGCTGTAGGCCCTGAGCGCTTTGACCTCAAATACGTGGTGCTGATTGGGCTCCAGAGCGATGCCGGGTTGGTCTGCGGCAGCTCCGGCAGCCTGCTTTAGACCTGCGCTCGGGCGTGGACCCCAAGCTTGGTCGGGGTCGGGCAGGTGCTTGGTGGCCTCGACCAGATCGCTGACCTCCACACGATAAAAACGTGCGCCTTCCTGTGCTGCGCGTTCCTCTGCCAGATAGGTCAGGCTCTCTCCAGTGCGGCGGGGGCCTATTGGGGTTTGCTCGGCTGCGATTTGTAAATTGGTTAGCGGGAGAGGGTATTCCTTTCTATCGCGTAATGTCTCGTACCACCTGTCACCACCAGGGTACTCTGCAGTCATGGATAAGAGCATTGGGCCACAATAAATATTATTGATAAGAGCATAGCCATCTTGGTCAAGCTCTCCTGTATAAATCTGGCCTTCAGTATCGCAAAGCTTGAAAGCGAGGCCACTGAAACAGACGGGCTCCCCGTGTTCGTCAAGCAGACGGAAACTTACCCATTGGTTTTTTATAGGGCAATCTAAACTATTGGATTCTTGAGCGCTGGGAGAGTCATTCATCCGTGATTACTCCGTACAGTTGGGGTAGACAGTGCATTCTTGCCCGTTCATTTGAAAGGTCTTGAAAATGGGTGGCTCTTGGCAGCGGTCGGATTGCTCTGTGCCCTGGCAAGGCTTCCAGCCTGTTGGGGTCTCAATCCAACGCCTGTGCATTGAGGGTTCTTCCTGCGGATCTTCACGAATCTCCAATATAACGGTTTTACCCGCCAGCTCATCACGGCCAAGGGTCACGCCAAGGCCTCTGCGTTTGGATAGATCATAATCCTGCGACCAGTTTTCGTCTGGCTGTGAGCAGTGGAGTAGTTTGCTTACCTGTCCCTTACGTGAGTAGGCGGTGCTTAACTTAAACATCCAAGTGCACATACCCCGAAGTAGCATAGTGCCGTCGCTGGCGAAGCTGGGGGCATGCGTCGGTCGTGTATCAACGACTGGAATGCCGCCGCCATGCCTGTCTTGTTTCCAGCTCTCTTCGCCATAGTGCCCCGTAACATAAAGCGCCACCCGATACAGTTCTGAGTGACATAAGCCAACATGGTGGGTCAGGGGGATGTTCAGGCTGAAGTCGTGGGGGTGATTGTTTAGCTCGGTGCTTTGCTGGATGACCATAGTGCGAGTAGAGGTGCCACTTGAGCTAAAATCACGAACCTGGCATTTCTCTGCATCCAGCACCTGATATTGGGCCGAGGCCATCAACTCAAAGTTGGCAGGCAGACTACCCGCCAGCGTGAAATGCTCACGCCCACTGCGCTCGGTCAGTGACAACACACCTTCCTTGGCCATATGCCCGGCAAAGCTGCAGGCGGTGAGGGTAAGGGTGCTCAGGCACAGCAGTATGGGCAGCTTCATGGAGTACTCCGGGAGGGGGTGTTGGCCAGCGCGTTTCGGCAGCGCTGATAATGGGCTGTGGGTGTTTCGCCGGTTTGTTTGACCCAGAATGGTTGGTTGGCTACCTGGCTATTCAACTGGTGTTGCAGCAGAAAATGCAGTTGTTCCGTGTTATTCCAGCCCCAGTCCTGGGCTGTTTGCAGTTGGCGTTGCAGCCAGTTTTTGAGCGGCTCACGTGTTGCCAGTTGGGTAGCCGCTGTCGGGTGCTCTTGCCACAGCCATTGTTGCAGGTTATGCAAACGGATTGCCTGTGCGGTGTCGTCAGGTTCGGGTATGTCCAGCCAGGGCCTGTTGATGGGTTCAGGGTGCGGGGCGGGAGCAGGATTAACCCATGTGTTCCATTGGTCTTGGTGCCAGCACAACAGGTTGTGCAGCGGCCCCAGCAGGAGCGGCCGCTGTTCTGCTGAAAGATGGGTCAATTGGTGACTGATTACCCGGTTGTCCTGAAAGCGATACAGGGCTTTCTTGTTTGCTTCGACAATCACCATGCGCTCGCGCCAATGCGTGGCAAGACCAGCCAGATCAAGCTGGTCAGCACTGGCCAACCAGCCCCAAAGCGGCTCTGGGGCATCCAGCAGGCCGCTAAGTGCCTGGGTGCTGTGTTCGGGTATCTTGATCAGCCAGGGACCCATGTCTTTCAGCTCGTTGTAGTCTGTGCCAGCGTAGAGATTGATGTACTCCTGCATGAGGTCCAGGCCGAAAAGCTGCGTTATCGGATCTGGTTCTGCCAGCCGGTCGATGATCAGAAAAATCTGCCGTCCATAGGCTTTCTGGTCGGCAATCCACTGCTGTGGCTCGATGGGTGAATGTGCGCTCATACCGGGCAGACTCCTTCCATGCAGGCTTCACAGATAGGGCAGCGACTGGCGCCCATGCTGCGCGCCAGTCGCGCCAGATTGCTTTGGGCATTGGCCAGCACTGGGGTTGTTATGGCGCCAGCCTGAGCACTGTCAGCCATGCCGGCCAGTAGCGGCAGCACAATATCCAGTCCCGAACCCCGCCCGGCACTGCCCCCCGAATTGATCCTGATATTGGGTCCGCTCAGGGTTACGCCGCTGGGGTCGAGCTTGAGGAAGGAACCGCCGCCTTTGGCTGTGAGTTCCATGCCTGCGTCGATCACTACTTTGTCGCCGGCGTAGTAGTGAATTTCGTTGCCCGCCTCGATGAACTGACCGGTACCCAGTTTGACGTGCTGACTGGTGCCCACGGTCAGATGATCATTGGCCTTGATCTCGGTTTTGCGCTCACCGTGGGTGGTGTGGTGTTCCTCGGCCATGAATTCCGAGTAGCTGTTGGCTTCGACGCGGTCATGGCGTTCGTTGCCGACGCGGATCTTCTGATCGTGCTCGATGTTCTCGTCCCAGTCGCGCTGGGCGTGCAGGTAGATCTGCTCTTCGCCTTGCTTGTCTTCAATCCGCAGTTCGTTGTAACCATCACCGCCGCCACCGGGGGCGCTACTCAGGGTCTTGAATACGCTGCGGGTCTTGTGTGCCGGTAGCTCGTAGGGTGTGGGATGGCCCTTGTGGTACAGGCAGCCGGTAACCAGCGGTTGATCCGGGTCGCCTTCGAGGAAAGTGATCAGCACTTCCATACCGATGCGCGGGATGGCGATACCGCCGTATTGATTACCGGCCCAGCTGGATGAGACACGCAACCAGCAACTGGTCTGCTCATCGGCCTGACCTTCACGGTCCCAGTGGAACTGCACCTTGATGCGGCCGTATTGGTCGCAGTGGATTTCTTCGCCAGCGGGGCCTGTGACCACGGCGGTCTGGCTGCCGAGGGCCTTGGGCTTGGGGTGGTTCAGTTGTGGTCTGAACGGCACATCCCAGGGCGTGGCGGTGAACTGGTTGCGGTAGCCCTGGGTAAAGCCATCTTCCGGTCTGACGTCACTGGTAACCGACTCTTCCAGCACCTGGGGCTGTTTGCCCTCGTGGCGGATGCCGGTGATCAGCCACAGGTCGTTCCAGTCGGCTCTGGGGTGTTCGGACAGGGTCAGGAAGTGGCCGCTGATCAGGCTGGGGACATCGCTCTTGCCTTCGGCCAGGCGGTAGTCGCTGCGATGGCGCTCCAGGGTGCGCTTGGCCAGGTGTTTGCCGCGGGCGCGTTCGCTAAAGAGGCCGGGGTAGTCGTAGTCTTCCAG
The DNA here is from genome assembly GCF_057548395.1 of Halopseudomonas sp. 4NH20-0008. Lineage (NCBI taxonomy): Bacteria > Pseudomonadati > Pseudomonadota > Gammaproteobacteria > Pseudomonadales > Pseudomonadaceae > Halopseudomonas > Halopseudomonas sp. 4NH20-0008. The sequence goes on from NZ_BAAJMD010000011.1 coordinate 95,286, forward strand.
GTCCGGCAGCGGCGGTGGTGGCTCTTCCCCCTCAATGGGCTGCTCGGCCTGGTGGGCGGCCTCCATTAACAGATGCGGCTTTTCAAAGTCGTAGTCGCGGCGAGTCACGCGGCTAGGCCGGGTCTCCATGCGCAGGGCAAAGCGTTTGATCACCTGTTCATCGGCGACCAGGCCGTTGTCCTGACTGTAGGCGGTGGGTCTTTCCAGACGCGGGAAGCTGGTCTGGTCATCGCCAAACACCAGCAGGTGGTTATCGGTTGTGTGTTCAAAGTGGTAGTGAATACCTTCCTCTTCGCACAATCTCTGTACAAAGTGCAGGTCGGTCTCGTCGTACTGGGTGCAATAGTCCCGTGGCGCGTACTCGCTGTTGAGTTGAAAGCGGTAGGCATCGGACTGCATGCCATGGTCGCCGAGGACCTGGGCAATGATTTCGGGCACGCTCAGGTGCTGGAAAATACGTTGGTTGGTGCGCAAGCCCAGATAGAACAGGTGCGGCACCAGGCGCAGGTGATAACGGGTCAGGCGTTTGCCGGCATCGCCCTGGGCGACGCGGTGAATCAGGCCATGGATACCCTTGTCCTGCCCGGCAAAGCTGAGAAAGGCCGGTTGCTGCAACAGGGTTTCGATATCCAGATCCGGGCGTTCGCTGACCAGTACCAGTTCGAAGCGGTAAGGCTGGCTGATCTGCTCGACGCCGTCGAAGGACAGCACCTTGAAGTCGTGGCTGATGCCGGGGATAGCGAGGGTGAAGTCGGCCTGATTGGCTGGGGCGAACATCCTATCTTCCTTGATCGGGTAAGCGACATGCAGAGTGGTCTGCAGACCTGTATGGATACAGGCGCCCGATTATCGCAGAAATGCGTGGTAAAAAATGTGCGCGGGTAGACAAAACCGGCAGGCACTTGGCCATTGATCAGCAGGAAAATCCTTTTGTATTCAACGAGCTAAGTGCGCAAGAAGTTGCGCACTTAGTGGTGATGTTGCCATGCAGTGCTGCTGCGGGGTGGGCGAGCAGACTTGGTTGACTGCTCGGTGCGTGGCGCGAATAGCCCCAGAAGGTCAGAGCGGGAATTGTTCGAGGCGTTTGCCGTGCTCATCAATCTCAAGTACCCAGCCGGCCTTGTCCCAATCCCCCAGTACGATGCGCTCGGCGGGTTGGCCGTTGAGCATCAGGGCGTGGGTGGCGGGCCTGTGGGTGTGACCGTGGATCAGGCAGCGCACCTGATGTTTATGCATGACTTGGGCGACCTGACCCAGGTTGACATCGGTAATATCACTGGGCTTTTGCCGGGTTTGCGCCTGGCTTTCGCTGCGCAGCTTGCGGCCTATGGCCCGACGCCGTTTGAGCGACAGATTGCGCAGAATGAACAGGCTCACCGGGTTGCGCAGCCAGCGCCGCATCTTCATATAACCAAGATCGTCGGTGCACAGGCTGTCGCCATGCATCAGCAGTACGGATTCACCATTGAACTGGCGCACACAGGGATCGCTCAGCAACTGGCAGCGCGCAGCACGGCAGAAGGCCTTGCCCAGCAGAAAGTCGCGATTGCCATGCATGATGAACACCCGTACGCCGGCATCGGCAAGGCGGGCGAGGGCGGCGGTGACCTGATCAGCGAGCGGGCTGGGATCATCATCGCCGAGCCAGACCTCGAAAAAATCACCGAGGATATAGACTTCATCCGCCTTGGCGGCGCGTTCATCAAGGCAGCGCAGAAACGCCCGGGTGATATCCGGGCGTTCGGCTTCCAGATGCAGATCGGAGAGCAGCAGATAGCGCATTGCCGGGCGTTACTCGGTCAGTTCAGCACGTTCGATGATCACATCATCAGCGGGAACGTCCTGGTGACCGGCGCGCATTGTGGTTTTCACGGCCTTGATCTTGTTGACCACATCCATGCCTTCTACTACCTGAGCGAAAACGGCATAGCCCCAGCCCTGAACGGTGGGGGCGCTGTGATCGAGAAAGCTGTTGTCGGCCACGTTGATAAAGAATTGTGCGCTGGCGGAATGCGGCTCCATGGTGCGGGCCATGGCGACGGTGCCGATCCTGTTGTTCAGGCCGTTGTTGGCTTCGTTTTTGATCGGGTCGCGGGTTTCCTTTTGCTTCATGCCGGGCTCGAAGCCGCCGCCCTGAACCATGAAGTTGGAAATCACGCGGTGAAAGATGGTGTTGTCATAGTGTCCATCGCGGACATACTGCTTGAAGTTCTCAACGGTTTCCGGTGCCTTGTCGGCGAACAGTTCCAGGGTAATGACACCGTGGTTGGTATGCAGTTTGACCATTGTGGGCAATCCTCGGGCGTAAAAGGGTAAATGAATACAGCGATGTGACTTTGTGCGCGTTCAGACGCTTGACACTTTGCGGTATGATAAGCGCTTTGGCCATCATGGCCTAGCCATAATCCGTGACCGCGCAGGCGTCACCAGCAATGAGTCCAGCAAATTCTATGAACAAACCGGAAAGCACCGCGGCAGCCAATTTTCTCCGTCCGATCGTTCAGGGCGACCTTGAAAGCGGCAAGCACGACAGGATAGTCACCCGTTTCCCGCCGGAGCCGAACGGCTACCTGCATATCGGGCATGCCAAGTCGATCTGCCTGAACTTTGGTCTGGCCCGGGAGTTTGGCGGCCAGTGCAATCTGCGTTTTGATGACACCAATCCGGCCAAGGAAGATCAGGAATATATCGACGCGATCAAGAGCGATGTGCGCTGGCTGGGTTTCGAGTGGGGTGCCGAGCACTATGCATCGGACTACTTTGATCAACTGCATGACTGGGCTGTTAATCTGATCGAGACGGGCAAGGCCTATGTCTGTGATCTGTCGCCAGAGCAGGCCCGTGAATACCGCGGCAGCCTGACTGAACCAGGCAAGAACAGTCCGTTCCGTGAGCGCTCGGTGGCCGAGAACCTGGACCTGTTTGCGCGCATGAAGGCCGGTGAGTTTGCCGATGGCGTGCGTGCGCTGCGAGCTAAAATAGATATGGCCGCGCCCAACATCAACCTGCGCGACCCGATTCTGTATCGTATTCGGCATGCCCATCATCACCAGACCGGTGACAAGTGGTGTATCTACCCCAGCTACGACTTCACACATGGCCAGTCGGATGCCATTGAGGGCATTACCCACTCGATCTGTACCCTGGAGTTCGAGGACCACCGGCCGTTGTATGAGTGGTTCCTGGCCAATCTGCCAGTACCGGCACAGCCACGTCAGTACGAATTTGCTCGCCTTAACCTGAACTACACCATCACCAGCAAGCGCAAGCTCAAGCAACTGGTCGATGAGAAGCATGTCAGCGGCTGGGATGACCCGCGCATGTCGACGCTGTCCGGGTTCCGACGCCGCGGCTACACGCCAGCGTCTATCCGGCATTTCTGCGATATGATCGGGGTCAATCGGGCGGGTGGTGTGGTGGATATCGGCATGCTGGAATTTGCCATCCGTGAAGACCTGGATGCCAATGCCGCGCGCGCCATGTGCGTGCTCAAGCCGCTCAAGGTGGTGATCACCAATTACCCCGAAGGCCAGATCGAACAGCTCGAGCTGCCACGCCATCCCAAGCAGGATATGGGTGTACGCGTATTGCCCTTCAGTCGTGAAATCTACATTGATGCCAGCGACTTTGAGGAAGTCCCCCCGGCCGGCTTCAAGCGTCTGATTCCCGGTGGCGAAGTGCGCCTGCGTGGCAGTTATGTGATCCGCGCCGATGAAGCAATCAAGGATGCGGATGGCAACATCATCGAACTGCGCTGCAGCTACGACGAGAACACCCTGGGCAAGAACCCCGAAGGTCGCAAGGTCAAGGGCGTGATTCACTGGGTGCCAGCGGCCGAGAGCGTGCCCTGTGAAGTGCGACTATACGATCGCCTGTTCCGCTCGGCCAACCCGGAGAAGGACGAGGACGGCGGCAGTTTTCTGGACAATATCAATCCGGAGTCGCTGGTTACCCTGACCGGTTGCCGCGCCGAACCCTCGCTGGCCCAGGCCGCTGCGGAGGAGCGCTTCCAGTTTGAGCGCGAAGGCTATTTCTGTGTGGATATGAAGGATTCCAGTCCAGACCATCTGGTCTTCAACCGCACCGTCACCCTGCGTGATTCCTGGGGGCAATAATGGCATTGGAGATCTACAGCACCCTGAGCAAGACCAAAGCGCCACTGGTGCCGCTGGAAGATAATCACGTGCGCTTGTATGTCTGCGGCATGACCGTATACGACTACTGCCATATTGGCCACGCCCGGGTCATGGTGGCCTTTGACGTTGTGGCTCGGTGGATGCGGTTTCGCGGTTTCAAGCTGACCTATGTGCGCAATATCACGGATATTGACGACAAGATCATTCGCCGCGCCAATGAGAACGGCGAGGGTTTTCTCGACCTGACCGGTCGGATGATCGCTGCCATGCACGAAGATGAAGCGCGGCTCAACGTGTTGCGTCCGGATATGGAGCCCAAGGCCAGTGATCATGTGCCGGGCATGCATGCCATGATCCAGACGCTGATCGACAAGGGTTATGCCTACGCGCCGGGCAACGGCGACGTGTATTACCGCGTGGCCAAGTTTGTCGGCTACGGCAAGTTGTCCCGTCGCAAGATTGAGGACCTGAAAATTGGCGCGCGCATCGAAGTCGATGAGGCCAAGGAAGACCCGCTGGATTTTGTCCTGTGGAAGGGCGTCAAGCCCGGTGAACCAAGCTGGTCATCGCCCTGGGGTGAGGGTCGTCCAGGCTGGCATATCGAGTGCTCGGTGATGTCCAACTGCTGCCTGGGTGAAACCTTCGATATCCACGGCGGTGGTCCGGATCTGGTGTTCCCGCACCACGAGAACGAGATTGCCCAGAGCGAGGCGGCCAATGACAAACCCTATGCCATGGCCTGGATGCATGCCGGTGCGGTACGGGTTGATGGCGAGAAAATGTCCAAGTCGCTGGGCAATTTCTTTACCATTCGTGACGTGCTGGAGAAATACCAGCCGGAGGTCGTGCGCTATCTGCTGGTTGCCAGCCATTACCGCAGTGCGATCAATTATTCCGAGGACAACCTGAAGGAGTCCAAGGGGGCACTTGAGCGTTTCTACCATGCGCTCAAAGGGCTGCCTGAAGCGACGCCTGCTGGCGGTGAAGCCTTTGTCGAGCGCTTTGGCGCGGCCATGGACGACGATTTCAATACGCCTGAAGCCTGCGCCGTGCTGTTCGACATGGTGCGCGAGATCAATCGTCTGAAGGAGTCCGATCTGCATGCCGCTGCGGCGCTGGCTGCCCGACTCAAACAGTTGGCAGAAAGCCTGGGGGTGCTGCAACTGGAGCCTGAGCAGTTCCTGCAGGCTGGCGCAGTAGGGCGGGTTGATGCAGCCGAGGTGGATGCGCTGATCCAGGCCCGTCTGCAAGCCCGTGCCGAGAAAAACTGGGGCGAGTCTGACCGCATCCGTGATCAGCTCACAGCCATGGGAGTGGTGCTGGAAGATGGCAAGGGCGGTACCACCTGGCGCCTGGTTGATTAAACACGGCTCAGATGCCTGCCCTGAAATACTGCAACCCGTCAGCCTCTGACGGGTTGCAGCTCGACGTGCGCCTGTTTTTTATCTTCAGATCTGGCCAGTTATGACCTGTTAATTGGCTGCATGGGACCTGTCGTCCAGTTCTGGACGGGGCTATATTGGTTGGTATTGATAATAATTAAAACGCCTGCTCGGTATGCCCAAGGAGTCTTCATGACCAGCCTGACCCCCGCCAATCTCATCATTCGGCCCCGACGCATGGACTTTGCCTTGCCTGACCCTCTACCACGCTACTGGCACAGCAACGATCCGTTCAAGAGCCACTTTTTCAACGCCATGTCGGTATTATTTCCTGATGGTGAGCGTTTTTTCATCGATTCGGTCAGACATTACCGCGACCAGATTACCGACCCGGCGCTGAAGGAACAGATTCGTGGCTTTATCGGCCAGGAAGGTCATCACAGCCGCGAGCATATCGAGTACAACAACCGTCTGCGCGATCTGGGCTACGATATCGACCAGCTCGAAGTGCCGGTCAGAAAGCGCATCCGCTTTGTGCAGAAACACTTTGGCCCCGAGCGTCAACTGGCCGGCACGGTAGCCATGGAGCACTTCACCGCCATTCTCGCCAACGCCATGCTCAGTGATCCCAAGTGGATTGCCGGTGCCATCCCGGAAATGCAGAAGATCTGGCGCTGGCATGCCCTTGAAGAAACCGAGCACAAGGCCGTCGCCTTTGATGTGTACATGCAGGTATGCGGTGACCGCAAGATCCTGCGACGGGCCATGCGCCAGGCGACCTTCTTTTTTCTCAAGGATGTGACCAAGGGCACGCTGTACATGATGCGCAAGGATGGCGCGTTGACCCTCAAGAGCTGGTGGCGGGGCATGCTCTGGCTGTGGGGGCCGGGCGGCTTTTTCAGTCACCTGATGCGCGATTACCGTGACTATTTCAACGCGGATTTCCATCCCTGGCAGCATGACAATGGCGCCCTGATGAACCAGGTGGCGGAGGAGTTTGAAGCGCAGCCAGCCTGATTTGCTTGCGCGTCCTTGGTGTGTTGATATGTCCATGGTCTAAGCTGTGGATATAACAAAAACCAAGGATGCGCCATGTCAGTCACCCTGTTCGTTCCAACGGAAACGCGCCTGCATGAAAAGCGCGTAGCCCTCGTTCCTGCCGTTGTTCCCAAACTTGCCAAGCTCGGCATTGATATCTATCTGCAACCCGGAGCCGGTGATGCGGCGCGCTTACCCGATGCGCTGTATACCGATGTCGGCGTCACTGCAGATAAACCGCCAAGCGGGGTCGATCTGATCTTTCGCGTCCAGCCGCCCTCCATCGCTGAAATAGAAGCGATGAAGCCGGGCACCGTGCTCTGCTGCTTTGTCTATGCCCACCGTGAACTGCCGATTGTGCGTGCGCTGCGTGATCATCAGATCACCTGCTTTGCCATGGAGCTGGTACCGCGTATTACCCGGGCCCAAGCCATGGATGCGCTGTCTTCCCAGGCGGCTCTGGCGGGTTATTACGCCGCCTTGCTGGCGGCCACCAATCTCAACCGTATTTTGCCGATGATGACCACAGCCGTCGGCTCTTTACGTCCGGCCAAGATTCTGGTGATGGGCGCCGGTGTGGCTGGGTTGCAGGCACTGGCGACGGCCAAGCGGCTGGGCGCCATGGTCGAAGGCTATGACGTGCGGCCCGAGGTCAAGGAGCAGGTGGAATCGGTCGGCGGGCGCTTTGTCGATACCGGCGTCTCAGCCAGCGGACTGGGCGGCTACGCTCGGGAGTTGACCGAAGAAGAGCAGGCCAAGGTTGCCACAGTGCTGACCCGGCATATCCAGCAGGCCGATGCGGTAATTACCACAGCGTCGATTCCCGGACGCCCGAGCCCGAAGATCATCAGCAAGGAACAGATCATGGGTATGAAGCCCGGCTCGGTCATTATTGACCTTGCCGCGGAAGGGGGCGGCAACACGCCGCTGACGCAGCCGGGGGATACGGTGGAAGTCGGTCCGGCGATCATTGTTGCACCGCTGAACATTCCCAGTCATCTGGCCGAACACGCCTCCGAACTCTACGCCCGCAACCTGCTGAGTCTGGTCGGTCTGATGGTCAAGGACGGTGAGCTGAGCATCGATTGGGAAGACGAGATTCTGGCCGGGGCGGTACTGACCCATGCCGGTGAAATCAAGCACAAGGTTGCCCGCGAAGCAGCCGAATCGAGCGGGGAATAACCATGGACGCGACAACTACCATTACCGGCTTTGTGGCCCTGTACATCTTCATGCTAGCGGCCTTTACCGGCTATGAAATCATTGGTCGGGTGCCGGCTATTCTGCATACCCCGTTGATGTCCGGTTCCAACTTTATCCATGGCATCGTCGTGGTCGGCGCCATGTGGGCATTGCTGAATGCCGCCACGCCACTGGAGCAGGCCATCGGCTTTTTTGGTGTGCTGCTGGGTGCCGGCAATGCGGCGGGTGGCTATGTGGTGACCGAACGCATGCTCGAGATGTTCAAGGGCAGTGACCGGCGGCCCGCCCCGGGCAAAGACAGTCAAGCAGACAAGGAATAGCCCATGGATATCTCTCTGATCATTGACGCGGCTTACTTTATTGCTGCGGTGCTCTTTGTCTACGGTCTCAAGCGCATGGCCAGTCCGGTTACCGCGCGCTCGGGTATTGTCCTCGCCGGCTGGGGTATGGCGCTGGCGGTGGTGGTGGCCTTTCTCTACGGTTTTGATGTGAGTGAGCGGGCGCAGGACCACCTACCTGTCAACATTGGTCTGGTGCTTCTGGCCCTGGGGCTGGGGGTAGGCTGGGCCTGGTATAGCGGCAAGACCGTAGCCATGACCGACATGCCGCAAATGGTGGCGCTGTATAACGGCATGGGTGGCGGCGCAGCGGCAGCTATTGCCGCGATTGAACTGTTTTCCGGGAATGCCCAGCACCATGGTCTGGTCGTGACCGTGTTGGCTGTGCTGGGCGGGCTGATTGGCGCAGTCGCCTTGTCCGGTTCATTGATTGCCTGGGCCAAGCTGGATGGCCGGATGAACAAGACCATCAGGCTGCCAGCCCAGCAGTTGATCAATGCCAGCCTGTTTTGCGCGGCGCTGGCCACGGGGGCTGCCATTACCACCGCCGGTTTGACCGGCGCTGACGTGCCGATGCTGCTGATTGCCGTGTTTTTCCTGCTGTCATTGGCCCTCGGGGTGATGCTGACTACGCCGATTGGCGGTGCCGACATGCCGGTGGTGATTTCCCTGTACAACGCCTTTACCGGTCTGGCTGTGGCCTTCGAGGGTTTTGTGCTGCAGAACCCGGCGATGATCATTGCCGGTACTGTGGTCGGTTCAGCCGGCACGCTGTTGACCCTGATGATGGCCAAGGCCATGAACCGCCCAGTATCCAACGTGATCTTCAGCCAGTTCGGTGAGTCGGGAGACGAAGGCGACAGCGAGATTGAAGGCAGCATGAAATCAGCCGAGGCCTCGGATGCGGCGATCAGCATGTTTTACGCCGGCAAGGTCATTATCGTCCCCGGTTACGGCCTGGCGGTCGCTCAGGCCCAGCACAAGCTCTATGAATTTGTGAAGCTTTTGCAGAAGCAGGGTGTCGATGTGCGTTTTGCCATTCACCCGGTGGCAGGCCGCATGCCAGGGCATATGAACGTACTGTTGGCCGAGGCCGGTGTGCCTTACGACATCATCTATGACCTGGAAGATATCAACGAAGACTTTGCCCAGACGGACGTAGCCATCGTGCTGGGTGCCAATGATGTGGTCAATCCGGCCGCACGCACGCGCAAATCCAGCCCCATCTACGGCATGCCGATTCTCAACGTTGACATGGCCCGGCAGGCCTATGTGGTCAAACGCGGGCAGGGCAAGGGCTATTCCGGCGTGGAAAATGAGCTGTTCTACGCGGATAACACCTCGATGGTTTATGGCGACGCGCAGAAGGTCATGGCGCAGATGATAGAAGCGGTCAAATCACTGGGCTAGCCCGCTAACCCAGCTGCAAGCTTCCAGCGGCAAGTTAAACCCAAAAACCCGGTGTTGAGTCAGGGTTCTCTTGCAGCTTGAAGCTTGTCCCTTGCCGTTTTTTTGTTGTTATCTTGCCAAGGCATGCCATGGATCTGGTTTTTTGGGAGTGGCCGAGTTCCATCTCGGCCGAAGGTGCTGCGGTCGACGCACTTGGTCGAGATGGAACTCGACCTTCCCAGGAAAAGAGATACTTTCAGCTTCAAGCTTCAAGCTTCAGTCTCAAAAGCAAAAGCCCCGGCACAGGGCCGGGGCTTTGCTTTACTTGCTGCTTGAAGCTTAAAGCTTGCCGCTAGCGGTCAAGCTTGCTTCGGGTGATAACCGAAGATCGACTTGATTTCGAGGAAGTCCTCGAAGCCATGATGGCCCCACTCTCGGCCGATACCGGACTGCTTGTAGCCACCGAAGGGCGCGTTGTTGTCCAGCTGGGCGCCGTTCAGGTGCACCATGCCGGTACGGATACGGCGGGCAACCTTGCGGGCGCGCTCGAGATCGGAGGAGGATACATAGCCGGACAGACCGTAGACGGTATCGTTGGCAATGCGTACGGCGTCGTCTTCATCGGTGTAGGCGATGATCGACAGTACCGGACCAAAGATTTCCTCACGGGCGATGGTCATGTCGTTCTTTACATGGGTAAAAATGGTCGGCTTGACGTAGTAGCCCTTGCTCAGACCCTCCGGCAGACCCGTACCACCGGCCAGCAGGGTGGCGCCCTCATCAATACCTTTCTGGATCAGATCCTGAATCTTCAGCCACTGGGCTTTGGATACCACAGGGCCGTTGACCGTATCAGCGGCCTTGGGATCGCCGGCCTTGACCTTGGTGATCACAGCTGCCGCGATGGCAGCGACCTCGTCCATGCGGCTGGCCGGAACCAACAGACGAGTGGGTGCATTACAGGATTGGCCAGTGTTGTTCATGCAGGTCAGGACAGCATGGCCGACCATCTTCTCGAAGTTGACATCGTCCAGCAGGATGTTGGCGGACTTGCCACCCAGTTCAAGCGCCACGCGCTTGATGGTGCCGGCACTGTTGGTCATGACCTGACGACCGGCACCGGTGGAGCCGGTGAAGGACATCATGTCGATGCCGGGGTGGGCGGACATGGCAGCACCGACGGTGGGGCCGTCACCGTTGACCAGGTTGAATACGCCGGCAGGTACACCCGCCTCATCAAGAATCTCAGCCAGCAGCAGGGCAGACAAAGGTGCAACCTCGGAAGGTTTGAGCACCATGGTGCAGCCGGTAGCCAGCGCCGGTGCAACCTTGCAGGTCAGCTGGTTCATCGGCCAGTTCCAGGGGGTGATCAGACCACAAACGCCGATCGGCTCCTTGACTACCTGAGTGGTACCGATCTGCTCTTCAAATTCATAGTTCTTCAGGGCATGCAGTGCTGCTGCAAAGTGTCCGAGACCGGAAGGGGCCTGGGCCATTTGCGAGAGTTTGTCCGGTGCACCCATCTCTGCGGTAATGGCTTCCGCGACTTCACCCATACGCTTCTTGAATACGCCAAGAATGCGCTCGAGCAGAGCAATACGCTCTTCACGACTGGTTTGCGAGTAGCTTTCAAAGGCGTTGCGGGCGGCGGCAACCGCCAGATCAACATCCTCTGCGTTACCGAGGGCGATGGTCGCAACAGCCTCTTCGGTGGCCGGGTTGATCACGTCCATGCTTTGAGTGCCCTTGGGCTGAACCCATTGGCCGTTAATATAGAATTGCTTGTGGTGACTCATTATCGACTAGCTCCTTGTTGTACTGTTCGCAAATTTGTCAAACGATAGCACTCCCTGTGCCTGTTTATCAGCCATTTTATGATTTATCTCCATACTGTTTATGCTTCGGCATGGCTCTCGATGATATCGACAGCGTGACGACAGACGTGCGCGGGCGACAGCAAAGCCGACGAGGGTAGGTCGGGTTTTAACTGTCGACATGACCTGTTTGAAGCGCTTGCCTTATTTGTAACTGGGCATATTGAGGTGCTGTGTTCAGGCCGCGGTTAAATGCCTTTATAATGCCGCCGCAGGATTCCAGGTCTCTGGCTAATACTTGACTGAAATGCTTGGATATTGCATAGTTGCGACCACGTTCAACGGGTTTGGAATTGCCTATGCGTCTGACCACCAAAGGTCGCTATGCGGTAACCGCGATGCTTGATCTGGCACTGCATGAAGATCAGGGACCGATCACCTTGGCTGATATATCGCTGCGCCAAGGGGTATCGATTTCCTATCTTGAACAGCTGTTTGCCAAGTTGCGGCGCTGCCGTCTGGTTGAAAGCGTACGTGGTCCAGGCGGCGGTTATCGCCTGTCGGGCGGTGCGCAGGCTATCAACGTGGCGCAGATAGTCGAGGCAGTGAATGACTCCATGGACGCGACCCGGTGCCTCGGCAAGGGTGACTGTCAATCGGGCGAGGTGTGTCTTACTCACCACTTGTGGTCCGATTTGAGTAACCGACTGCATCAATTCTTGAGCGAGATCAGTCTGGCTGATCTGGTTTCCCGAGAAGATATCCAACGCGTCCGTTCCCGTCAGGACAAAACCGGTTGTGCCGGTAGTCTGACCAAAGAGCTGGAACGCATTATCTGAAGTGGCCACAGAGCCATCCGATTCAGACGACTGTCCCCTGGGCTCTGTCCAGCTTGTCGTCAGCCTGAAAAATACGCTCAGCGAAGCACCGATGTGTCGCTGACAGATTGAGGTGATACCGTGACTGAACAGGTCGAGAGTCTTATCAAACAAGACTATGCCGCTGGTTTTCATTCGGCAATCGAGTCCGATACTCTGCCGCCGGGCTTGAATGAGGATGTGATTCGCTTTATTTCCGAGAAGAAGGGCGAGCCTGCCTGGCTGCTTGAATGGCGTCTGAAGGCCTATAAAGCCTGGCAGGAAATGGAAGAGCCGACCTGGGCCCATGTGCATTATCCGGAAATCGACTTTCAGGCGGTATCCTACTACTCCTCACCCAAGAGCATGGCCGACAAGCCCAAGAGCCTCGACGAAGTCGACCCTGAGCTGATCGCGACCTATGAAAAGCTCGGCATTCCCCTGCATGAACAGGAAATGCTCGCTGGTGTAGCCGTGGATGCGGTGTTTGATTCGGTCTCGGTTGTGACCACCTTCCGCGCCAAGCTGGAAGAGGCTGGAGTGATCTTCTGCCCGATCAGCGAGGCCGTTCACCGCTGCCCTGAGCTGGTGCAGAAGTACCTCGGCAGCGTGGTGCCGCAGAAAGACAATTACTATGCCGCCCTTAACTGTGCGGTCTTTTCCGACGGTTCCTTTGTGTATATCCCCAAGGGTGTGCGTTGCCCGATGGAGTTGTCGACTTATTTCCGCATCAATGAAATGAACACCGGGCAGTTCGAGCGTACGCTGATCATCGCCGATGAAGGCTCCTACGTCAGTTACCTTGAAGGCTGCACGGCGCCCATGCGCGATGAAAACCAGCTGCACGCGGCGGTGGTAGAGCTTGTGGCACTGGATGGTGCGCAAATCAAGTATTCCACGGTACAGAACTGGTATCCGGGCAACGCCGAGGGCAAGGGTGGCATCTATAATTTCGTGACCAAGCGCGGGATTGCCCATACCAACTCGAAGATCTCCTGGACTCAGGTCGAAACCGGCTCGGCGGTGACCTGGAAATACCCCAGCTGCATTCTCAAGGGTGACAACAGCGTCGGCGAATTCTATTCGGTAGCGCTGACCAACAACTTTCAGCAGGCCGACACCGGCACCAAGATGATCCACCTGGGCAAGAACACCCGCTCAACCATCATTGCCAAGGGTATTTCTGCTGGCCGTAGCGACAGTGCCTACCGCGGACTGGTGCGAATCAACCCGGGTGCCGATGGTGCGCGTAACTATACCCAGTGTGACTCCTTGCTGATTGGCGACCGCTGTGGCGCGCATACCTTCCCCTATATCGAGAGCAAGAACCCAAGCGCGGTGATCGAGCACGAGGCCACTACCTCCAAGGTCAGTGACGATCAGATGTTTCTTTGTCAGCAACGCGGCCTGGACGCTGAAAAGGCGGTCTCGATGATCGTCAACGGCTTCTGCCGCGAGGTGTTCAAGGAGTTGCCGATGGAGTTTGCCGTTGAAGCGGGCAAATTGCTGGAAGTCAGTCTGGAAGGTTCGGTGGGTTAACCCGAACACAGACCAATCCCCCTATTTCATACAGTTATCAGGCGTTGAATATGTTATCTATCAAAGGGTTGTGCGCTAAAGTTGAAGAGAAAGACATCCTCAAGGGACTGAATATCGAGGTCAAACCGGGTGAGGTGCATGCGATCATGGGCCCTAACGGTTCGGGTAAAAGCACCCTGGGTAATGTTCTCTCCGGCCGCCCTGGTTATGAAGCCACCGCAGGCAGTATTCTGTTCAAGGGCCAGGACCTGTTGGCCATGGATACCGAAGAGCGCGCCCGCGAAGGTCTGTTTCTGGCATTTCAGTATCCGGTTGAAATCCCCGGCGTGAGCAACATGGAGTTCCTCAAGGTCTCCCTGGATGCCAAGCGAAAGCATCATGGTTTGCCTGAACTGTCCTCGGTCGACTTCATGAAGCTGGCGCGCGAAACCAGCAAGCGCGTCAATCTGGATGCCAGCTTTCTCAAGCGTGGCGTCAATGAAGGCTTCTCCGGTGGCGAAAAGAAACGCAACGAAATCATGCAGATGATGCTGCTTGAACCGTCGCTGTGCATTCTTGATGAAACCGACTCCGGTCTGGATATCGATGCGCTTCAGGTAGTGGCCGATGGCGTCAATGCCATGCGTGACGGTCAGCGCAGCTTCCTGGTGGTGACCCACTATCAGCGTCTGCTGGATTACATCGTGCCGGATTACGTGCATGTTCTGGCCGGTGGCCGGATCGTCAAGTCAGGTGACAAGAGTCTGGCTCTGGAGCTGGAAGCCAAGGGCTACGGCTGGCTCGAAGGCGAGGTGGCTTGAGCATGAGTGATTTTCAACAACAGGCATTGCAGCTGGCGGGCCAGCAGCAGTCGCCTGCCTGGCTGAATACGTTGCGCAAGCAGGGTGCTGACGACTGGTCTGCAGCGGCCTGGCCCACACGCAAGACCGAGATGTGGAAATACACACCCTTGCAACCGCTGCAGAGCGACTGCCCGGCTCAGTGGTCGGCACAGGTCCGTCAGGCACTGGACGGTATTGAGCTGATCGAGCTGGATGCCACACGTCTGGTCTTTATCAACGGTCATTTCAGCCCGACTGATTCCAGCCCGTTGCCGGCCGAGATGGTGCGTTTTGTTAACGCCGATGCAGCGCAACAGGCGGTGATCAACGCGCATCTGGGTCAGGTTGTGGACGCCAAGCGGCATTTGTTTGCAGCCTTGAGCAATGCCTGGACCGCAGACGGCGTATTGCTGCATTTGGCTAAGGGTCAGCGTCTGGCCAAGCCGTTGTATATCGTTAATCTGGCCACGCCCGGTGCCGAGCCGACTGTTTCCAGTCAGCGTTTGCTGGTGGTGCTGGAGGAGGGCAGCGAAGCCGAAATCATTGAGCATTATATTTCCTCAGAGGCACAGCAGAACGGCTTTATCAACGCTCTGACCGAAGTGGTGGTGGGCGCCAATGCATCCTGCCAGCACTACCGTATCAATCTGGAGCAGGAAAACCTGCTGCATGTGGGCGGTGTGCACGTCAATCTGGACCGCGATAGCCGTTTTCAGGGTTTTACCCTGGCCATGGGCAGTCGCCTGAAACGCATTGATTATCAGGTCAATCATCGCGGTCAGGGCGCGCATCTGGAGCTGCACGGCGTCTATCTGCCACGTAACAGCCAGTTGATCGACTACCACACCAATGTCGAGCATTGCGTGCCGCACTGCACCACCAATGAGGTGTTTCGTGGCATCGTCGGTGATTCTGCCAAAGCGGTGTTCAACGGTCGTATTCATATTCATCCGCAGGCGCAGAAAACCCTGGCACAACTCAGCAACAAGAACCTGCTGACCTCGCGTACCGCCGAGATCAATACCAAGCCGGAACTGGAAATTTATGCCGACGATGTGCGTTGCGCCCATGGTGCGACCATCAGTCAGCTGGATGAGACCTCGCTGTTCTATTTACAGAGCCGCGGTGTATCAAAGGCTGATTCCGTCAGCATGCTGAGCTTTGGCTTTATCAACGAGCTGCTCAACGAAGTGCCTGAAGTAGCGGTTCAAGACTACCTTCGCCCGCGTCTGGCCAGTCTGTTTGGCCGTGCGCCAGAGCTGGAAACACTCAACCATGAATGAGTTGGCAAACAAGCCAAGCCAGGTCCGCTTTGATCCAGAGCTGATCAGGGCAGACTTTCCGATTCTGCACCAGCAGGTCAATGGCCACCCGCTGGTGTATTTGGACAATGCCGCGACTACACAAAAGCCGCAGGCAGTGATTCAGGCGATTGTTGATTATTACAGCCAGGACAACAGCAACGTGCACCGTGGTGCCCATGCCCTGGCTGACCGGGCAACGCAAAAGTTCGAAGCTGCGCGGTCCCGCGTTGCCGCCTTTATCAATGCACCTGAGGCACGCCAGATCATCTGGACCAAGGGTACGACGGAAAGCATCAACCTGGTCGCCAACAGCTGGGGGCGCAGCACGCTCAAAGCGGGCGATCGGATACTGGTTTCGGCCATGGAGCATCATGCCAATATTGTCCCCTGGCAGATGATTGCGGCCGAACGCGGCGCCCATGTTGAAGCCATTCCGGTTGATGCCGCCGGCACACTGGATCTGGCTGCGCTGGAAAGCATGCTGGATGAGCGGGTAAAAATGGTCGCCTGCGGGCACGTCTCCAATGCGTTGGGAACCATTAATCCGGTCGAGCAGATTGTACGTCTGGCCCATGCGGCGGGTGCCTTGTGTTTGATAGATGGTGCCCAGGCAATTGGTCACTGGCCGGTGGATGTGCAGGCGCTGGATTGCGATTTTTATGTATTTTCCGCGCACAAGCTGTTTGGTCCGACCGGACTGGGTGTGCTGTTCGGCAAGGCTGAACTGCTGGAAGCCATGCCCCCCTATCAGGGCGGCGGTGAAATGATCGAAACCGTGAGCTTTGCCGGCACTACTTATAATCAGTTGCCCTACAAGTTTGAGGCGGGGACGCCGGATATCGCCGGGGTTATCGCCCTGGGTGCGGCGGTAGACTACGTCAACGGGCTGGATCGGCAGGCTGCCGCCGAGCACGAACAGGCATTGCTTGCCTATGCCATGGAGAAAGCCAAAGCGGTTCCCGGTCTGACCCTGGTAGGCACCGCGTCGCACAAGGCTGCCGTGCTGAGCTTTCTGCTGGAGGGTGCGCACCCGCATGATGTCGGCATGCTACTGGATCAGCAGGGCGTCGCTGTGCGAACGGGCAACCATTGTGCCCAACCCATCATGGATCAGTACGGCATTCCCGGTACCGTCCGGGCCAGTTTCAGTATCTACAATACTTTTGCGGACGTAGACCGCTTGTTTGAAGCCTTGGAAAAGGTTCGACAGTTTTTATAGGAGTCAGACCATGAGTGTTGAATCCTTCGACCCCGGTAACCAGGTCGTCAGTGTGACCCCGGCAGCGCTGGAGCATTTCCGTCGGCAGCTCGGCTCGCAGCCAGGCAAGTCGGTTCGCCTTAGCGTAAAAAAGAGCGGGTGCACCGGCTTTATGTATGTCATCGATATGGTCGAGCAGGGCGTAGATACTGACCTGCATTTCCGTCTGGATGAGCAGGTTGAACTGCTGGTTGATCGTGACAGTCTGCAGGTCTTGTCCGGCACCGAAATTGATCTGGTCAAGGAAGGCATCAACCGCCAGATCCGCTTTATCAATCCCAACGTCAAAGACCAGTGCGGTTGCGGCGAAAGTTTCAGTATCAATTAAGGCGCAGAAATGGAAAGACGTATGGTGGTAGCCCAGGCCGATTGTCCTGCGCGCCGGGTTCCGGATGGTACGCCGCTGACTATCCCCAAGGACACCTTTGTAACCATTACCCAATCCTTGGGCGGTAACTATACGGTGACCTACCATGGCCAGATGGTGCGGGTAGACGGTACTGACGCCGCCAGCCTGGGTCTTGAGCCGGAAATCCTGAGCTTCCCCGAGCCTACGGATGACCAGATTCACGTCGAGCAGGTGTGGGATGCCCTGCGCACCGTGTTTGACCCGGAGATTCCCGTCGATCTGGTTAATCTGGGGTTGATCTACAGCGTTGCGGTCGACCAGGCCGCCAAGCGCGTGGACATCAGCATGACATTGACCGCACCTGGCTGTGGTATGGGTCCGGTGCTGGTTGGTGATGTTGAATACCGCGTGCGTCGTGTGCCGAATGTCGAGACGGTCAAGGTTGATTTGGTATTCGATCCGCCCTGGAGCCGCGAGATGATGAGCGAAGAAGCTCAGCTCGAAACCGGCCTGTTTTTTTGACTGATGGATGCCTGCACATGAGCCAATTCGGTACGGATATCAGCAGCGATGATATTGTCGACAATCTGTCTTTTTTTGACAGTTGGGAAGACCGTTACAAGTACATCATCGACCTTGGGCGTGAATTGCCGGCCATGGCTGACAATCAGCGTACTGACGTGCATCTGGTGCGTGGTTGCCAAAGTCAGGTCTGGCTGGATAGCCACGCCGAGGGTGGCAGGTTGTTTTTCGATGCGGACAGCGATGCTTTTATCGTCAAGGGGTTGCTGGCTGTGGTGCTGGCCGCCTACAACGGCAAGACGGCAAAGCAGATCATTGATTTCGATATCGAGCATTATTTTGAGCAGTTGAATCTGATCAAACATCTCAGCGTCACCCGTGGCAACGGGCTGAGAGCCATGGTCAAGCGTATTCAGGATACCGCTGCGCAGCAATCCTGAAGAAAAGTGTCTCACATTTGAAACAGAGTGAAGACACTATAGTGGCGTCATGCTATTGTCGGTTGTTTATTCAGGATGTAGTGTGCGCTTTAGTCACACCATCCTTGACTGCCTGACATTAACGCCACTGAGTAGCCAATGCACAGTATCTGGATGCGCCTGAAAGGCGATTTTCAGCTATCCATCATTACGCTGGTTGGGTTTTGCTCCCTGTTCGGGATAACACCCTACACCATTTACCGCTTGCTCGAGGGCAACTGGCTGGTTGGGCTGGTTGACAGCTTCCTGGTCATCAGTACCGGCTTTGCTGTGGTCTATGCCTGGAAGAGCGGTGACACCATTCGTCCTGGTCTTTTTTTGGCCTGTATCTATTCCATCGGTGCAGTGTTGGTGGCCATCAACCTGGGTGTGAACGGGCTGTTCTGGTTCTATACCCTGATTCTCTTTAACTTCTTTGTTGTGCCACCTATTCAAAGTGCCATCGCGACATTCTCTGCGCTCTTGGCCCTCTGTGTCTTTGGTTACTTGCATCCTGGCGAGGTGTTCGAAAGCCATTACCAGATGACTTCCTTTGCCGTGACCTGTCTGATTGCCAGTCTTTTCTCCTTTGTCTTTGCCTATCGCGGCCGCCGCCAGCGCCGTCAACTGGTCGAGTTGGCCGCGCTGGATCCGCTGACCATGGTGGGCAATCGTCGCGCCATGGACAGCGAGCTGGAAATAGCACTGGCCGAGCATCAGCGTTACGGCACTGGATTCGGCCTGCTGGTCATGGATCTGGACTTCTTCAAGGAGGTCAATGATGTGCACGGGCACAAAGTCGGTGACAAGGTCCTGATCGAGTTTGCGCAGATTGTCGAGGCCAGTTGTCGGCATTCAGACCGACTATTCCGCATGGGCGGTGAGGAGTTCGTGCTTTTGCTGCCCAAAATCACGCGTGATGGGCTGGAGACGGCCGCAGAGCATATTCGCAAGACGGTTGCCGAGCAGCTGAAGACGCCAGCAGGTCCGGTCACCGTCTCCATCGGTGGTTGCCTGCTGGCAGGACACGCCAATACCGATGCCTGGATGCATCAAGCCGATTTATGCCTCTATCAGGCCAAGGACAATGGCCGCAACGGCTACGTCACCTGTTGAAACTGATCAGGGATAGGTGCTCTGCACGTTGCGATTGCCTGCCTCATCCAGACTGATTACCTGATAGCTATCCTGCCGGTCGCCTATTTCCATGCCTGGTGAGCCTACAGGCATGCCCGGTACTGCAATACCCAGCACGCTGGGACGCTGCTGCATCAATCGAATATCGGCTGCAGGCACATGCCCTTCAACAAAACGCCCATCGATTACTGCCGTATGGCAGGACGCCAGATCGCCCGGTACACCCAGGTGTTGTTTTACCGACGTCATATCCGTTTCCTCATGGTCGGTAACGCTGAATCCGTTTCCCTCCAGATGCTCAATCCAGGCTTTGCAGCAACCGCAGTTCGGATCGCGGTAGACATCGATGCTCTGGACATCCGATGCCAGGACAATAGAAGCAAACAAGCTGCTGACAAGGGTGAGTGAGGTGACGAGGCTTTTCATGGCATTTTCCTGAGTTTTCTTTGAAAGCAGGGTAGGTAGTCTGCAGCGATATGACAATGCTTTAAAAGTCTACTGGATGTAACGGATCGAAAGCCTGAAAAATTGCCATTAAGTATCACAAGCTTCAATACAGATCGCGTCGGTATCGGCCCTGGATCCGGATTGACTCTAATTGTTGCTCGCCAAGTAGTCTCTGCAGTTGCTGATGGACGCCTTGACCCATGCCGGCAAGCCGACCGCAGACCATGATACTGGCGCCCTGCGCGACCCAGGCCTGGAGCTCAGTGGCATGCTCTGTGATCAGCTGCTGCACATAGCGAGGGTGTTCTGCTCGGGAAAAGCACAGGTTCATGCGCTGTAGCAGTCCGGCATGTTGCAGGGCTTCAAGTTCGCTCTGCAGTAACCGGTCATGCTGCGGATGACGCTCTCCAAACAGCAACCAATTATTTTTCTGGCCCAACGCGATACCTTGCAACAGATGGCCGCGAAGCCCCGCCAGACCAGTACCTGCGCCAATCAGAATCAAGGGCTTGTCCGCTTCGGACAGGTGAAATCCGGGATTACTGCGCACCCGTAGGGAAACCGTGCTGCCGATCCCGGCCTGCAAGCACAACCAGCCCGAGACACGCCCAGGTCTGCCATCCGGATAGCGCACCAAACGCACCAGCAACTCAATCGCCTTGGCGCTGGGCAGGCTGGCGATCGAGTAGTCCCGATGGACTGCAGATGGAGCGAGACTGCCCGGGTCTTGAAGCTGAATTTCGGCAATATCACCTGCGCACCAATCGGCCGATTGTTCAATGGGCATTAACCTGATCAGATAGACCGGGGCGGCATCGCTGGCGGGGTTCAGCAGAGTTCGACTGTCCAGTCGCCATTGTTGTCCGGCTTGAACGCTGTGCGTTTGTAGTGCGCCAGCGCCGATATCAGCCAATTGTTGTTGCCACTTGGACAGACCTGATTGATCAAGTCTGTCTAGTCCAATCCAGGGTGCCATGGCCTGGGCACCCTGGTGCTTTAGCCAGCCATCCAGGCGCTCGGCAAAGGCACAAAAATGCGGGTACTGGCGATCGCCCAGGCCCAGCAGAAGATAGCTCATGTGCTCGAGCTGCAACCTCTGGTTGAGCACTCGGGAACTGAAGGCGATGGCACTGTCAGGCGGCTCACCATCGCCATAGGTACTGGCAATGATGATCAGTCTGGAGACTGTGCTCAGCTGTTGTGGGGTTACCTGGCCCAGGGGCAGTAACTGCAGATCAGGATCAATGTGCTGTAAATGATCAGCCGCCTGACGCGCTAGTTGCTCGGCATTGCCGCTTTGACTGGCATGGCAGATCAGCAGGCTGGGCATGTTGCCCTGATCTTTTCGTCGTATGCCAGCAGCATGCTTTTCTCTGCAGCAGCGCACGTAGGGCAGCCATAAGGCCGCCCAGCCCAGCGTCAGCAACAAAGCAATACACCAGCGCATATTCTCGCTCAGGGCCATGATCATACTCAGGGCGCCAGTACTTCCAGTGTGCTGCTATAACTGGCACGACGGCGATTGAGCGGTGGCGACAGCCCCTCGCTGCTACTGTACTCGGCCTCCAGCCAGTACATGCCGGGCGTTGGCCAGAGGATCTCGACAATACCGTCGGCGCTGGTTTGCAGGTGCATGTCGCCAAGGTCATCGCGATAGCGGTTGCCGCCGGGAACGACAGTGACGTCCAGGCCGCTGGCTGGCTGTCCATCCAGCAGGAATTGAAAACGCGCCGGCTCGCCGGCGAACAGGTCATTGGGGTGGGTGACAGGCTGCAGCTCAAGCCCCTGGCCAGTAATGGTAAAGACCGATTCGGTCAGGTTGCCCGAGGTGACAAAGACCTCCATGCGGTTTTCTGTACGGGTAACTTCCAGCTGTTCCGCGTTTTCAGGTATCGCCTCAGCAAGCTGGTCCAACTCTCCCATCCAGCGCTGGCGTTCCCCGTCGAGCATATAGCTGGCACCCAATCTGGCTTGACTGGCGCTGGCCAGCTTGTAGGTGCCTTTTTGGGTCAGTTCAAGATCAAAGCTGCTGCGCAGGCGACCTATGTTGCCGTTGCGCGGTTGCAGATGGCTGCCATCGGGCGCGAGGATAAGCAGTTTGGCTGGCTGGCGCTGACGCCCGGCTGTTTCGCCCGGGGCGCCCACGCCTTCGAGCAGCATGGGGAAATGCTCGAAGTAGAACAGGTCGTTGGATATGGCAGCATCTACCGTGATCCAGGGCGCCTCGCCGGATAACACCGTCGCTGAAGGCAGCATCCAGGCCCGGTGAGCCTGCGCCTGCAGGGACATAAAGAGGGCGGTAGTCAACAGCATAAGGGTTATTGAACGATTCATTTGTATACTCCCAAGGGGGGCAAGTTCGGTGAGTTAGGGGTTAGGGGGTTAGTGCCAGTCGAACCTGGCCAAGCTCGCTCGTGCCCTGAACAGTCACTGTGCTTGCCTGGCTGGCCGGCCAGCTGAAAGGCAGGCGTAGCAGCTCACGACCACCCACCTCGCGAGCAGCCTCGACCAGCAGCTCGTAGTCCCCAGGGGGAAGGTCATTGAGCGGCGCGCTGTTGTGACCAAGGGTCAGTTCATGGATGCCAGGTGGACGGGTGGCCGCGCTGATGCCATCGGCGGGCAGTGTCAGACCGCGACCACTGCGGCGCCACCATTGGCGCAAGTCCTTGAGCCACTTTTCGCCTTCCTGATCGGCCATACCAAGGTCATACCAGACCGTGATATCGGCTACATGGCGTTGCTCCTGCTCAACCCAGAGGGCAACGTAGGGACGGTGGTATTCGGCAACATCGAGTCGAGGAATCTGTACTTCAATGCGCATGTCGGCGGCGGCCAGTGGTGTAAAAAGCAGCGGAAAACAGATTAAAAGCGTTCTTTGCATGGTGTTTCCTTTCAGTGAATGAGTAATAGGGCCAGCAGGACTGGAACCAGCAGGCCCAATCCGGTGATGGGCCAGGTCGAAGGACGGCTGGGCACCTGGCGTTTCAGCAACAACAGCCCGGTCAGGCTGAAGAGCACACAGACGCCGGCAAACAGATCAATGAACCAGCGCCAGGCCAGGCCGGTATGGCGGGCCTTGTGCAAATCATTGAAATAGGCGATCCAGCCACGGTGGGTTTCCTCAAACAGCAGGTCACCGGTTTCCAGATCCAGGCTTATCCAGGCATCGCCACCTGGCTTGGGCATGGAGATATAGAGCTCGGCAGGACTCCACTCCAGATCACGCCCCTCAAGTCGCGCACCAGTCTGTTGGAGAACAAAACGATCGAAGGATGCCGGTAGCCCCGTCTGGGTATCCGCCGTCATACGCACGTCCTCAAGCACGGGGACTGGCAGCTTGACTTCGATGGTCGTGGTAGTGCCTCGGCTTTCAATCTGTGCTGCGTGATTGAGGGTTATGCCGGTGACCGAGAACAGTAGCAGTCCAGCAAGGCACAGCGCCGAGCTGATCCAGTGCCACTGTCGCAGGGACCCAATCGTCAGGGTGTAACGCATGACTATCCTGTTCGTTGCAGGACGACTCCCGCTGGCATGCCGGCGGGAGTCGTCGCGCCATCAGAAGGTGTAATTGGCCGACACCCAGAGGCTGCGAGCCTTTTCGGTGACGTTGTAGTCGTTGCTGCAGGACCAGGTATCGAGGTTGCCGAGACCGTCGTAGGTTGGTTCGCAGTTACGTCCAGCCATGTCCCGATCAAACAGGTTGTTGATCCTGGCGTTGAGGGTCAGGGCATCCGTGGCGCGGAAGCGCGCACCCAGGTGATAGATGTCGTAGGACTTGTAGTACAGGGTCCGTGTCTGTGGCTGTGGTCCGGAGGTGGTGGCTGTGCCGCGGTAGCGCTCGTCACGTACTTCGGCTATCAGCGACAGGTTCAGACGTGGCGAAACATCCCAGCCGAGGGTGGCGTTGAACATGTGCTCCGGGGTATTGACCAGGGGCAAGCCCTGTTGGTCACCACTTTTCTGCTCGCTGTCGGTATAGGTGTAATTGCCGCTCAGCGATAGCGCCGGGGTCATGGCCCAGCGTGCGGCCAGTTCCAGACCACGTGTATCGGCCCTGTCAACATTGGTACTTTGACTGAAGCTGTTGTAGCCCAGCTCGGCCCAGCCTGGCCCTACGTCTACGCAGCCACTGTTGAGGTATTTGACGCCACTGGCGTTGTAGCAGTTCGGGACGCTGTCAGCGCGGGCAATCTTGTCCTTGAAACGGTTGTAAAACAGGGTTGCATTGATATTGAAGTTGTCGAGATTGTCGTAATAGGCTGCCAGCTCGTAGTTGGTGCTGGTTTCGGGCTGCAGATCCGGGGAGCCGGCCATGGGACTGACGCCCTGGCCACCAAATCCGACAATGCCGGGGTATAGCTGGTTGGGTTTGGGGGTCTTGTAGCCGGTACTGACACCGCCTTTGAGGGTCCATTGGTCGTTGGTTCGCCAGGTCAGATAGCCACGTGGGCTGACCTGATTGCCAAAGATGTTGTGGTGGTCATAGCGTGCACCGAGGGTCAAGGTTACCGCGTCAATGATGTCCCAGTTATCTTCAGCGAAAACGGCCCACTGTTTGTGGTCCTGGGTGGTACCAGACTCATATCCGGCACCATTCATGCCAAACACGCCATCTTCCATTTCCGCCATCAGATACTGCGCCCCCAGGGTCAGGTAATGGCGGTCAAACTGGCTGGTCAGCTTGGTATCAAAGATGGTGTTGCGGATTTCCAGTTCTCTACGCTGGCGAGGCAGAAACTGGGTTTCCAGTTGGTCGCGTATGGCATCGGTCAGACTGGGGTTGTTGCTACCCTGATCAACCACAGCCTGGTCCCAGATGACTTGCAGGTTTTCGCGCTCCTGTACGGTCAGCGGCAGGGAGCGGCCAAGGTTGCTGCTGGTGCTGCGGGTCAGGCTGGTTTCGCTTGTGCCCAGGCTCCAACGGCCGGTATGAGCGAGTACGAACTGTTCACGCTCAACCCGCTGATACTCGGTATAGCCGACCCGCGGTTGAATGATGCCATTGCGCGCGCGCCAGAGGCTGTCCGCCGAATCCAGGGTGCCTGTCTGGCCCTCGGTATTGTCGTAACGTTGTTTGGCCAGGTCATACTCGAACTGGAAGTCATGATGCTCCAATGCGGTAAGGTTGAGCGTGAACCCCGCGTTCCAGTTCTGTGCGGCGACGATTTTCTTGTCGCCAAAGCTGCCGCCATCAACAAAGGGTGTGCCGTCGCCGTTGACCAGATTCTCAACGCTGTAGCCAGGGTCGCTTTGCTCGCGGTCATACAAACTGCCGCGTAATCCAAGACCCAGTACCCCTTCAATCAAGGGGCCGCTGGCGAATAGCTCGGTTTTCTGCTCATCACCGAACTGCGAATCTTCCTGCAGGGTATAGCCCTGTGTTATGGATCCGCCCCAGTCGTCCTGGACTTTGCGGGTGATGATATTGATAACGCCACCCATGGCGTCTGCGCCATAGAGTGTCGACATCGGGCCACGAATGACCTCGATGCGCTCTATGGCTTCCATCGAAGGCATATACATGAACTGACTGTTGCCGAAGTTGTTGGGACCAATGTCGCCAATATCGCTTTGCCGCCGGCCATCGATCAGGACCAGCGTATAGTCCTTGGGCAGGCCGCGCAGGGTGATGCTGATATTCCCATTCTTGTCCAGATCGGCGCCAACATCGACGCCCTCGATATCGCGCAGGGCATCGGCCAGGCCGGCATAAGGTTTGCTGCTCAGTTGCTCTCGACTTATCACGCTGATGCTGGCGGGTGCATCGGTGATTTTCTGTTCATAGCCAGTGGCGCTGACTACGGTGTCTGGCAGTTTATAGTTGTCTGACTGTTGGGCCATGGCAATGCTGGTGGCCAGTAATGTCATGCTGCCTAGTGCAATGCCGGTTGCTGATGATCTCAACGTTTTGCTCATTCCTGAATGCTCCCCGGACCCGTATGTCGGGCTGGATTAGTATTTAGCTAATACGAATCATTATCATTATTGTGGTGTGGCGGCATTCTATGGACTTGATTGCGTAAGTTCCACGGCAGATAGCGCAACGTTGGGTTGCATAAAATGAAACAAATGAGATTTATTCGCAATTGATACTATTTATCATTAGAATTGCGCAGCAGCCCACTGTGCGGGTAGTGGCTAACGGCGGGCTGGTTTTGAAATCATAGGGAGGACGAACACATGGTGATGCATGACTTTAATGAGCTCTATGTGTTCGCTGCGGTCGTCGAGCAAGGGGGGCTTTCGGCTGTTTCACAATGTCTTGATCTACCCAAGTCAACACTGAGTCGGCGTATTTCTCAGCTTGAATCCAGGGTAGGGCAGCGCTTGCTGTTAAGACTGTCAAACAGAATGGTGCCAACTGAAGCGGGCAGTCTGTTCTACAGCTATTGCTGTCAAATGATTGAACTGGCGAGGTTGAGTCAAGTATCCCTTGATGAACTTCGGGATGACGTCAGTGGGGATCTGACGTTGCACCTGCACCCGGCGTTCGAACATGCCTGGATGCCGTCCTGGATAGTTGACTTTATGACGCTGCATCCCGCAGTCAACCTGGAGTTAAAGGTTGAGTCACAGGCGCCGGAGGGCCAGGGAGGGGCGAGTGATCTATG
This sequence comes from Halopseudomonas sp. 4NH20-0008, assembly GCF_057548395.1. Taxonomy (NCBI): domain Bacteria; kingdom Pseudomonadati; phylum Pseudomonadota; class Gammaproteobacteria; order Pseudomonadales; family Pseudomonadaceae; genus Halopseudomonas; species Halopseudomonas sp. 4NH20-0008. Next base: position 121,889 of record NZ_BAAJMD010000011.1, read on the forward strand.
GCTATGGCTTGGCGCAGAAGACATACCGGGGTTGCGTTCGGATCATCTGGGAGCCTGGCCAACCGCGCTGTATGCCAGTCCGAATTACATGCGGGAACATGGTCAACCCCAGGTCCCGGAAGACTTGAGCGCGCACCCCTGGGTGCTTCGTCCTGAGGATCGCATTCGGCAGATCATGCTGCATAACAATCAGGCGCAGACCTATGCTATTTCGTCGCCCCCATCACGTATCAAGACCAATACACTCTTGATGCAGGCGGTTTGTATTGCCGATGGTCAAGGCATCGGCATTTTGCCGACGGGGTTCGCGGAGCACTACCAGCAGTCGCATCCCGACAGTCTGTGTGTTTGCCTGGAAGGGTGGATGCCGGACGTTTTGCCACTCAGGTTGCATTACAGCTTTGGCCGTCCGTCACGAAAGGTCGAGGCGCTGAAGGCGTGGTTGCAACTGAAGCTGTCCGGCAAAGGGCAAACGTGATTACTTGAGCCGCCGTTCTATGCCTTTTTCCACGAGGATCTTTGCCGAGATTTCCTCTATAGAGAAAGTGGTGGTGTTTACAAAGGCGATGTTCTCCTTACGAAACAGATTTTCCACCTCACGTACTTCGAATTCACACTGGGCAAAGCTGGCATAGCGGCTGTTAGGGCGGCGTTCATTACGAATACTGGTCAAGCGCTCTGGTTCGATGGTCAGTCCAAACAGCTTGTGCTTGTGGGGCTTGAGGGCGGCTGGTAATTGAAGATGCTCCATGTCCTCTTCGGTCAGCGGATAGTTGGCTGCCCGTATGCCGTATTGCAGGGCCAGGTAAAGACTCGTGGGTGTCTTGCCGCACCTGGAAACGCCCACCAGGATGATATCGGCGTTGACATATTGTTGAGTACGCGCGCCATCATCGTTGTCCATGGCGAAATGCACGGCATCGATTCGGTCTTTATAGTGGCTATTGTGCTGAATTGAGTGGGATTTGCCGACCGAATAGGAAGACCCGTCCCCCAGTTCCTGCTCAAGCGGGGCGAGAAAGGTCGAGAAGATGTCGATCATGAAACCATTGCAACTGGCCAGTTCCTTGCGAATTTCGGAATTGACCACCGTATCAAAAATAATTGGCCGGGCACCGTCTTGCTCGGCAGCTGCATTGATTTGTTGTACCATGCTACGCGCTTTTTCTACAGTATCGACATAGGGTCGGAGCAGCTTGGTGAACTCGATGTTCTCGAACTGTGAAAGCAGACTCTGACCCAGTGTTTCGGCTGTGATGCCGGTACCGTCAGAAATGAAAAAAGCGGTGCGTTTCATGCGCGAAGCCTTAAGATGTCGGTGGCGAGTGCATCAGACCTGTATTCAGGTCGACCTGGTCTCAGTGGCCGCATTGTGGCGCATTTGCGCCGGCCAGACCAGCTACCCGCCCCATGGCGGACCAAATTCATTGAAAAGCGGAGAGATCACCTTGTTAGAGTACGTAGTGTCCTTCGAGCAGTTGGGCGTTGATGATGTTGAGCGGGTTGGCGGCAAGAACGCTTCCCTTGGCGAAATGATCAGCAACCTGGCCCATGCCGGTGTATCTGTGCCCGGCGGCTTTGCCACGACCGCAGACGCTTACAGGGATTTTCTTGAACAGAGTGGTCTGAATGATCGTATCCATGCCGCCCTCGACGCACTGGATGTTGATGACGTCAACGCCCTTGCGCGCACCGGCGCCCAGATTCGCCAGTGGGTAATGGACGCAACCTTCCCAGAGGCTCTGGATCAGGCGATTCGCACGGCTTTTGCCGAGCTTTGCGCGGGTAATGAGCAACTGGCTGTGGCGGTGCGCTCTTCGGCCACAGCAGAAGACCTGCCGGATGCCTCCTTCGCTGGCCAGCAGGAAACCTTTCTGAACATTCGCGGCGTGGATAACGTTATCCGCGCAGCCAAGGAGGTCTTTGCCTCCTTGTTCAACGATCGCGCCATTGCCTATCGCGTTCACCAGGGTTTTGACCATAAATTGGTGGCATTGTCTGCAGGTGTTCAGCGCATGGTGCGCTCGGAAACCGGAACAGCTGGCGTCATGTTCACGCTCGATACCGAATCAGGCTTCCGTGATGTAGTCTTCATTACCGGAGCCTATGGTTTGGGCGAGACGGTCGTGCAAGGTGCAGTGAACCCGGATGAATTCTATGTCCACAAGCCTACCCTGGAAGCGGGCCGGCCATCGATCCTGCGCCGTAATCTTGGCAGCAAGGCAATCAAGATGGTTTACGGCGAAGAAGCCAGTGCCGGTCGCTCGGTCAAGACAGTGGATGTGGATGCCGCCGAGCGTGCGCGTTTTTGCCTGACTGATGAGGAAGTCATCAACCTGTCCAAACAGGCCCTCATCATTGAAAAGCACTATGCCCGACCGATGGATATCGAGTGGGCCAAGGACGGTGACGACGGCAAGTTGTACATCGTTCAGGCGCGCCCTGAAACGGTCAAAAGTCGCAACAACGTCAATGTCATGGAGCGCTACCTGCTCAAGGAAAAGGGTAAGGTACTGGTTGAAGGCCGTGCCATTGGTCAGCGAATCGGTGCCGGCAAGGTGCGCATCATTCACGATGTGACCGAGATGGATAAGGTGCAGGCCGGTGATGTGCTGGTATCGGATATGACGGATCCGGATTGGGAGCCAGTCATGAAGCGTGCCAGCGCCATTATTACCAACCGCGGTGGGCGTACCTGTCATGCCGCGATTATCGCCCGTGAACTCGGTATCCCGGCGGTCGTCGGGACTGGTAATGCTACCCAGGTTCTGCAGGATGGTCAGGAAGTGACTGTGTCCTGTGCCGAAGGCGACACCGGTCTGATCTATTCCGGTCAGCTGTCCTTTGATGTGCGTACCAACAGCGTGGACGCCATGCCACAGCTGCCGTTCAAAATCATGATGAACGTTGGCAACCCTGATCGGGCCTTCGATTTTGCTAATCTGCCCAACGAGGGCGTAGGTCTGGCGCGCTTGGAATTCATCATCAATCGCATGATCGGCGTGCATCCCAAGGCTCTGCTGAACTTCGCCAGCCTGCCGGCTGATGTCAAGGACAGTGTGCAAAAGCGCATTGCCGGTTACTCCGACCCGGTCGGCTTCTATATCGAGAAGCTGGTTGAAGGCGTGAGTACGCTGGCGGCGGCTTTCTGGCCAAAGAAAGTCATCGTGCGCCTGTCCGACTTCAAATCCAACGAGTACGCCAACCTGATTGGCGGGCGCCTGTATGAGCCGGAAGAAGAGAATCCGATGCTCGGTTTCCGCGGTGCATCACGCTATATCAGTGATTCTTTCCGCGATTGCTTCGAACTGGAGTGCCGTGCGATGAAGCGCGTGCGCGACGAGATGGGCCTGACCAACGTCGAGATCATGGTGCCCTTTGTGCGCACCGTCGGCGAGGCCCAGCAGGTGGTTGAGATGCTCGCGGAGAATGGCTTGAAGCGAGGCGACAACGGCTTGCGTCTGATCATGATGTGCGAGCTGCCAGCCAACGCCCTGCTGGCCGATGAATTCCTTGAACACTTTGATGGTTTCTCCATTGGTTCCAACGACCTGACTCAGTTGACGCTGGGCCTTGATCGCGACTCCGGGATCATTGCGCACCTGTTTGATGAGCGAAATGCCGCCGTGAAGAAACTCTTGAGCATGGCCATTTCTGCCTGTATCAAAGCCAACAAGTACATTGGCATTTGTGGCCAGGGCCCGTCTGACCATCCGGATCTGGCGCGCTGGCTGATGGAGCAGGGGATAGAAAGCGTATCGCTGAACCCTGATTCGGTCATGGATACCTGGTTCTTCCTCGCCGAAAACCCGAACTGAGCCACTGACTGCAAAGGAGAGATGCTGATGCATTATGTAACCCCTGATCTGTGTGACGCTTATCCTGACGTGCTGGTTGCCGAGCCGATGTTCAGCAACTTTGGCGGGCATGATGCCTTTGGCGGGCAGATCGTTACGGTCAAATGCTTTGAAGACAACTCGCTGGTCAAGGAGCAGGTTGATCTCGACGGCAAAGGCAAGGTGCTGGTGGTTGATGGTGGTGGTTCATTGCGCCGCGCCTTGCTGGGCGACATGCTGGCTGAAAAAGCGGCGAAGAACGGCTGGGAGGGCATCATCGTCTATGGCTGTGTGCGCGATGTTGATGTGCTGGCCCAGACCGCTGTGGGCATTCAGGCCCTGGCCAGTCATCCGATGAAGACCGAGAAGCGTGGTATTGGTGATCTGAATGTGCCCGTGACCTTTGCCGGTGTCGTCTTCCGTCCCGGCGAGTACGTCTACGCCGACAATAACGGCATTATCATCTCCCAGGTTGCCTTGAGCATGCCAAGCTGATGGGGTTTGGCTTACTCAGCCTGTGAGGTGACATTCCAGCGCCTCCGTGCGTCCATATGAGGTAACTCATCCAGAGGAGAGGGTGCATGGAGGATCCAATTGAGCAACGCCTTCGTGAGCTGATGCGCGGCGAGCAAGGTGTTTCAGATCCGGTTGAAGACCAGCGCCTGGAGCGAGTCCTGCACAGGGCTCACATCCATGGCGGGATATTCGATCTGGTTAATCTTTTTTCACGCTGGGGCTGGGTGCTCTCTGAGGGCGGTGCACGTGGTTTGCGCCATGCCCGCCCGGTTTCTCGGCGAACGGCCAAAACTACGTCGGCTGATGCACAACAAGAGGAGTGATTTGATCATGGAATTAGATGTCTGGAGCCAAAGCTTCACTGAAGCCATGTCCACTCTATGGGCCAAGATAGCGGCCTTTATTCCCAGTCTGATAGCGGCACTCTTTATCATTTTGCTCGGCTTTGTTGTGGCCAAGGTGGTTGATACCCTGTTGAGCAAGGGCCTGGCCAAGATTGGTCTGGATCGGCTGATGCATGGGGCAGGGGTCAACAAGCTGTTCAAACGCATCGGTATATCGGCACCGGTGTCGACGGTTATAGGCAAGATTGTCTATTGGTTTATTGTCCTGACCTTTATTGTTTCGGCCGCAGAGTCGCTGGGCTTGGCTCGGGTGTCTGCCACGCTGGATGTCTTTACCCTGTATTTGCCGAAGGTGTTCGGCGCCGCGTTGATCCTGTTTGCCGGCCTGCTGCTGTCTCATCTGGTCAACGGTGTGGTACGTGGCGCGGCGGAGAGTATCGGCGTTGACTATGCCAGTGGCTTGGGCCGCTTTGTTCAGAGTTTGCTGGTCATTATCACGGTCTCTCTGGCCATTGGGCAGTTGCAGATTGAAACGGCTTTGCTGAATACCGTCATCGCCATCGTGCTGGTGTCATTCGGTGCCGCCGCCGCATTGGCCTTGGGCCTTGGCAGTCGCGACGTGGTCAGTCAGATCATTGCTGGCATCTATGTGCGCGAGCTTTACCATGTGGGTGATCGCATCAAGCTCGAGGGACTGGAAGGCGTGATCGAGGAGATCGGTACGGTCAAGACCCAGTTGCTTGATGACGAGGGGCAGATCGTTTCGGTGGATAACCGCAGCTTGCTCAGTCAGCGCGTTTCACGCTGACATCCTTGAAGCAGCCGGATAGCCACAGCCAACCATGGTGAACAACACACCACAGCCACGACGCTATAATCCGCTCGATCTTACCGATGAGGAGCTGGTCGAGCGGGCCAATCAAGAGCTTTTTCACACGACAGTGGCCTATGAGGAACTGATGCGGCGCTATCAGCGCACGCTGTTTAATGTGTGCGCCCGGTATTTGGGCAATGAGCGTGATGCTGATGATGTGTGTCAGGAAGTCATGTTGAAAGTATTACATGGCTTGCGTCAGTTTGAAGGTAAGGCGAAGTTTAAAACCTGGCTTTACAGTATCACTTATAACGAATGCATCACGCAGTATCGTAAAGAGAAACGTAAACGCAGACTGTTTGATGCATTGAGTCTTGACCCTCAGGACGAGGTAGAAGATACCGTATCGGTGCCGGTTACAGATCGCGCCAGCCTGGACCGCTGGTTGGTGCACGTAAACCAGGTAGACAGGGAAATATTGGTGCTGCGTTTTGTTGCCGAACTGGAGTTCCAGGAAATCGCCGATATTATGCACATGGGTTTAAGTGCGACTAAAATGCGATATAAACGTGCACTCGAAAAACTAAGAAAGAATATAGATAGTCCCTTTTAAAAGCACTCTGCTTGTATTTGCTAAATTCTGTTATACTCTGTCAGTGTTTTGCGCAAGTTAACGTTTTAATGGAAGAGATGGGGATTCACTGATGAAATTGAAAAACACTTTGGGTATCGTTGTTGGAACTGCGATCGCTGCTTCCTTCGCTATGCCTGTCATGGCTCAGAGCGCTGGTTCGGTTGAAGTTGAGGCATTTGCCAAGCGCTACTTCACTGATAGCTACCGTGATCTGAACGACGGTGCTCTGGTGGGTGGTGGAATTGGTTATTTCCTGACTGATGACGTTTTGCTGAATATCAATCTGGGTACATACCGTAACCTGGAAAGCGACGTAACTGGCGAAGACATCGATGGTCGCCTGTCAACCGTTGAAGCCGTGTACCACTTTGGCTCCGGTGCAGTCCGTCCTTACGTTTCCGGTGGCCTGGGTCATCAGGAACTGGATCAGGTTGGCACCAGCTCGCGTGACCGTACAACTATGGCCCTGGTCGGCGCCGGTGTTAAAAACTACCTTAGCGAAAACTTCTTCCTGAAGGCTGGCGTTGATGTCATGCATGGCTTTGACAGCAGCAACACCGAGTGGATGGCTGGCGTTGGTCTGGGTCTGAACTTTGGCGCCGCACCTGCGCCTGCCCCGGTTGCTCAGCCTGCACCGGCTCCTGCTCCAGCACCGGCCCCCCAGCCTGCGCCTGAGATGCAGTCCGTCCGCGTTGAGCTTGACGTGAAGTTTGACTTCGACCGTGACACTATTCGCCCTGAATACCGTCAGGACATCCAGAGTCTGGCCGAGTTCATGAAGACCTACCCATCGGTTACTACCATGGTTGAAGGTCACACTGACTCCGTAGGTAACGATGCCTACAACCAGAATCTGTCCGAGCGTCGTGCCAACTCAGTACGTCAGGCTCTGATTGCCGAGGGCGTTGAAGCCTCACGCGTCAGCTCTGCCGGTTATGGTGAGTCACGTCCGATCGCTGATAACGCCACTGACGAAGGTCGCTCCATGAACCGTCGTGTTGAGGCGGAAGTGGAAGCACAGGTTCAGGTGCGTTAATCGCCTGATCTGATGTTAAAAAACCCGGCTTCGGCCGGGTTTTTTTATGTCCATATCAAATGTAATTCACGCCTGGAAACCGCAGCCGGAAATCATCCGGCATAGGGCTGACCTTGGACGTGGTGAAGTCGTAAAAGACAAAGCCGGATTTTGCTAGCGCCACCAGTTCACCACCGACTGCCTTGGTGATACGGAAAATGATGTCGCCGCCGTATTTGTTCAGATCCATGACCCCAACTTCAAATATCAGTGCATCCCTGGCAAAGGCTTCGCGCTTGTAGGTAGTGGCCAGGTCGGTAATGATGATGCCGGTATCCCGATCGCTGACTTCTTCTATGCCGAACTGATAGAGAAAGCGTGCTCTGGCCTCTGAGATCATCGAGATCATGGAATCGTTTGCCAGGTGCTTGCCGGCATTGATGTCGGTAATGCGCACAGTAAGCTGTGTTGTGAAGTAGAACTGATTCTCGGGGAACTCGAGGTTGATACGTGCCATACGATTAAACCTGTGACTGCTGATGCTGCCGGGGCAGGGGACTTGGAAGCGGCGCATTGTACGTGAGATAGCTTATCTCAGACAGCGTTTGCAGACGTTCAGACATAAAAAAGCCACCCAAATGGGTGGCTTTTCGATGACACCAGACAGCGTGGCTGTCTGCTGAACCTTAGGCTATCAGCCGAACTGGTTCATGGTGTTGTCTTTACCGCTTGCTTTCAGAGCCGCTTCGCCAGCGAAGTACTCTTTATGGTTGTCACCAATGTCGGAGCCAGCCATGTTCTGGTGCTTGACGCAGGCGATACCCTGACGCAGCTCCTGACGCTGAACGCCCTTGACGTAAGCAAGCATACCTTGATCTGCGAAGTAACCTTTTGCCAGGTTGTCGGTAGACAGCGCGGCAGTGTGGTAAGTCGGCAGAGTGATCAGGTGATGGAAAATGCCGGCATGGGCAGAACCATCACGCTGGAAGGTACGGATCTTCTCGTCGGCAACCTGAGCCAGTTCGCTCTCGTCGTAATCGACGCTCATCAGGTTGGCGCGGTCGTAGGCAGATACGTCCTTGCCTTCGGCGACAAATGCATCGAACACTTGCTGACGGAAGTTCAGGGTCCAGTTGAAAGACGGGCTGTTGTTGTAAACCAGCTTGGCGTTCGGGATAACCTTGCGGATCTCGTCAACCATGCCTTTGATCTGGCCAACATGCGGTTTCTCGGTTTCGATCCACAGCAGATCGGCGCCGTTCTGCAGGCTGGTGATTGAGTCGAGAACGCAGCGTGCTTCGCCGGTGCCAGCGCGGAACTGGAACAGGTTGGACGGCAGACGCTTGGGACGCAACAGTTTGCCTTCGCGGTTCAGAACGACGTCGCCGTTCTTCATGTCGGCAGGAGAGACTTCTTCGCAGTCAAGGAAGGAGTTGTACTGGTCGCCCAGGTCACCTGGCTCGTTGGTTACGGCGATCTGCTTGGTCAGGCCGGCACCCAGGGAATCGGTACGGGCAACGATTACACCGTTGTCGATACCCAGTTCCAGGAAGGCATAACGTACAGCGGCGATCTTGGCCAGGAAGTCGGCATGCGGAACAGTTACCTTGCCGTCCTGGTGACCGCACTGCTTCTCGTCGGAAACCTGGTTTTCGATCTGGATGCAGCAAGCACCGGCTTCGATCATGCGCTTGGCCAGCAGGTAAGTGGCTTCAGGGTTACCGAAGCCAGCATCGATGTCAGCAATGATCGGCACAATGTGCGTTTCGTAGTTGTCGATCTGGTTCTGGATGTCAGCGGCCTTGGCATTGTCGCCAGCTTCGCGGGCAGCATCCAGTGCGGTGAACAGCAGGTCCAGTTCGCGGGAGTCAGCCTGGCGCAGGAAGGTGTACAGCTCTTCGATCAGGTCGGAGACGGCTGTTTTTTCATGCATGGACTGGTCAGGCAGCGGGCCAAAGTCGGAACGCAGGGCAGCAACCATCCAGCCGGACAGGTACAGGTAACGCTTGTTGGTAGTCTTCAGGTGCTTCTTGATCGAGATCAGTTTCTGCTGACCGATAAAGCCATGCCAGCAACCCAGAGACTGGGTGTATACAGAAGAATCGGCGTCGTACTCAGCCATGTCTTTGCGCATGATGTCGGCGGTGTACTGGGCGATTTCCAGACCGGTCTTGAAGCGGTTCTGAGCGCGCATGCGAGCGACGGATTCGGGGTTGATAGCGCTCCAGCTGCTGCCAAATTGCTCTTTCAGAGCGGCAACTGCTTTGATGTCGTTTTGATAAGCTGACATGGTCAATCCTTCAAGGTTTGCGTTTGGTTGAGCACGATTTTTCCACCCAAAACCCATATGATTAAGGCTGTGCATGGGCGGCACACCGCTGAGCATCTGAACAGGACTGAAAGGGAGTAATCCGAGAGGGGATGGAGTAGGGCGAGCAGGTGATTGAAAGCCGCTGCGCTGTCTGACGGGAGCCAGGTAACCAAACGTTCCCATGGGGTGCGCCGGCGATGCAGGTTGTGCTGTCAATCAGACTACGTTAAATCGCTTCCCCGTCCCTCAGGACAACTTCGTTCCAGTCGCAACCTCATCAAACGGCTTTTTGAGCTGTTAAGATACTGACCGATACCTTTGTTCGGAATCGATCCGGAGTTCACTTTCGTGTTCTCTGGCTAGCGGGAGCGACGCAATGATGCGACTTGGTTGGCAATAAGTCAATGCAGATGTAGTGTTTTTTTCCTGCCACTACAGGCAGGTTAGCTCAGTCAAGCGGATCAACCTTGATCCGCAGACTGCCCTGTTCCTGGCTGCGCGTAGTTGTGCGCCGACCTATATCACGGTCGTTGCTGTCAGCCGCGTCGCCAATCCCGCCAATAGTGATCCATTCGCCAACGCGCGCAGTCACCACAGTATCGGCTTGTTGCACATCAATAACGCGGGCGTCATTACGGTTGATGCGGTCGTTGTTGGCACTCAGGGTGACGGTAGCCATGTCGCCATTCAGACGAACGGTCGCATAAAAACCCTGGGTCACGTTCTGATACTGGGTCTGCTGGATTACTCGGCCATAGATGTCGGTGGTGGTGCTGGTCAGCGGTACGCTCTGACCACTCTGGATCAACACCGGGTAACCCTCATTGGCAGTAATTTGCCGAACACCATCATTCATGCCACGGGTCTCTCGACGAATGATGCGGGCTTGGTTGTCGCCCCGGGGATTGCCGATGACCACATCACCTGCGCCGGTTCCAATACGGCCGTCAAACTGGTAGCCCTGCTCGGAAGACGTAACACTGCCACTATTGGCGACGCTGATCATGATACGCCGGGGTTGTCGGTCAAGGTCGTTCAGCATCCGGCGGATGGCTTCGATACGGGCTGGATCGGCACGAACGATCAACTGATTGCCATAGGCAGAGATACGCTCGTCGTCTTCCAGCATGGGCTGAATCGCTGGCAGAATGCTGTCAGCCATGCTGTAAGAGAGCGTGAAAATCTCGGTCCGTTGCTGCGCATGGACAGCTTGCGCTTGAAGCAGCGTGCCCATGACAAGCAGGCTGGTTAAGATCAAGGATTGCCAGTTCACAACATGAATCTCCTGATGGCCGGGTCGCTTTGACTGGTTGACCAGAGCTCGTCAAACCGACTGCCCCAACGCTTGACCTGATCGGGACTGTTATAACGCACAAAGCCCTCTCGGTGCAGCGCTCTGGGGAGCATGATAATGCCGCAGTCGTCTACCAGCATGTAGACCTCAGGGCCTCGGGTCCGTTCAGGATGTTGCCGGCGAATTTCAATGGTGCTGGGAAAGCGGTGCATCAGGGTCAGCAGACTGTGCCCTTCGAGAAAAGCTTGACTGGCTTCCTGGATCAGGATGCGTACACGGGATTTCGGCTGCCTGGCGATCAGTTGTTCCAGGCAGTCGAGCACGTCGCGGCGGTTGAACAGCCAGATAGCCTGGTCTGCGGCACATATAGTCACCTGACGGCGGGCCTGGCTGATTAGCCAGCACAGGTGCTCATGGGCATTCTGCTCAGTCATATCGACCAAGTCACGTTGCTCACCGAGTTGAAAGGGCAGGTCGAAAACCCGCTCTGGACGTGCCTCGGCAGGCGGATTGTGAATGCTGAATTTTCCGGGGGAGGTGAACTCGATAGGCGGCAAGTCGTCCACCATTGGTGCGTCCCAGGACATGGCAATGTGTGGAATGCCCGCCTCCATATACTCATCCGAGCAGGGCTGGAAACCGAGTTTCAGGTAAAAGTCGCGGGCGTAGGTCTGGGCAGAAAGTTCGATATGGCGCATGCCAATGCTTTTTGCATACTGCATGATGTAGTCCATCAGCTTGTTACCCAAGCCCTTGCCTCGCCAGTCAGCACTGATCGCCACGCGACCAATATGGCCGTCTTCTAGCAACCGTGCGGTTCCAACAGCCTGATTGTCGATGAGCATGAGAAAGTGGGTAGCTACTGGATCGTCCGCATCCCACTCGAGATCAGCGGGGACCTGTTGTTCTTCGACGAAAACGGCGTAGCGAATACGCCTCAAGACCTCGGTGCTTTGCCAATCTACAACCTGAATGTCGATCTCATTCATCCTCTCCCTCCAGCAGGAGATCTCCCTTGCCAAACAGTTGCTCAATCAGCGTCCAGGCATCGACGTTGTCATGCCAGGTCAGGAGCGCTGTCGGATCAAGATAATCCTCATGACAGAGTAGTTGAACCAATGGCAACAGGGTAGCAGGCAGCAGACAATGCTCACCGCTGGCGAACAGCAGCAGGTGCTCTGAACCCTCCAGGCGATAGGCAAGGCGGGCACTGGGGTTGCGCATAAGGCCATAACCGTTACCCAGTTCGTTCGCCAGCAGGTCGCTGTCGACTTCCTGCGGCTGAATCATGTCGGGATACCGTGGTTCCGTCATGAAGCGGCCAAACCAGGTGCCCAGTGCTTCACGGTCATTCACCAGTGACAGCATGATCTGTTGCAGGCGGTCGATGCTAGCATCATCAATGGCGGCCGGGTCAGCAGGAACTGTCATGCCGGCATCACTGTAGCGCTGTTGGTCATCCAGATATTGGGCCAGGAAGTCCGTGAAGTGTACGAGGACTTCCTGGTGGCTGGGCGCGCGGAAGCCCACCGAGCAGGTCATGCAGTCATCTTCGGCTATGCCGTAATGGGCCAGCCCCGGCGGTATATAGAGCATGTCGCCGGGGGCCAACAGCCACTCATCAGTCTGTTCAAAATGGCTGAGAATGCGCAGGTCGGGATGCTCCAGTAGCGGGCTCCGGGCATCACAAGACTGTCCGAGTTTCCAACGTCGATGCCCATGGCTCTGCAGCAGAAAGACATCGTAGTTATCGAAATGCGGGCCCACGCTACCACCGGGTGCAGCGTAGCTGATCATCACATCATCAATCCGCCAGCTGGGCAGGAAGTTGAAGGGTTTCATCAGCTCGGCGACGTCCGGCACAAACTGGTCAACGGCCTGGACCAGCAGGGTCCAGTCGCGTTCGGGCAGCTGCTTGAAGTCTTCCTCGGTAAAGGGGCCGCGGCGTAGCTCCCAGGGCGCTTCGCCCTCGGTCAGAATAATGCGCGATTCAATCTCTTCTTCCAGCGCTAATCCGGCCAGCTCATCCGGTGACAGGGGGCTTGTCAGTTCAGGAAATGCCTGACGGATAAGCAGCGGCTTTTTTTGCCAATACTCGCGCAGGAATATCTCCGGGGTAATCTCGCCGAGAACCCGGCTTTGCAGCGTATCTGTCATGATTGCGACCTTGCCTGAGGGCGGAATAAGCTAAGCAGTATAAAAGGACGGAGCGGGTAAGGTGAACGCCGCACGCATCCCGAAGCAGCGCTTCAGGAATAGGTGCGGCATATTGATTTAAACGCGGCGAGCTTGCTCTATAGCGCTGCCAATATAGTTAGCGGGCGTCAGGGCTTTCAGCTCGGCTTTGGCGTCAGCCGGGATCTGAAGGCCATCAACAAACTCGAGCAATGCCTCGGGAGTAATGCCTTTGCCGCGGGTCAGTTCCTTGAGTTTTTCATAGGCGTTCGGCACCGCATAACGGCGCATCACCGTTTGAATCGGCTCGGCCAACACTTCCCAGCAGGCATTCAGATCATCAGCAATGCGTTGAGCATTCAGCTCCAACTTGCTGATTCCCTTGAGAGTTGACTCATACGCAATAACGCTGTGAGCAAACCCCACACCCAAATTGCGCAATACCGTGGAGTCGGTCAGGTCGCGCTGCCAGCGGGAGATGGGCAGTTTGCTGGCAAGGTGTTGCATCAATGCGTTGGCAATACCGAGATTGCCTTCGGAGTTCTCGAAGTCAATCGGGTTGACCTTGTGCGGCATGGTTGAGGAGCCAATTTCGCCAGCAATGGTCTTCTGCTTGAAGTAACCCAGCGAGATGTAGCCCCAGATGTCGCGATCAAAGTCGATCAGAATGGTATTGAAGCGCGCCACCGCATCGAACAGCTCGGCAATATAGTCATGCGGTTCAATTTGCGTGGTATAGGGATTGAAGCTCAGCCCCAGGGTGTCTTCGATAAAGGCTTTGGCATTGGCTTCCCAGTCAATCTCCGGGTAGGCCGACAGGTGAGCATTGTAGTTGCCGACCGCACCGTTGATCTTACCCAGCAGGGGAATGGCTTTGATCTGGGCAATCTGACGCTCCAGGCGATAGACCACATTGGCCATTTCCTTGCCCATGGTGGAGGGCGAGGCTGGCTGACCGTGAGTGCGAGACAGCAGTGGTACGTCGGCAAAGGCAACGGCCAACCCGCGAATCTGATCAGCAATCTGCTGCATCAGGGGCAGTACCACCTGATCCCGCCCCTCACGCAACATCAAGGCGTGGGACAGGTTATTGATGTCTTCAGACGTGCAGGCGAAGTGAATGAATTCATTGATTTTCTGCAGTTCTGGCAGGGTGTCGGCCTGTTCCTTGAGCAGGTATTCAACGGCTTTTACGTCATGGTTTGTTGTGCGCTCGATGTCCTTGATGCGCTCGGCATGCTGCAGCTGGAAGTCCTCTGCCAGGGTATTAAGCAGGGCATTGGCTTCAGCGGAAAAGGGGCTGATTTCGGCGATCTGCGGATGGGAGGCCAGGCACTGCAGCCAGCGCACCTCGACCTGGACGCGGAATCGGATCAGACCATATTCACTGAATATCGTGCGCAGGCTGGCTGTTTTGCTGCCGTAGCGGCCATCAACGGGGGAAACGGCGGTCAAGGAGGACAGTTGCATAAGCTATCTCATCAAAAGGTCAGGCGGAAAGGCGCAAATGATACACCAGATCAGGCGGATTTGGCCCGTGCTGCGGGCAGACTGATGCTGATCATGGTGGAGGCGAAAATCAGACCGGCGCCCAGCCAGGATGAGATGTCCGGGACTTCGCTCCAGAGAAACCAGGCAAAGATGCCGGAAAAGACGATAGCCAGATAGCTCCAGGGGCCGATCTTGCCCGGTGCGGCAAGGGCATAGGCGCGTGACATGACCAACTGGCTGACAGTGGCGACCAGCCCAATGGCCACCAGCATGCTCAGTTGTTTGACGGTCAACGGCTGCCAGGCCCAGGTCAAGGGGATAGCCGAAAGCAGGCTGGAAAACAACGCGAAGTAAAACACAATGCGCATTGAGGGCTCGCTGTTACTCATGGCCCGGATCGACACAAAGGCGCACGCTGCCAGGAGGCTAGCAGCAATCCCCGCCAGGCCCTTGGGGTCAAACAGGGCGCCACTGGGTTTGGCCACCAACAACACGCCGGCAAACCCTAACAGCACCATGAACATCATGCGTGGGGTAAGGGATTCCCGCAGCCACCACCAGGCCAGTAATGGCGTAAAGACGGGCGCGGCATAAGTGAAGACCATGGCATCGGCCAACGGCAGGTGCGCGATGGCATAGAAAAAACAGTACATCGCACCCAGGCCATAAAAGGTGCGCATAAAATGGCTACCCAGACGTTGGGTGCGGAAGGGTGCGATACCCTTGACCAGAATCAGGGGCAGGAAGAACAGCACACCCACCAGATTGCGGAAGAACACCACGTTCTCATTGTTGACTTCGCTGGACACCTCGCGAATCAGAATGCCCATGCAAGCGAACAACAACGCCGATGTGCCCAACAGCAGCGCGCCCTTGCGTGGTAGATCCTGGCGACTCAGCTCAACCATTGAGTACAGACCGAACCGCGTCCAGAAGTTTTTTGCGGGATATCAGCAATTGCCAGCGGTGGCCACCGAGCTGACGCCAGAGCATGGCCGAGCGTATTCCGGCCAGCAGCAGGGCGCGTATGCGGTTGGCGGTATCGGGTTGCTGCAGATAGCGCATATCGCCATGCACCTGGATGCGCAGGCGCAGGGTGCTGATGGTGTCCTGATAGAGACTGCCAAGTGAGGCGCTGACATTGTCATGCAGGATGCCAAAGTGCTCGACCTGACTCTTGACCAGATCCAGACGTTGGCCGATGACGCTGAGCATGTCGTCGCGCTTGGCCAGCATGCGCTCAAGGGCGATCAGGTTCATGGTGTAGCGCAGGGCATCGCGCTGCAGTGCAGCCGTGTCGCGCTCCAGCAAGGATTGTAAAGCCTGCAGGCCTTGTCGTATTTGATGATGGGAGCCGCCGTAAATCGTCAGGACGTCATCCGGAGAGCGCTCCAGAACACTGTTCATCAAACAACCCAGAGGGGCTTCACTGATCTGGCCCGAGCGCGCCAGCTTGTCGACCTGAATGCCAACTTCAAAGATTGCACCCAATGC
Source organism: Halopseudomonas sp. 4NH20-0008 (assembly GCF_057548395.1). NCBI lineage: Bacteria > Pseudomonadati > Pseudomonadota > Gammaproteobacteria > Pseudomonadales > Pseudomonadaceae > Halopseudomonas > Halopseudomonas sp. 4NH20-0008. Next base: position 137,813 of record NZ_BAAJMD010000011.1, read on the forward strand.
CAGTACCTGCTCTTCATGGCGGTTCATGCAAAATCCTCGGTGGTGGCGGGAAGGGCAGTTTCAATCACGCCGCCACCCAGGCAAACATCGCCGGCGTAGAAGACGATGGATTGGCCAGGGGTGACCGCCCGCTGAGGCTCCGTGAAACTAATCAGGTAGCCTTCACTGGTCTGCTCAAGCATGCACGCCTGGTCAGGCTGGCGATAGCGCACCTTGGCGGTCAGCTGTAACGGCGACTGCAACACCAGGGGATTGACCCAGTAGATGGATGAACAGGTCAAGGCGCTGGAAAACAACCAGGGATGCTCATTGCCCTGGCCGACAATCAGCACATTGCGCTGCAGGTCCTTGCGCAGCACATACCAGGGCTCGTCACTGGCACCTTGCAATCCACCAATCCCCAGGCCCTGACGCTGCCCGATAGTGTGGTACATCAAACCATGGTGGCGACCAATGACCTTGCCGTCGGTGGTTTGAATGTCACCGGGCTGGGCTGGCAGGTACTGCTTGAGAAAATCGCTGAAGCGCCGCTCGCCGATAAAGCAGATGCCGGTTGAGTCTTTCTTTTTCGCCGTGGCCAGTTGGTACTTTTCTGCGATATGACGCACGGCAGGCTTTTCCAGCTCACCAACCGGAAACAGGGTGCGGGCAATTTGTTCGCCAGCCACCGCATGCAGGAAGTAGCTCTGATCCTTGTTGTTATCAACACCGCGCAACAACAGGGTCTGGCCGTCCTGGTCGGCACGCCGGCAGTAGTGCCCCGTAGCAATCAGGTCGGCACCCAGCTGCAGGGCGTAATCGAGGAAGGCCTTGAACTTGATTTCGCGGTTACACAAGATGTCGGGGTTGGGCGTGCGTCCAGCCTTGTATTCTTCGAGGAAATGCTCGAACACATTGTCCCAGTATTCGGCGGCAAAGTTGGCAGTGTGCAATGTGATGCCGAGTTTGTCGCTGACTGCCTGAGCGTCGGCCAGATCATCCATGGCCGTGCAATACTCAGTACCATCATCCTCATCCCAGTTCTTCATGAACAGGCCTTCAACCTGATAACCCTGCTCCAGCAGCAGCGCCGCCGATACCGACGAATCGACGCCGCCGGACATGCCGACAATCACGCGCGTCTGGCTGGGTGGTTTGGTAATGGGCATGGTCATGTCAGCGGATCAGTTCCAGTGGGTAGTGGGGTTTGTGCAGGTAATCTTCAATGCAATCAAGCACCAGGTGGCTGCGCAGGTCGGCGCGGCGTGCGCGAATCTCGTCCAGGCTCATCCAGACGGCCCGTTCGATACCTTGATCAAGCGGCCGATCGGGATCCGATCCCAGCACGCGGCCGGCAAAACAGCAGCGCTGATAGGTCTCGCCATTGTCCGCCTTGAACAGATATAACCCCAGCAGAGCTGTGATCTCGACGCTGTGTGCGGTTTCCTCGAGGGTTTCCCGTTGTGCTGCCTGAATAAGACTTTCGTCTTCTTCCAGATGGCCTGCGGGCTGGTTTAAAACCAGTCTGCCATTGCGGTATTCTTCCACCAGCAGGAAGCGGTTTCGCTCTTCTATGATGGTGGCAACAGTAACATGGGGCAAGAAACGCATGCTTGACTCCTGAGCAGGTTGCATAGGGTAGCCTAATCCATGCGGCGGGTGAACTGTGGCGGGTTATCCGGCCGAGCCTGACTGGAATTGCTGGTATAACCGGCTAGGATGCTGATAGATCCGTGATGTAGTGAGAATGTAGTGATACTACAAGCTGCAATCCGGTCAGATATTGAAACGAATTGACTGGGCTATATACGACCAAAGTCAGGGCAAATGAATTGAAAGTGCGTGACTTTTTGTAGGAAAACTACAACAATGTCGCCACCGCTGTAACCACATTTTGGGCTGGGGATTACCTTCCACGGCCTTGTATGACAACGACAACATAACGGAGTCAATAATGGGATACCAAAAGATCCAGGTGCCGGCAAGCGGCGACAAAATTACCGTGAATGCCGACCTGTCCCTCAACGTACCGAACAATCCGATCATTCCCTACATCGAGGGTGACGGAATCGGCATTGATATCTCGCCGGTGATGATCAAGGTGGTTGATGCCGCCGTTGAAAAGGCCTATGGCGGAAAGCGCAAGATTTCCTGGATGGAAGTCTACGCCGGTGAAAAAGCCACTCAGGTTTATGATCAGGACACCTGGCTGCCAGAAGAAACCCTGCACGCCGTCAAGGACTACGTTGTCTCCATCAAGGGCCCCCTGACCACACCCGTCGGTGGCGGCATTCGCTCCTTGAACGTGGCCCTGCGTCAGCAGCTCGACCTGTATGTCTGTCAGCGTCCGGTACGCTGGTTTACGGGTGTGCCGAGTCCGGTCAAACAGCCGGGTGATGTGGATATGGTGATCTTCCGTGAGAACTCCGAAGACATCTACGCTGGTGTTGAATTCAAGGCCGGCAGCCCGGAAGCCATCAAAGTCATCAAATTCCTGCAGGAAGAGATGGGCGTCAACAAGATCCGCTTTACCGACATGTGCGGTATCGGCATCAAGCCGGTTTCCGAAGCCGGTACCAAGCGTCTGGTTCAGAAAGCCTTGCAATATGCCGTGGATAACGACCGTAAGTCGGTCACCATCGTGCACAAGGGCAACATCATGAAGTTCACCGAAGGTGCCTTCAAGGAATGGGGCTACGAAGTGGCTCGCGATGAGTTTGGTGCCGAATTGCTGGACGGTGGCCCGTGGATGCAATTCAAGAACCCGCGCACGGGTCGCAACATCGTTGTCAAGGACGTGATTGCCGACGCTATGCTGCAGCAGATCCTGTTACGTCCGGCTGACTATGATGTGATTGCCACCCTGAACCTCAACGGCGACTACTTGTCCGATGCGCTGGCCGCAGAAGTCGGTGGTATTGGTATTGCTCCAGGCGCCAACCTGTCCGATTCAATTGCCATGTTTGAGGCAACTCACGGCACAGCACCCAAGTATGCCGGTCTGGACAAGGTCAACCCGGGCTCGCTGATTCTCTCTGCCGAGATGATGCTGCGTCACATGGGCTGGGTTGAAGCGGCGGATCTGATCATCAAAGGTACTGAAGGCGCTATTAGCAAAAAGACCGTAACCTATGACTTCGAGCGTCTTATGGAGGGTGCAACCCTGCGCAAATGCTCCGAGTTTGGTGACGACATGATCGCCAGCATGGGCTAAGTCAGCAAGGGCACCAACAACAAGGCCGGCTTATTAGCCGGCCTTGTTGTTTATGGCATACCTGATGGAGCATGCCGCCTATCTGACCTGCCGCTCGCTCAAGCTGATGGCAGGGGATAAGCTCAGTTGTGCGACACTTCCGCCTCGGGGCTTGAAACTACCGCCTTGGCTGCCAGCGGTTCACCCGACTGGATATTCACTGCATGCAGACCCTTGGGTCCCTGAATAACCTCAAATTTGACTGGCTGACCTGCCTTGAGTGTACGGTAGCCGTCCATCTGGATGGCCGAGTAATGTGCAAACAGGTCTTCATCCTTGCCATCAGCCACGATGAAGCCATAGCCCTTGGCGTTGTTAAACCACTTGACCTTGCCATTTTGCATACTGCATCCCTCTTGTTGCCCATACTGGGAGTGAAATCCGTGATTCGCGAAAGAGCGCACACACCCTGAAACAGATGACCGCAATGCAATGCTCGTTTACACTTTTTAACACTGAATCAACGTAAGTCAAGATAGCCTCAGGCAAGCTGAGTACCAGCGCACATTTTTTTTGCCTACGGCAGTTCATGAAACCCAGTAACCAGCGATGTTTCTCATGTTTGCAAAGACAGATTTTCGACTAACCTTAAATCAGGGCCCAGATCAGCCCGAGCAGGGTGATGATTTCGGGCTTGCAGTGGAATCCAGCAAGCCTGAATTAAAGCCGCCATCGCGCTATCAGGTGGTTATGATGGACGATGACTACACACCCATGGATTTTGTAGTGGAGGTTCTTGAAACTTTTTTTCCATTGAATCGGGAAGCCGCTACACAGATCATGTTGAAGGTCCATACTGAAGGCAGCGCGGTGTGTGGTGTGTTCACCCGTGACATTGCCGAAACCAAGGCCGCACAGGTCAATGACTATGCCAGGGAATGCCAGCATCCGCTGATGTGTCAGATTCAGCGGGAAGCGTAACAAAGCGACTTAAGTCGCACGATGAGGTGGCACCATGCTCAATAGAGATCTCGAGATCACCCTGAATCTGGCGTTCAAGGAAGCCCGCAGTAAACGCCATGAATTCATGACCGTAGAACACCTGTTGCTGGCCCTGCTGGATAACCACGCGGCCGTGGATGTATTGCGCGCCTGCGGCGCTGATATGGAGCGCCTGCGCAGGGAACTGTCCGAGTTTATCGACTCGACTACACCGCTGATTCCAAAGCAGGACAGTGATCGAGAAACCCAGCCGACCCTGGGCTTTCAGCGTGTACTGCAACGTGCCGTCTTTCATGTCCAGAGCTCCGGCAAAGGCGAGGTCAGTGGAGCCAATGTGCTGGTGGCGATCTTCAGTGAGCAGGAAAGCCAGGCGGTGTTCTTCCTCAAGCAGCAACAGATTGCCCGTATTGATATCGTCAACTTCATTTCCCATGGCATTTCCAAGGTAGGCGGCGATTCGGAACAGATTCAGCCAGACCAGGAAGCCGGTGATGACGAGAACGGCGAAACCGTCGGCTCGACCAATCCGCTGGATGCCTATGCCAGCAACCTCAACGAGCAGGCCCGTCTGGGGCGGATTGATCCGCTGGTAGGTCGCGCTCATGAAGTTGAGCGGGTCGCGCAGATTCTGGTGCGCCGGCGCAAGAACAACCCGCTGCTGGTAGGCGAGGCGGGCGTTGGCAAGACCGCCATAGCCGAGGGTCTGGCCAAGCGTATTGTCGATGGTGAAGTACCGGATATTCTCTCCGAAGCTGTGGTCTATTCCCTGGATCTTGGCGCCTTGCTGGCTGGTACCAAGTACCGAGGTGATTTCGAGAAGCGCTTCAAGGCGTTGCTCAAAGCGCTGCGCAAGCGTCCCCAGGCCATCCTGTTCATTGACGAGATTCACACGATCATTGGAGCCGGCGCCGCCTCCGGCGGCGTAATGGATGCCTCCAACCTGCTCAAGCCATTGCTGACCTCAGGCGAGATCCGCTGTATCGGTTCAACAACCTTTCAGGAGTTTCGCGGCATTTTTGAGAAAGACCGTGCTCTGGCCCGGCGTTTCCAGAAGGTGGATGTGGTCGAACCCTCTGTGGATGACACTATCCAGATTCTCAAGGGGCTCAAGAGCCGCTTTGAGGATCACCATGGCATCGGTTATACCGATGAGGCCTTGAAAGCCGCTGCCGAGTTGGCATCCCGTTACATCAACGACCGGCATATGCCTGACAAGGCCATTGACGTGATTGACGAGGCGGGCGCCTATCAGCGTCTCAAGCCGGTCAGTGAGCGTCCAAGCGTGATTGATGTGGCCGAGATCGAGTCGATTGTGGCCAAGATTGCGCGCATTCCGCCCAAGCATGTTTCCACCAGCGACAAGGAACTGCTGAAGAACCTTGAGCGTGATCTGCGTCTGGTGGTCTTCGGTCAGGATAACGCTATTCAGGCCTTGTCCACGGCGATAAAACTGTCACGCGCTGGCCTCAAGTCAGCGGATAAGCCGGTGGGCTCCTTCCTGTTCGCCGGGCCAACCGGTGTCGGCAAGACGGAGGTAACCCGTCAGTTGGCCAAGAGCCTGGGCGTGGAATTGCTGCGTTTTGACATGTCCGAGTATATGGAGCGGCACACAGTGTCACGCCTGATCGGCGCACCTCCGGGCTATGTCGGTTTTGATCAGGGCGGTTTGCTGACCGAGGCAGTGAGCAAGAACCCGCACTGTGTTCTGTTGCTCGATGAAATCGAGAAAGCGCATCCGGAAGTCTTCAACCTGCTGCTGCAGGTCATGGATCACGGTACGCTGACCGATAACAACGGGCGCAAGGCCGACTTCCGCAACGTGATCATCGTGCTGACAACCAATGCCGGCGCGGAATCCATGGCGCGTTCCTCGATTGGCTTTACCCAGCAGGATCACACCACCGATGCCATGGAAGTGATCAAGAAAACCTTCACGCCGGAATTCCGTAACCGTCTGGATACCATTATCCAGTTTGGTCGTTTGAGCCATGACAGCATCAAGAGCGTGGTCGACAAGTTCCTCACCGAATTGCAGGCACAGCTGGAAGACAAGCACGTCTTGCTGGATGTGGACGAGGAAGCGCGCAACTGGCTGGCGGAACACGGTTATGATCCGCTGATGGGTGCGCGTCCGATGGCTCGCCTGATTCAGGAGAAGATCAAGCGGCCGTTGGCTGAGGCCATTCTGTTTGGCGAGTTGTCCGCGCATGGTGGCACGGTTCACATCAGCCTGCGCGATGATGAACTGACCCTGGATGTACTGGAAGAAGAGATGGCCTGAGCCCTTCAAGCCTTGTCCGTGGCTGAGCCAAACTCAGCCACGGACTCTGGCTTGCTGCTCAGACTTTGAACTCGGCCCAAACCGGCGCATGATCCGACGGTTTTTCCATGGCGCGGATATCGTAATCGATCCCGGCGCTGACACAGTGCGGCGCCAGCGCCTTGCTGGCCATCACCAGATCAATACGCAGCCCACGCTTGGGCACATCTTCAAAGCCGCGACTGCGGTAATCGAACCAGCTGAAACGATCATCCACGCCAGGATGGAGCTGCCGGAAGGTGTCGACCAGCCCCCAGTTCTTCAGGCGCGCTAACCACTCCCGTTCCTCTGGCAAAAAGCTGCATTTGCCGGTTTTCAACCAGCGTTTGGCGTTCTCGGCACCGATGCCAATATCGATGTCTTCCGGAGAGATATTGATATCGCCCATTACCACCAGGGCTTGATCGGTGCTAAAGCTATCCTCCAGGTGAGCCTGAAGATCCGCATAAAAGCGTGATTTAGCGGGAAACTTGATAGGGTGGTCTCGGCTTTCTCCCTGGGGAAAGTAACCATTGAAAACCACCACCGGATTGCCCTGTGAGTCAGGTACGGCGGCGCTGATCATGCGCTTTTGAGCGTCATCACCATCATTTGGGAAACCTTTCTTTACCCAAAGGGGCTCATCGCGGGTCAGCAGAGCAACCCCATAATGACCTTTCTGACCATGGAAATGAACGTGATAGCCGAGGGCCTGCACATCTGCCAGCGGAAACATGGGGTCGTCCACCTTGGTTTCCTGTAGACCGATAACGGCTGGCGCATGCCGCTCAACTATCTCTTTAAGCTGATGAGGTCTTGCTCGTAATCCATTGATATTAAAAGATACGAATTTCATGGGCTGTCCTGTGAATCGGCTTTTTCGTCTCGGATCGACTGTAAGCGAATGTTTATTTGTAACAGTCATTTAAGCTGAGCATGTTAGCATTCTGACGTAAATTCAAAGCTGGAAGTTGTTAATGGGCCGTTCTTTATTATTGATATGCCTGCTTTTTTTTGTTTCCGCAGTGCAGGCCCAGCTCGATGTACAGGTGCAACCGGCAAATAGCCGGGTAAAAGCCAATATCGAGGCCTTTATCGGTCCCGTTTCCGCGGATAATCGCAGACATATGTGGCGCCTTGCCCGATCCAGTCGTGAGCAGGCGCTCAAGGCAGCACAGGCGCTGGGCTATTATCAGGCTCAAATCAGACCGAACGTCAGCGGCCCTCGCGATCAACCAGTACTTGAGCTTGATGTCATATTAGGTGAGCCGGTAAGACTGAATGCCGTGGATATCCGTTTTGAAGGCCCCGGCCAAGGTGACGAAGCCTTTGATCTGCCATCCAGCACCCGTCTGAGACAGGGCGCTATCCTCAACCACGGGCACTATGAAGACATCAAAACGCTGATTTCCAATCAGGCGTTGCGCTATGGCTATTTTTCCGGACGCTTTGAGCGGCAACAGTTACGCGTGGATGTTGAAAACAACCTGGCGGATATCGAGCTGATATATCAAACCGGGGAACGCTTTCGCCTTGGCGATGTGATTTTTGATGAAACACCCTTCAGTGACGAACTGTTACAACGCATGGTCAGCTTTACACCCGACACACCCTACGATGCAGATCTGATAGCTGACTTGAGTCGGGACTTGCAGTCCAGCGGTTATTTCGAATCGGTTCAGGTCAGCGCGAATGCCGCCAATGCCAATGACGGCCTTATCCCTGTAGCTGCACGTCTTCGGGCTCGCGACAAACACTCACTCGGCTTTGGTGCCGGCTTTTCCACTGATGTAGGGCCCAGAGCGCGCTCGACCTGGACACAGCACTGGATCAACGCCATGGGCCATAAACGCGGTGCTGAAATGGAGGTCTCGGCACCGCGACAGAAGCTGGGTGCCTATTACCAGATCCCGCTTACGCCGCCACAAAACAGTTCATTACGGTTTTTTACCGGTTGGCAAAACGAGGATATTGATGACGTTGAAAGTCAGAGCCTGACTCTTGGTGGCCAGTACCAGCGACGTTTGGAAAGCGGTTGGGAACGGGTCATTGGTCTGCGCTGGGAGCAGGAGCGATTCTCCCTCGGCAATGAGTCTGGACGCAGTACGCTACTCATTCCCAGCGTCGCCTATCAACGTACCGAGAGCGATAATCAGATTGACCCCAGTAAAGGCTACAGTCTGCTATTGGACGTACAGGGGGCCAAGGAAGGTGTGCTGTCAGACATCGATTTTGTTCGGGTGAATGCCAGTGCCAAAGGGCTCTATACCATATTGGACGACCATCGCCTGCTGGCCAGAGCCAATCTGGGGGGCATTGCCAGCAATGGTTTTAGCAATGTACCGCCCTCCTTGCGCTTCTTTGCCGGGGGCGATCAAAGTGTTCGCGGCTATGACTTCCGCACGCTATCGCCTACAGACAGCTCAGGTGAGCGTGTCGGTGGCCGTTTTCTGATCGCAACCAGTCTGGAATATCAGTACGAATTTATCGATAAGTGGCGTGCAGCTACTTTTGTCGATCACGGCAATGCCATCGATGACCTTCTGGATGCACGCAAGACCAGCGTCGGCGTGGGCGTTCGCTGGGTATCACCGGTTGGCCCAATCAGAGTTGATCTGGCTCGCTCTATCAGCGACGCGGATGAAGGCTTTCGAATCCATTTTTCCATGGGTCCTGAACTGTGATTCGCTTTATCCTCAAAAGCCTGGTGCGGGGCCTGCTGATTCTCTTGCTGATACCTGTTTCGCTGGGTTTTCTGCTCGCCAGTGAGTCGGTCAATCGGTGGCTGGCCAACCAGCTTGTGCAACAGGAGTCGCGCCTGCAGTTCGAGTTCAATCAGGGGCATCTGTGGCGTGGCTGGGATCTGAGTAACCTGGTCTGGCAGGATGACAGCCTAACCATCCGCATTGATCATCTGCAGTTGGCTTGGTCGCCCATGTGCCTGCTGGGGCCTCGTTTATGCATCGACAGCCTGGGTATCGGCCGCTTGACTGTCCTGAGCGAGCCGACTGAAGATCAGGTCGAGCGTCCTGAATCCATTGTTCTTCCTGATATCCGTTTGCCTCTGGGCATCCAGGTGGATGATCTGCGTATTGCCGAGCTGTGGCTGGATGAAACAGGCCCCCTGTTGACAGATCTGCAGATGATTGCCCATGCCAGCGGCTCGCAGCTGTTGATTCATCGCTTTAGCGGAGCAGGCCCGGGACTGGACTGGCTGCTTGACGCCGATCTGACCATGCACGCCAACTGGCCATTGCGCATGAACCTGTCGGCCAATCTGCCAGAGCAGCAAGGCCAGCCCTGGCAGGCCGATATCCGCGCCGCTGGCAGTCTGGACCAGCTTGAGGTGACGGCAGTCAGTAGCGGCTACCTTCAAGGTCGACTGGAGTTGGAGGCCAGCCCACTGCAAGCCAGCCTGCCGCTCAGTCTGAACTGGCGCGGAGATGACTTTCTGGCGCTGCAGTCGCTGCCGCCAACCTTGACCCTGATGGCTCCCGAATTGACGCTTGAGGGCAGTTTGCCAGATGGCTATGAACTGGCACTGCAAGCTGACTTGCCGGGGGAGGGTGGCGATATCCGTCTTGACTTGACTGCACGCGCTGCACTAACCGGAATATCGGATATTGATCTACTGTTGCGCGTGGAAGAGGACAACCAGAGGCGTTTGCAACTGAATGGTGAAGCCAACTGGCAGGATGAGCTCAGTGCCGATGCCCAGCTCGAGATGCAGGCATTCCCTTGGGAATGGTTGTATCCGCAGGATATCGGTGCCATCAGCCTTCAGAACCTGGAGATGCAGGCGCAACTGCGTGGCCGCGAGCTGAGCGCAGAGACCAACGCCCGTATTGCCGGTGTGGCTGAGCAGGTCATGGCGCTGTCCTTCAGTCTGGCGGCCAATGAGCAGCAAGTCCGACTTGATCCTGTGAGCATGAGCACTGAGGCTGGCAGCGCCAATGGCAGCCTTGAGCTGGACCTGGGCGATAGCCTGGCCTGGCGCGCTCAGTTTAAGCTGGATAACCTTAATCCAGGGCTGTTTGTGTCACAGCTACCCGGCAGCCTGAGTGGCCCGCTGACCAGCCAGGGCAGCCTGGCCGGAGACGAGCTTGAGCTGTTTGCCGAATGGGCGCTAAAAGGTACCCTGCGTGCCCAACCGCTGGAGCTGAGTGGATCGGTCAACAAGGACGCCGATCAATGGTTGTTTGATGATCTGCTGCTGCGACAGGGCGAAAACCGTATAGCCGGTGCTGGGCGCTGGCAAGACCAGGTAATGGCCGGGCTGGATATCGACTTGCCACGCTTGAATACGCTGTGGCCGGGACTGCGAGGGTCCGTGGCTGGCCGTATTGATCTCAGCGGCAGTGCGTCAGCTCCCCGCATTCGAGCCGATTTACAGGCGCCCCGGCTGGGCTTCAATGAGCTGAACATCAGTGATCTCAATCTGCAGGCTGACGCCACGTTGTCCGATAATCTGCCCATGGATCTGCGCATCACGGCACAACGTGTACGCCAGGCAGACCAGCGCTTGGGCAATCTGGATCTGCACTTATCCGGTAACAAGGCGGAGCATACTCTGGCCCTGGTTGTCGAGCGCGGCCTGCTGGATGTTGACCTGAATCTGCAGGGGCGCCTGGACGCCACACACTGGCGTGGCCAACTGCGCAATACCCGGCTAGCTTATGAAGAACTGGATTGGCGTCTGGTGCAAGGCACCGAGATTGTTTATCGCCTGGCGCCGGCGCAATTACGCGTAGCGGCGCATTGTTGGTCACATGACGCCGCACGCCTGTGTTTTGAGGGTGAGCAGCGGCTTCTACCTGATAAACAGATCAACCTGGCCCTCAGCGACTTTCCGCTACAACAACTGGCACCACTGTTGCCGGAGGATTTCACTTGGCAGGGCGACATGAATGCGCGAATTGACCTGCGGCAGGCACTTGGCGGCCAACCCATAGCCAAGGTCAATATCAGTAGTCGCGACGGACAGGTCATGGTCGTCAATGCCGATCAAACCCTGGCTTTTCCCTATGACAGTCTGGAGCTGACCAGTGATCTGACGGCAAACCGGGCGAGAAATCGCTTCACACTGTCCAGCATGGGACTTGGTAATCTGCAGGTGGATGCTGATGTCAGCGATCCTGCGGGCCGTCAGACACTGAGTGGGCAGTACAGACTTGATGGCATTCGGCTGGACTTTCTACGTCCGTTCCTGCCCCAGTTGGATAGCATTCGTGGTGAGGTGAGCGGTCAGGGCGAACTATCGGGTGTGCTGCGTGATCCGCAGGTAGTGGGTGACATAGTGCTGACTGATGGCCATATCAGTGGGGCAGAACTGCCTGTCAGCTTTGAACAGCTGGGCCTGCGTGTACGTATTAATGGCCAGATGGCAGGTATTGATGGCGAGTGGCAAAGCGGGGAAAAAGGGCGGGGCACGCTGTCTGGCTCTGCGAGCTGGAAACCTGAGCTGGATATCAATCTGCAACTCGATGGCTCTGAGTTGCCAGTGCGTGTAGCGCCCTATGCCGATCTCAGTGTCAGCCCGGAACTGAGCATCATTCTGGCTGACAGTACCCTGCAATTGACAGGGCAGATCAGTATTCCTGAGGGTGAGATTACCGTCAGGGAGTTGCCGCCACAGGCAGTCAAACTGTCACCTGATGTGATCATTGTCGGTCAGGACCCCGCCGAGGACATCCCATCGCCGCTGGATGTGCGGGCGAATATCAGACTGGTCATTGGCGATCAGCTGAGATTTTCAGGTTTTGGCTTGAGTGGACGTCTCAGCGGCCGGATTAATGTTGAAGAGAATCTCAACGCCAGCGGTGACCTGAATATTCTCGACGGCCGCTACCGGGGTTACGGCCAGCGTTTAAGCTTGCGCCGCGCCCAACTGTTGTTCGCTGGCCCGATCTCCCAACCCTTCCTTGATATTGAGGCGGTCCGGCGCGTTGATGACGTCGTCGCAGGACTACGTCTTACCGGTCGGGCAGAGGCCCCCCAGTCAGAGGTATTCTCCGAGCCCGGTATGGCGCAGGAGCAGGCGTTGTCCTATCTGGTACTGGGTCGGCCATTGGGCGGTGATAGTGGTGATAACAATATGCTTGGCCAGGCGGCATTAGCCCTTGGTCTGGCTGGTAGTGCACCGCTGGCCAATACCATTGCCGGCGCTCTGGGTATCGAGGGCTTTCAGCTTGAAGCCGAAGGCAGCGGCCTGACTACCCAGGTGGTCGCTGCCGGTTACCTGACGGAGAAACTTAGCCTGCGTTATGGTGTGGGTGTATTTGAACCGGCAAACCAGTTGGCGCTGCGCTATGATCTGAGCAAACGCCTGTATCTTGAGGCCGTGAGTGGCTTTGCCAGCTCGCTGGACTTCTTCTACCGGATAGATTTTTGATGCAGGCGATAATATGTCATCGTCTGTATGACCCTGCGCTACGTGCGCATCCCTTGCGAGTATATGAGGAGTTTCCATGTCCAGTGTGACCCTAGGCGGTAACCCTATTTCCATCGGCGGCCAGTTTCTGGTCCAAGGTGATCAGGCACCAGACTTCAGCCTGGTGGCAGAAGACCTCAAGGACCTTGGCCTTGCCAGTTTTGCCGGCAAGCGCAAGGTGCTGAATATCTTCCCAAGTGTCGATACGCCCACCTGTGCCACCTCGGTGCGTACCTTCAACAGCAAGGCCAGCGCACTGAGCAATACCGTTGTCCTGTGCATTTCCGCAGATCTGCCCTTTGCCCAGAAGCGTTTTTGTGGTGCCGAGGGTTTGGCTAACGTAGTCAATCTTTCAACCATGCGGGGTAGCGAGTTCCTAAAGAACTACGGTGTGGCCATCGAGAACGGCCCGTTGGCAGGTATCGCTGCCCGCGCTGTAGTTGTGCTGGACGAGAACAACAAGGTTCTGCACAGTGAACTGGTAGGTGAAGTGGCTAATGAGCCAGATTACCAGGCTGCGCTGGCTGTTCTTAACTAAAAAGGCGAATAGGCTGACTCTCTAGTTCAACCTTCAGAGTCAGCATCACCCAAATGTGTCACAGTTGTGATACGAAAACCCTTTGTGTTGACATCAAGAGATCATAAATAATAATGCCTTGATAAAGTCAAAACCGAGGGACACGTCTTGAAAGACAAGAGAAGCCTGCTATCACTGGCTCTGGCCGCCGAACAGGCCAGTCTTAAACCCACGCCCATCAGCGTGTTTGAACTGGCGCATCAAAAATGGGTGGAAGGCAAACCCATCAATTTGAGCGAAATTGCCGTCGAACTGGGTATTGGCCGGGCCACCGTGTTCCGTTGGGTCGGCAGCCGTGACGCGTTACTGGAAGAGATTCTCTGGGCCCGCTACCTTTACGTTTTCAAGGATGCCCGCAAGAATGCGCCAGGGCAGGGCATTGACTACGTGGCTGAAGTTTTTCGGCGCATCATGCAGGCCATTCTGGATTCAGAAGCCCTGCAACGCTTTATCGAAGAAGACCCGCACTATGCATTGCGACTCTTGGCCGCCAGCCGAGAGTTACAGGCCAGACGTCACAAAGTCTGTCAACGCATGCTCGAAGAGCAAACGGCACATGGGTACCTCAAGCCACGTCTGGATATCGACAGCCTGGCCAATATCATCAACCGTATCACCGAATCCTTTACTTATAGCCATCCTTTGGTGGGTCGTAAACCGGCTGTTGATCAGGCCGTCACGGCAATTCGTATGCTGCTTGAGCCAGTGCCGCCAAGTGAGTCC